>CAJQQC010000024.1 GCA_905480385.1 uncultured Winogradskyella sp.
CTTCATTTAGTTCATCGGTTGCACCAATCCAACCTGTTCCAGTAGCTTGCTCACCAGACAATTGTGCTTCCTCATTAGTAGTTAAAGTTGCTAGATATCCTTGTAAGCCAAAATAATTTTGTGCTGCTGCTGCATTTCGTGCTGAAGTCCAGGTTATATTTAAACTTTGCTCATAAAAATAATAATGACCAGTAGATGGTAGAAAATTTGCACCTCCCAGATTTATTGAAATTTGCCGGTCTTCTGTAAAAACTGTTTGGGTTGTAAAGAAAATAACATCAAAAATTGCAGCTTCAAATTCAGCAAAAGTTGCAGTACCTGTAATACCCGAAATTCCATTTAACACAAGTTTTCCCTGATTGGCATCCCAAAACGAAGAAATAGTTGGATGAGTCCCTGTGAGTTGTAATTGATCTGCTCCAAAAACATATCCCACTGATATTTGAATTGATACAGTGCCTAAGGTGTTATCAGAGACATCTGGATCCGTAATACTGACACTAGAAACTATGGGTACAAAGGAATTCGTACAATAATTTTGATTTCCTGAAGCAATAATAGAGGGTGGAGAATCTTGTGCAAGCATACAAGACGTACTTCCAAAAACAAAAAGCAATGTAATCAGTAATCTCAATTTTATCATAGACCAGTAAAAATACTATTTTTTGCGCATGTATACACTTACAGGGACACCATGAAAATCAAATTTTTCTCTTAGTTTATTTTCTAGGTAACGCTTATAAGGTTCTTTGACATACTGAGGTAAATTACAAAAGAATGCAAACTGTGGCTGCGGCGTTGGTAATTGCATGATATACTTAATCTTGACAAACTTACCTTTATAAGCAGGTGGTGGATAGTTTTCAATGATTGGTAGCAAAACATCATTTAATACACTTGTTTTAATTCGTTTTGAGCGGTTATTATAAACTTCCACAGCAGTTTCTATAGCCTTAAAAATTCGTTGTTTATTTAATACCGAAATAAAAACAATTGGCACGTCTGTAAAAGGCTCGATTTGTTTTCTTATAAAAGTCTCAAATTCCTTAGCGGTTTTTGTTTCTTTTTCTACCAAATCCCATTTATTAACTAAGATGACTATACCCTTACGATTTCGTTGTGCCAACCAAAAAATATTTTGTACTTGCCCATCAAAGCCTCGCGTTGCATCTAAAACGAGTAAGCATACATCAGAGTGTTCGATAGCTCTGACACTTCGCATTACTGAATAAAACTCTAAGTCTTCTTTTACTTTGGACTTACGTCTAATTCCGGCAGTATCTACCAAATTAAATTCGAAACCAAAGCGGTTATATTTTGTGTCAATAGAATCTCTTGTTGTTCCAGCTATATCAGTAACGATGTATCTGTCTTCACCAATTAGTGCGTTGATAAATGAAGACTTACCTGCATTAGGTCGCCCAACTACTGCAAATCTTGGTAATTCGTCTACTTCTTCTTCCTCTTCGACATCTGGTAAGGCTTCAACAAGTGCATCTAATAAATCTCCAGTTCCGCTTCCATTGATACTTGCTATGGTATAATATTCACCAAGTCCTAAAGAATAAAATTCTACAGCATCTTCTGCTCTTTTGTAATTATCGACCTTATTGACTGCTAAAAAAACCGGTTTCTTAGATTTACGAAGTAGTTGTGCAACGTCTTCATCCATTCCTGTCACACCACTTTCGACATCAACCATGAAAATAATAGCATCCGCTTCATCTATTGCCAATTCTACTTGTTTATCAATCTCAGCTTCAAAAATATCGTCGCTCCCAACGACATAACCACCAGTATCGATAAGCGAAAACTCTTTACCATTCCAATCACTTTTTCCGTAATGTCTATCTCTGGTTACACCGCTAACGGCATCTACAATCGCTTCACGACGCTGAATTAATCTATTGAAGAAAGTTGATTTACCTACATTAGGACGCCCAACTATAGCTACTATATTACTCATATCTTTTTGATTTACTTTGCATTACATATCCTGTAAGCGGTTGCAAAGATAAAATTAAATTACACATTTTAAATATGTGTAAAGATTATGATTGGTTATAACCAAAACGTTTTAATTGTCTTTCACTGCTTCTCCAATTTTTGTTGACTTTTACGTACAACTCTAAGTGTACTTGTTTGCCAAAGAATTTCTCCAAATCTTTTCTAGCTTCCACACCAACACGTTTAAGTGCTGAACCTTTATGACCAATAATAATTCCTTTTTGAGTGTCTCGCTCGACCATAATTACAGAGCGAATTTTGATGATTTTTTCTTCTTCAAAAAACTCTTCTGTATCTACCTCTACAGCATACGGAATTTCTTTTTTATAATGTAAAAGAATTTTCTCTCTGATGGCTTCGTTAACAAAAAAGCGTTCTGGCTTATCGGTTAATTGGTCTTTAGGATAAAATGCAGGAGACTCAGGTAATAATTCTTTTATACGTTCAAACACGTTTTGAACATTAAATCCTTGTAGAGCAGAAATTGGAAAAAACTCTGCATTAGGCACTTTACTCTGCCACAATTGTGCTTGTTCTTCTAATTGTTCTTGATTGGAATTATCAATCTTATTTAATAGTAATAAAACAGGAATTTTTGAATTGGTAATTTTCTTAAAAAAAGCCTCATCTTTTAGCTCTTTCTCCCCTATTTCAACCATATAGATAAGTACGTCAGCATCTTCAAAAGCAGATTTTACAAAGTCCATCATAGAAGATTGCAACTCATAAGCTGGTTTAATAATTCCTGGTGTATCACTGAGAATCATCTGGAAATCATCACCATTAACAATACCTAAAATACGATGACGTGTGGTTTGGGCCTTAGACGTAATGATTGATAATTTTTCGCCGATAAAAGCATTCATTAAGGTTGATTTACCAACGTTTGGATTACCTATTATATTTACAAATCCTGCTCTATGCATATATTATATTTTATTTATTATCATATGCAAAGTTACAACCTTGATTGATTTATTCTTAAATACTGATTAACAATAATTGGTGAGCTATAAATATTTAAAACAGATGTATTAAAATAAGACATAAAATTTTGATATTTACTTAAATATCATGACAGTACATATAAATATGATATAAGTCACCAAAAATAATTTGTAACACTGACTAAGCTTTTAATAAAAAAAAACTCTAAACAAAAGTTCAGAGTTTTAATTTTTTTTTAAAGTAAAAAGAAATTTATTATTCACTATCTGTGTCTTTCTCTACTGGAGCTTCAGGGATTAATGAATTCATCATACCTCCTAAATCGAACCAATCGCCACCCTTGAAAATTTTACCATCTTTAAATTCAAAAGAGTGGTATGATGTTAGATCAACTTTTTTACCTGAAGCGGTATGAGTTGCTTTCCAATTTCCATAAACACGTGTACTACCATCAGGGATGCCTGTATCTGAATTTACACCAGGTAACCAATATTCTGCAGTAAATGACAGGTCCTCAAAATTATCTTGATATCCTAAAAGAGCAGCTTTTACTTCATCAATACCACCTAGTGGCATGCCATAACCGGGCATATGCCATTCCATATCAGGATGGAGATATTCAAACATTGCTTCTGCATCTTCTACCTCATGAAGTTTAAAATATGACTTAGCCATATCAGTATTTTTTTTAAATTCTGTTTGATGATCATTTGAATTACATCCGTAAACCAAAGCTAAAAACAGTAATAATAGGGTCAGTTTTCTCATTTTAATTGATTTATTAATTAATAATATAAATATAAACAAAAAAATCACATATCCTCCGAGTGGCAAAAGATGTTATGATATAAAACTAAATAACAAATATTAGCTTTATTTACTCTGCCAGAATAATAGATGAATTTTCTTTTATAGCTTGTGAAAAATAAAACTTAAACTTTAATTTATTATTTATCTTAATAGCATAAGTACTTTCTAGCCACTCAAATTCTAGCTTAACTTTTCCATCGGGTGTGTTTACAATAAATTCTCCATAATGCTTTAAGGAAATATGCGCAGAGTTGTAATCGGTATCTATAGATAGATCTTCGAATTTTCGTTTTGCACTGATGATATCAAAAGTTGTTACAAATTCAATAAATTCATCTTTGGTATAATGTCTACTATTTTCAAAGATAAAAAAGTCATCTGTAACTAAAGTTTCAAAATGAACTAAGTCATTATCTAATGCTTCAAAAAAGGCCTCAAATGCCTCCACAACTTCATCGTTGGATATTTTTTTTTGTGGTTGGCAAGAGAAAATAGATAATATGAAAATTATGAGTAGTTTTTTCATTTTAAAATATTTTAAAGTTGAAAAAAAAGTCACCATCTCTGATGACTATTTAGATACTGTTTTATTTGAATTTAGAGTTTTAAAACTATTCAAATTGATAATGTTTAATTGAAAATTAATTAGGTATTCCAACTCCATTTTTGTTGGGAGCCCAGGAGCTATGCATAATTTTCCATCCTTGATCAGTGTTAACCCAAACGGAAGAACCTCTTGTACTATATGCAACCTCTTTGTCAGTATCATTAAAAATATAACTTCCTGACGCATAGAATGTAAGAACAGCTGTTTTCATATCTGGAGAATAATTCACATCCATATTTTCTAATTCAAATCTTTTCCAAGTAATTACTCGTTCCCTCTCAAATGAGGCTTTATTAAACGTATAAAAAGGTGACAAATTAGAGTCTCCTGTCATATGATTAATATCTGGATGCATAAACTTTGAATATGTCTCATAGTCATTTGCTGTTATTGCATCTTGAGCTTCTTTTTGATTTTTTATTAATTGTTTAGAGATATCCTCTTGGTTCACTTTTGCATAATATATTCTTGCAAAATTCCAATAAGGAGAACCAAATTGGGCAAAATCAACTGCTTTCAATTGAAGTTCTAGTGCTTTTTGATATTCCCCTATAGATGCATAGTGTTCTGCCATTGAATCATAAGAGTTTGGTCCATAGTGCATTTGTTGAGAACGTTCTATATAATCCATTGCCATCTCTTGATTTGGCTCACCATAATCTCCTCTTAAATAAGCATACGACATCATATTATAAGCTGCCGACGCTTGCTCAGGAAATTTTTTAGCAAATGTTTTAAAAGTATTAAAATCAGCTGGTGTTGTAGCTAACCAATTAATTAAGGGACTTTCCGAATGTTCTGCTATTGCTGATTTTGCAACATCAGGTCTATCTTCTCGGGAGGTCATAAGAAAACTATGCCATGTTTTTTCTTCAGCACTAAGTTTTGAAACATCAATAGCTTCAAGCTTTGATTTTTGACTTCCCCAATTTGG
>CAJQQC010000025.1 GCA_905480385.1 uncultured Winogradskyella sp.
ATTAAAAGTGACATTGAGACCTTTGTGTTTTGTTCTTAAGGGTGTTGCGATAGTTAATTCTTTTCTTTCAAAAATAGATGCTGCATTTTCGGATTTCATGATATAACCTTCCGAGTCAATATAAATATTGCCATTTGCTAAAGCATCTTCTTTTATGATTTCAAAATCTGTACTTAAAATTGCAATTGACATTTTATTATTCCTGAAATCATCATCAGCTTTTAATTTAAAAGTCTCTAAGTCAAGAAATCGATTTTGACTATCTCTTTCAACTAATGATTTATAGGTCTGATAAAAAGTATAAACTGAATTAATTGATGTTTGATAACTCGAGACATCAATCAAAGGGAATGCTGAAAATAAAATCGAGGTTTCCATATCGGATTTATCCAAGCGATCTAATCTGTTTTGTCCAATTGATTTAATGCATAACAAAAGCATTAAGAAGAAATAAAGGTTTTTCATGTAGGAAATATAAAAGGAGAGTTCAAATATATGAATTTAATGGTGTAATCCTATTCAATAAAAAAGCCTCAACATTTAAGTTAAGGCAATTTTTATGGTGTTGATATTGTTTATTCTTCTAAAAATGGATATCTATAATCTGTTGGCGTAACAAATGTTTCTTTGATCATGCGAGGTGATACCCAGCGTAACAAATTTAATGCGCTACCAGCTTTGTCATTTGTGCCTGATGCTCTTGCACCACCAAATGGTTGTTGCCCTACAACTGCTCCAGTTGGTTTGTCATTAATGTAGAAGTTACCAGCAGCATTTTGTAAAATGTTTGTTGCTTCTTGTATGGCATATCTATCCGTAGATAAAATAGCACCAGTTAAAGCATATTCGCTAGTTTCGTCAACTAATTTAAGAGTTGTTGTATAGTCATTTTCATCATACACATAAATTGTAATTACTGGACCAAAAAGCTCAGTACACATTGTTGTGTATTTTGGGTTAGATGTTACAATAACTGTAGGTTCTATAAAGTAACCTTTTGATTTGTCATAACCACCACCAACTATAATCTCAGCATCAGCTTTTGCTTCATCAATATATTTTACCAGTTTATCAAACGAACCTTCATGTATCACAGCAGTTATAAAATTGCTCATATTTTCAGGAGAACCTATTGTAAAAGAGTTTACATCTTTAATCACAGAGGCTTTTACCTCAGGCCATAGGTTAGATGGTACGTATGCTCTTGAAGCTGCACTACACTTTTGGCCTTGAAATTCAAAAGCCCCACGAGAAATAGCTGTTGCTACTTGTTGTGCATTAGCAGATTTGTGGGCAACGATAAAATCTTTCCCACCAGTTTCTCCCACAATTCTTGGATACGTTTTGTAGTTGTGGATGTTGTTTCCGATTTGTTTCCAAAGTTCTTTAAATATATAGGTCGAACCTGTAAAGTGTAATCCAGAAAAATCTGGGCTAGCCATTACTGTATTAGTGATCATAACAGGATCTCCAAATACAACGTTAATAACGCCATCTGGTACACCAGCTTCTCTAAAAACGTCCATAATAACTTTAGCTGAAAAAATCTGGCTATCACTTGGCTTCCAAACCACTACATTGCCCATCATTGCCATACAAGCAGGTAAGTTAGCTGCAATAGCTGTAAAGTTAAAAGGTGTAACTGCATATGTAAAACCTTCAAGTGGTCTGTACTCTAATCTATTCCATGCTCCAGAAGTACTCTCTGGTTGCTCATGATAGATATCAGTCATGAACTGTACGTTGAAACGTAAAAAATCAATCAATTCACAAGCCGCATCAATTTCAGCTTGGTGTACCGTTTTTGATTGTGCAATCATTGTTGCAGCATTAATCTTTGCTCTGTAAGGACCAGCAATTAACTCAGCAGCTTTTAAAAATATTCCTGTGCGTTGTTCCCAAGGTAATTGGGACCAAGTTTTACGTGCTTCAAGGGCTGTGGCTATGGCTTCGTTCACATGAGATTGCTCTGCTAAATGGTATTCCCCAACTATATGTTTATGGTCATGTGGTGGAGACATAGTTCTGGTGTTTCCAGTTTTTACGTCTTTACCATTAATATACATTGGTACTTCAGTTTTGCTATTAAACATAGTCTTGTATGCTTCAGCAACAGCTTCTCTCTCAGGAGAACCAGGAGCATAAGATTTTACAGGCTCATTAACAGCGATTGGTACATTGAAGAATCCTTTTCCCATTTTATAGTGTGTTTTTAATTATAAATTTTGAAAGTGCAAAAGTACAATTTTTAAAGGAGTTTTCTTAAAAGCATCTCTTAATGAAAACTTAATTATTGATTAATTTTTGTAAGTTACTTCTTATTAGGAAGACTACAGCAACTGACTATTTATTTCTGTGATTATGCTCCAAAATGATGCTTTCATAATAACTATGGCTTACCCCGAAACTATTGTTTCTCATGCCAAGGAATGGTATTCAAAATTACTGAGATTTGCTTTTATTGGAAATAAAAAACATGTTCGTGCTGGTCATGCAGCTTTGATATTGATAGACAAGAAAACGTGCGATTTAGAGTACCATGATTTTGGACGATATATTACACCTTCACCAAACGGACGCGTTAGAGGAAAAGAGACGGATTTTGAATTGAATTTTCCTATCAAAGCAAAGATTAAAGAGGACAAGATTCAGAATTTAGATGAGATTTTAAAGTTCCTTGCAACAAATCCAAAATTAACTCACGGTGATGGTGATTTATATGCATCCATATGTAATACTATCAATTATGATTTAGCAAGAACACACATAACGAAAAGACAAAATGAAGGTTTTATTAGATATGCAGCATTTATTGGTCAAGCATGTAATTGTGCACGATTTGTAACAGATGCATTAATTGCTTCTGTAACCAATGAAAAGTTGAAAATATCCTTGATTAAATCTAAATGGTTTACGGCAAGTACAATTGGAAACGTCGTATTAGCAGATACCGAAGATTTTGTATATCGTGTTACAGACAAAGGAGAAATTAATCAGTTTACCTCTTCTGTAGCAAAAGAAAATAGACGCTTGTTTTTAGATCTACTAAAAGGTTACAGTCCAAGTTTAGTTGGAACTATTCAACCAAAACATAATAAAGTAAGGCAAGAAAATGCACAATGGCTTGGTGGTATTGCAGCTGGTGCTTGGTTCGAAATTTATGATTTAGATAAAAACACTGAATTTAGATTTCGAAGAATTTCACCCTATGGAAATGTAGATTGTGATGGTATTTATAAAGTTAATAATGAAAACTTTGATATTAATTCAAACTATAAGTTTGTACACTATTCAAATTGTCAATTTTTTCATATCAATCAGAATGGAAAGATATTTCGATTTGAGTATCAAAAAAATTTTAATTCTTAATTCAAAGAAAAAGGAGCACTTAATTTAAAAGAAGGAATGTAAACCTTAAATTTTTTAGAATTAGAAAAGTTAATCATATTGTAATACCCATGCATGCTTCCAAAAGGAGAGCTTAGTAAACATCCAGAGTTATAGATGTGTGATTCTCCTGGTTGTAAAATGGGCTTTTGTCCAATAACACCTTCGCCACGGACCACTTCAATATTATTTAAAGCATCCTTAATTTTCCAGTAACGCGAGTTAAGTTGAACAACATCGTTACTCTGGTTTTCTATTGTAACTTTATATGCAAAGGCAAAATTCATCTTATAGCTTTTATAAAATGTACCCTCAAAATCAGTTTCTACCGAAATTTTAATTCCGCTTGTAACTTGTTGTACCATTGCTTATTTAATTCTAAACGAAGATAAGGTATTTTTTTATCTGTCTAAGCTTGTAATATTAGTTAACTACATTTTTTAACAAAGATTTAGAGGCATAGGTTTCTAAGGTTTTGAAAAAGTTGTGGATGTCTTCTTTTTCCAAAACAGTATTTATAGTCACCATTCTTATAAACTCTTTTTTATTAAACTTACCAAACCCAACCATAAGTTCAGAATCTTCATATAACCCAGTACAAAGTAAATTTGCAGGTATGTCTTTATAGTTAAAACAAACCGAAATAGAATCTTCAAAACTATAAAGTGTATAATCTGGATTAAAATTGATATAATCTCTTGCTATTTTAGCTAATTCAAATTGATGGTCAACAATTTTTTCAAGCCCTTTAGTTCCGACAGATTTCCATAGTGTCCATAGTTTTAAAGCATCATTTCGACGACCGCACTGTAAAGAGGTTTTACCAAGGTTAAAATCATCACCATCTGTTTGGTACAAGTAATCGGCTTCATTAGAAAACGAATGATGTAGCTGTGATATATGTTGTGTTATAATTATAGAGCAACCTAAAGGTGTGCCTAACATTTTATGGGCATTGACACTAAATGAATCGGTTAATTCTAATCCATTAACAAGGTGTTTGTGTTTATTACTAAAAATTACGCTCCCGCAATAAGCGCCATCGACATGTAACCATAGATTATAGTTTTTACAGACTTTACTTAATGCAGTGATATCATCAAAAGCACCTAAAACTGTGGTGCCAGCAGTTGCATTTACGAAAAATGGTATGCGACCATCTGCAATATCTTGTTGTATGACTTCGTCTAAATGAGTTGCACTCATTTCACCTTTTTGATTAGTCTTAATTTGTCTTACATAGTTTCTTCCGATACCAGATAAGACAGCATTTTTTGAAATAGAATAATGGGATGCCTCAGAAGTATAAAGTGTTATTTTTTGGCTAATTCCTTCAGTTCTAATCTCAGGGAATTTATAATCTCTAGCCATTAGCAATGCCATGAAATTAGTCATAGAGCCACCAGCAGCTAAAGTGCCTCCACTATATTTTTTGTAACCTGAAAGTTTACAAATATTATCTATAATTTCTTTTTCAATGCCTACTTGAGGACCTGCAACTTTATAAGTATACATGCTGTTATTGAGCATGACTGCTAATAAATCACCAAGAGTGGCTTTTCCAATTCGACCACCAAAAAGTTGATTAAAAAAAGATTTAGATGCAGTTTTAGGCGTATGCTTTATAATTGATTTTAAGGTAGAGATTAATTCTTGATTTATAATACCGTCATCATCGAGTGATAAGTTTAATTTTTGATATACCTCTGAAGTGGCAATAGGTTGCGCTACAGGATTATTTTTCTCTTCTGCTAAAAGATAATCGCATAATTCTGAAAACAGTTGAAGGTCTTGATGCATTTTGTAATACTATAATTAGTTCTTGGATCTGTCTAAAAACCATCAAGATACTTACAAAAGTACTTTAAAAGAAATCTAGATATTAATTTGTAATACGTTCAGAATTTGCTTCTCCAAATCCAATGAGTCTGTCATAACGTCCACCTAAATTTCTGTAATAGACTAAAACTTTGTAGTTGTTTTCGGTTTGCCAAAAATTACCACTTATAGCACCTTCATCTACAAAACCACCACTATCTACAGTGACAAATTTATAATTGTAAAAACCTTGTTTTAGCTTAATAATACATTCGTAATTGTCACTCTCATTATTGTAATACATTCGCGTCATATCTTCGATAGCAAAGTTGTTAAAATTGCCGTATACATGAACATCTTTTCCGGAAATTTGTTCACTCATAAGTGTAAAGTGTACTTCGGTATAATCAGCTTGTATATCTAGATTATTAACACCAATAGCGTTTATTAAAAAATTACCATTTATATCTGGATTCCATGTGTACGGTCTCTCTTTTCTACTGATTTGTTTGAATAAGTAGCTGTGGTATAAATCTTGTAAGTCAATAAATTGAATTCCCAAATTTGCGGCGCGTACATTTTTACTTTCAAAATTTAAATACTCATTTCCTGCCCAAAAAGAAGCTTCATCGTTATAACGATATAACAATTCTTTGCCAACAGTAAATTGAGGTATAAGGTTTGATATTGCAGTCTTTAAATTATTATTCTGAATAATGAGAGTTTTTATTGTTTCTAATGGATTATTCAAATTTATATTTCCAGAATTAATTTTAATGTTTACAATTTGTTTTTCATTAATTGTTTCAAAATTACGTGTACGTTTTGGTTGTACTCCAACGGATACAATATTTTCTACAACCATAAATTTTCTAGAAAACATAACTTCGTCATAATCATCATATATCGTAATCATGTAATTACCTGATTTTAGTAATCCTCTTGTCTGTTGGTTGGGTATATTTAAGTCATAATGCGAATAAATTTGAAATGTATTAAGAGAGTTTTGATAATTGATAATTCGCATATTATCAATTCCTTTTAAATATTCGCCTTTTACCAATTGAGAAGGTGTCCAATCGAAATTAAAATGTTCTATTTTGTAATAGAAATCTTCTTCATTACCAGTTAATGCGTCAAACTCAAGACTAAAAGGTTCTCCAAGTCTTAAAATGGGTAATTGTGCCTGGCTTGTACTTCCTTTAAAAGTGATGGTCTTTATAAAATTTGGAGGTAAGATTTCATTAATTTGAGAAAAACTCAAAAGAGGAAAAATAAATAATGATAGTAAAAAAAATGATTTTTTAAACATGACGTATATTTCTATTACATGCAAAGATAATCAAAATCCATACCCTAACCCCTAACTAAAACCATCACGATATTGTTTAAGTAATTTTTAGTATTTAATTACAGAATGAAGCTAATGTTAAACAAAATGTTTTCAACACAAATAGCTTAATAACAATTAACTAAAAATTTTATCTAAGCTCGATTTTATTTAACCTTTAATTCGTATTTTTGCACCGATTTTTAGATAACTAATCTTAAGATATATGTCAAAAGACATTAGAATAAAAAAAGGCTTAGATATAAAGTTGGTTGGCGAGGCCGAAAAAACAACCGAAGCTGCTATAATTAGCAATACTTACACAATTAGACCAGAAGATTTTCACAGCATTACACCAAAGCTAGTTGCCAAAGAGGGTACTCGAGTTAAGGCTGGTGAAACATTGTTTTACAATAAAGACAATGAAGCTATGAAGTTTGTATCTCCAGTATCGGGAGAAGTAACTGAAGTTGAGCGTGGTGAAAGAAGACGAATTATGGCTATTAAGATTTCAGCAGATAAACAACAAACTTACGTTGAGCATGGGAGCTTTGACACAAATTCTGACACAAATGATTTAAAATCTCATTTGCTAGCCTCGGGTTGTTGGGCTTTTATCAAGCAACGTCCATACGATGTTGTAGCTAATCCAAATAACACTCCAAAAGCAATTTTTATTTCTGGTTATGCTTCTGCACCATTAGCAGCAGATTTGGATTTTGTATTAAAAGGTAAAGAAGCTGAATTGCAAGCTGCTGTTTCAGCATTATCAAAATTAACTGAAGGTGGCGTTCATGTTTCTACAAGTAAAGGTTCTAGTTCACCTCTTGCAAACCTCGCAGATGCAACTAATTATTCTGTTTCTGGGCCACATCCATCTGGAAACGTTGGAACATTAATAAATAAAGTCAATCCAGTAAACAAAGGAGAGGTTGTTTGGACAGTTAGTGCTCAGGACTTGATAATAATAGGCGAGCTGCTTTTAACAGGGAAATTTAATGCTGAAAGAACAATTGCTTTAGCTGGTTCTTCAGTAAAAAAACCACGATATTTTAAAACTAAAATTGGTGCTGAAGTAGCAACAATGGTCTACGATAACGGGGTGGATAAAGACAGAAATGATAGAATTATATCTGGAAATGTTTTATCAGGGAAAGAAGTTAAACCAGATGGCAATCTAGACTATTATAGTAACGTAATTTCTGTCATTCCAGAAGGTGATGATTACGAATTTTTTGGTTGGAACAAACCAATATTTAATAAGATATCTACATCAAGAGCCCTGACTTTTTCTTGGTTAACACCTAACAAAAAGTTTGAATTAAATACAAATACAAATGGTGAGCATCGTGCTTTTGTAATCACCGGAAGTTACGAAGAAGTTTTTCCTTTAGATATCTATCCAATGCAAATCTTAAAGGCTTGTATGTACAAAGATTTAGATGAAATGGAAGCTTTAGGAATGTATGAAGTTGCACCTGAGGACTTTGCACTTACAGAGTTTGTTTGTGTGTCAAAACAACCACACCAAAAAATAATAAGAGAAGGATTAGACTTAATGCTTAAAGAGATAGGATAATGGGTTTAAAACAAAATTTACACAATTTTAAGGTAAAGAATCAGGATAAGAAATGGCTTCCTGGATTTAACGCCTTGTTTACTTTTTTATACATGCCAAATGAGACAACTCACAACGGTACACATATAAAAGCGGCAGACGATTTAAAACGTACAATGAATACAGTAATCATGGCTTTAGTTCCATGTCTTATATTCGGTATGTTCAATGCTGGTTATCAACATTATCTGGCACAAGGCCTTATTGAGTCTGCTGATGGATTTTTAGGAGCTTCGTTTTGGACTTGGGATAACTTTGTTATTGGTCTTTGGAAAGTACTTCCGTTGGTAATAGTCTCATACGGAGTAGGTTTAGCGGTAGAATTTATTTTTGCTATTATCAAAGGTCATGAGGTTGAAGAAGGCTACTTGGTAACAGGTATGTTAGTCCCATTAATTGTTCCTGTTGATATTCCGCTTTGGATGTTGTCAGTTGCTGTAGTCTTTGGTGTTGTCATCGGAAAAGAAGTTTTTGGAGGTACGGGAATGAATATTCTTAATCCAGCTTTAACCATAAGAGCATTCTTGTTTTTTGCATATCCAACTTGGATGTCAGGAGATAAAGTTTGGGTTCATGGAGCTACAGCAGCAGCAGGTACTCCAGATGCTTACTCTGGAGAGACAATTTTAGGAGCTTATGCTCAAAACACCTCACTAGCAGGTATTGATTATTGGGATATGTTCTGGGGAATTATTCCTGGTTCGGTTGGAGAAACTTCAAAGTTCCTAATAATTATAGGAGCATTATTCTTGATTTTCACTAAAGTAGGTAGCTGGAGAATAATTCTTTCGACATTGATAGGCGCTTTAGTAATGGGGCTAGTTTTTAATGGTGTTGTTTCAGCTGAATGGATAAGTGAATCAAGTAAGTTTTATGGATTAATGAGTGTTCCTTTCTGGCAGCATTTAATCATTGGTTCAGTTTTATTTGGTGCTGTCTACATGGCAACAGATCCAGTAACAGCGTCGCAAACAAATAAAGGAAAGTGGATATATGGTTTCTTAATTGGTTTTATTTCAATTATGATTCGAGTTTTTAATCCGGCTTATCCAGAAGGTGTTTTCTTAGCAATCTTATTAATGAATGTCTTTGCACCAACTATTGACCATTATGTGGTTCAAGGAAATGTAAAACGAAGATTAAAACGTGTAAAAGTTAAAACAGCATAATTATGGCAGTTAACACAGATAAAAATTCGTACACAATATTATTTGCAGTTGTAATGGTATTGGTTGTAGGCTCTTTACTAGCATTTACGGCATCAGCTTTGAAGCCAAATATTAAAGAAAATGAGCGTATAGAAAAGCAACAAAATATCCTTTATGCTATGGGTATAAATGGAAATGAAGGAACTGGAGACATTACCTTTGTGGATGCTAAGAAAGCTGAAGCTAAATTTGCTACTAATGTTTCTGAGCAAATTGTTTTAGAAGTCAAAGATGGTAAAATCATCAATGAAATGACTGGCGAAGAATTTGCAAATTCCGAAGATACTGATAAAGGTATTGAGCCTTATTTGATTGATGTAAAGAAACAACAAACTAGAGTTAAAGAAGGTAAATCTAGATACCTGCCACTTTTTATTTCAGACAACAATGGTCAAAAAGTTTATGTAGCTCCAATAAGAGGTAAAGGACTTTGGGATGCTATTTGGGGATATGTTGCAATAGATAAAAAAATGGTCGTCCAAGGTGCATTTTTTGACCACAAAGGTGAGACACCTGGCTTAGGTGCAAATATTAAGCAACGATATTTTATGGATGATTTTACTGGTGAGAGATTATTGAGTGATGAAGGTGTCTTTAGAGGTATTACTGTAGCAAAAGGAAATAATGATCCAAAAAATGAGGATAAAGACGATTATGAAGTTGATGCCTTGGCAGGAGCAACAATTACTGGTGATGGTGTATCTGCAATGATAAAGAAAGATTTAAAATTGTATTTACCCTACTTTAAAAATTTATAATAACTATGGGACTACTTTCAAAAAAAGACACAAAGTTAATTACCGACCCATTAGCGGATAATAACCCAATTACAATTCAAGTATTGGGTATATGTTCTGCGTTAGCAATTACTGCAGAGCTTAAAGCATCTTTAGTAATGGGTATTGCAGTACTATTTGTTTTAGGTGTAGGTAACGTTGTAATTTCTTTATTAAGGAATCTTATTCCTTCAAAAATTAGAATTATCGTTCAGCTAATTGTAGTTGCTTCATTAGTAATTATTGTTGACCAAGTGTTAAAAGCTTTTGCTTTTGAATTAAGTAAAACGCTTTCTGTATTTATAGGCTTAATTATTACCAACTGTATTATTATGGGACGTTTTGAAGCTTTCGCATTAGGAAATGGTCCTTGGAAATCTTTTCTAGATGGTATTGGGAATGCTTTAGGATATGCAGTGATACTGATTATTGTTGGTTTCTTTAGAGAATTATTAGGTTCAGGTACTTTATTTGGAATTCCAGTTTTGGGAGATCCTATTGAAAAAACAGGAGTGTATTCTATAGGTTATGAGAACAACGGTTTTATGCTAATGCCTCCAATGGCATTAATTATAGTTGGTCTTATAATATGGGTTCAACGTAGTAGAAATAAAGATTTAATAGAAGATTAAGCGTCAAGCGTTTTAATAAAAGTATAAGAAAATGATAGAGCATTTAGAATTTTTTTTCAAATCCATCTTCATAGATAATATGGTATTTGCCGTATTCTTAGGGATGTGTTCATACTTAGCAGTATCAAAAAAGGTAGCTACAGCAGTTGGTCTTGGAGCAGCAGTAATATTTGTATTAGCAATCACAGTACCATTAAACTGGTTATTGGATCAGTATTTATTACAGCCAGGAGCATTAAAGTGGTTAGGAGCAGAATATGCTGATTATGATTTAGGCTTCTTGTCTTTTATTATGTTCATCGCAACAATTGCTACTATGGTGCAATTAGTAGAAATTGTTGTTGAGAAATTCTCACCTTCATTATACAATTCACTAGGGATCTTTTTACCACTAATTGCTGTAAACTGTGCTATTTTAGGTGGTTCTTTATTCATGCAA
>CAJQQC010000026.1 GCA_905480385.1 uncultured Winogradskyella sp.
CTTTCGCCAACAGCATAGCGATTGGCTTTAGGTTTGTACTCGGATTGGTAAGCTGTTAAACCAGATAAATTCTCGCTATCTAAGCGGTTTGCCCAATTTTGTTCAATAGGTTTTCCGTTATCAAAATAAGGTCCGAAATAACCATAAGCACATCCGTAAGGCCCAAATAACCATTTGTAACCTGCACAAATTAAGGCATCGGGTTGAATATCTTTTATGGAAAAGGGTAATGCACCAACAGATTGACTACCATCAATTACAAAAAGTGCATCGTGCTGTCTCGTTTTTTTTCGGATAGCTTTTAAATCAAAAATAATTCCGTTTGCCCAATGCAAATGACCAATAGATACTAATGCAGTTTTTGGATTTATGGCTTTAAGAATTAGGGTATTCCAATCTTCTGCATTTTTAGGTTGGTCAACAGTAATAATTTTAGCATTGTATTGCAGCGCTATATCTTCCCAGTTATAGTAATTACTAGGAAATTGTTCTTCGACAATAATAATTTCTTCGCCTTCCTTTAAAGTAATATTATTGGCAATATTAGCCATTCCATAAGATACTGATGGCATCGTGACTATACGATTGTAATCATCTTCATCAATAAGTTCTGCAAATAATTTACGGAGTTCTACAACTGGATCAAATAAGTCAGAAGGTAGCCTTAACTCAGGGTTAGTTTTATGTTTTATAGCCTCAATACCAGCAGCTTCAACAGATTTGAAAGCAGGAGAGAAGCTAGCAGTATTTAGATACGCTACGTCTTCAGAAATATTGAAAAGGTGTTGTTGTGATTTTAATATCATGAATATCTAAAATAAAACCTGTTATAATATTTATAACAGGTTTTTGTATTATTTAAAATAACTAAATGTTTCCCCATCTTTAATCTTAAGCAATGATTCGTATATCAAACGAATAACGTTTTCTACATCACTTTTATGAACCATTTCAACTGTTGTGTGCATGTAACGTAACGGTAATGAAATAAGTGCAGAAGCTACACCGCCATTACTGTAAGCAAACGCATCTGTATCCGTGCCTGTTGCTCTAGATAATGCTGCACGCTGAAAAGGTATTTTCTTTTCTTCGGCAGTATCCGTAATTAAATCACGTAATTTTTGTTGTACTGCCGGCGCATAAGCAACAACTGGACCTTCTCCAATTTTAGCAAGTCCTTGTTTTTTGGGGTCAATCATTGGTGTTGTTGTGTCGTGTGTGACATCAGTCACAATAGCTACATCTGGTTTTATGGTTTGGGTTATCATTTCGGCACCACGAAGACCGATTTCTTCTTGTACAGAATTTGTAATATAAAGCCCAAAAGGCAATTCCTTATTATTCTCTTTAAGTAGTCTAGCAACTTCAGCAATCATAAAACCACCCATTCGATTGTCTAATGCTCGACATACAAATTTGTCACCGTTTAGAATATGAAATTCATCTGGATAGGTAATTACACAACCTACATGAACTCCCATTTTTTCAACTTCAGCTTTGTCCTTTGCACCGACATCGATACAAATGTTGTCTGGTTTAGGTGGTTCTTCTTTTGCACGGCTTCTTGTATGTATTGCTGGCCAACCAAATACTCCTTTTACGATACCTTTTTTGGTGTGTATATTTACAATTTTACTAGGCGCAATTTGGTGATCACTACCACCATTTCTAACAACATAAAGCAGCCCCTTGTCAGAGATATAATTAACGTACCATGAAATCTCATCGGCATGACCCTCAATAACAACTTTGTACTTTGCCTTAGGATTTATAACACCAACAGCAGTGCCATATGTATCCGTAATAAATTCGTCCACATAGGGTTTTAGATAGTCCATCCAAATTTTTTGACCTTCCCATTCGTAGCCTGTTGGAGAAGCATTATTTAAATATTTTTCCAAAAAGTCCATAGACTTTTTGTTAAGTAATTTTTGTTTTGCCATGCGATTAAAATTTTCAATAAAAATAACAATATTAATAGTAAAATTAGGCTTATAGCATAGATTAATTCTTAATTTTGAATAGTGCTAAAAAGTCCTTTTGGAATGATTTTAGTGTCATGGATTTAGTATGAAACGATTTTTAGTCATCTTATTTATTTATCCTCTGTTTTTGAAAGCACAGATTGAGCCTGTTAAACAAGATACTGTTGTAGAAAAATATTTGATAATTAAAGGTGATTCTATCCCTATAAAATCTATTGACCTTGATGAAGTTTTGGTATTACAACCAATACGATTTTTTACAAAGGAAGAACGCTATAGATACCTTATTCTTAGACGTAAAACACGTAAGGTTTATCCTTATGCAAAAATGGCTGCAGAGCGTTTAATAGCCTTAAATAAAGAACTAAAACAATTTGAAAAGCGACGGAAGAAAAAGAAACATGCTAAAAAAGTTCAGAAATTTATTGAAAAAGAGTTTTCTGCTGAACTAAAAAAAATGACTAAAACCGAAGGTCAGATTTTAGTTAAGTTAATTTATCGACAAACGGGAAAAACAGCTTTTGAATTGGTTAAAGAACTCAGAAATGGATGGCGTGCCTTTTGGTATAATAATACTGCGAGTCTGTTTAGTATTTCTTTAAAACGAAAATATGTCCCGCTTGAAGTAGAAGAAGATTTTTTAATTGAGGATATATTGTTAAGAGATTTTCAAAATGGTATACTTGAGCGTCAGAAACCCGCTTTTGAAATAGACTATTACGATTTAACTGATAAGTGGATTAAATCCAAAAAGACTAATAAGAAATAATGAGCGAACAATCTAAAAAAGAAGAATTACTAAATGCTTGGTCTCACGGTTTAGGTGCTGTTTTAGGTGTCGTTGGACTGATTTTGTTAGTCATTAATGTAGATACTAACAAACCATGGTATTTGTTTAGTGTTATCGTTTATGGTTTCTCAATTATTATTTTGTTTACAGCATCTACAGCTTATCATGCCATAACTAATTACGATTTAAAACAAAAATTCAGAATAGTAGACCACATAAGTATCTATTTACTCATTGCAGGTACTTACACACCAGTATTGCTAATAACCTTGCCTAATAGTTTGGGATGGCCTTTGTTTTATGCGGTTTGGGGTATTGCTGTTTTTGGGGTTATTTTGAAATTGTTTTTTACTGGTCGTTTTGAGATTTTTTCAACATTATTGTATTTGGTAATGGGATGGCTTATTGTATTTGATTTTACAACATTATCAGAATTGGTTGACCCTAATGGTATATTGTGGTTATTTTCTGGTGGATTATTCTATACTATAGGTATTGTATTTTACGTTATACACAAAATACCATATAACCATGTGATTTGGCATTTCTTTGTATTAGGCGGAGCTATTTGTCACTTTATGATGATGTATTTTCATGTTATCTAAACATGTTGGTCAATCAAAATAGTATTTCCATCTGGGTCAAATAAAGTGATGCTATCGGGACCTTCAGTTAATTCATCAGCTTCTTTTACTAATTTAATACCAGTGGATCTTAAATGCTTTTGAATTGCTCTAACATCATCAAAGTTATCTTGTTTTTCAGCATTCTGATTCCATCCAGGATTAAAGGTGATGATGTTACCTTCAAACATGCCTTGAAATAATCCAACTATGGCATTACCATATTTCATAATAAGATAATTATGTTCCAGATCTCCAGCAAAGATTAAAAAACCTAAAGTTTCATAAAATTCTTTAGAGACTTTGAGGTCTTTTACACTTAAGCTAATTGAAAACGCCCCTACTTTCATGATTAATTTAGTTTTACAGTTGACAACCTAAAAGTAATAAAAAGGAGAAATAAATTCAAAAGTGTATCTAAGCTTTATCTACTGAAAATAATTTTTTTCCAATAAAAGGAATATCGCTTCTAGAAAACCAAAGCGACAAAAGGCTAAATATAAACGTTACTATTGCAGTGTAGAATAATAAACCACCATCACCATTGATATCACTACCTAATTGTGTAAGATGCATCATAATTGCTCCACCTATAATACCTACAACCAGAGTAGCACCTAACCAAGTTGTTTTTGGAACTAAAATTAGAACACTAGCAATAAGCTCTAAAATGCCAATTCCAATACGTCCAAATGGCTCTATGCCAACTTGACTAAAAATATAAACGCTATCAGGATGAGCTGTGAATTTAAATCTTAAGGTTTGTATTAAGATTATAGCAATAGTTATTCTTATTATTAGTTTTACATATTTCATGTTCTCTGATTTTAGTTAAAATATATACCATAAGTCAACTATATATGCACAAACTTACAAACAGTAGTAATAATTAAATTATAAAAGCTTTTTCCACAGGCCAATTATCCGCATATCCATCTTTCCATTTTTGGGAAGAAATCTCAGAATCAGTTGAAAGACAAACATCTAAATGCGACCTAATTAGTGCTTCATCCATATCCTGTGCTATAAATACAATTTCATTTTTTCGATCACCAAAAGTCGTATCCCAATCACTTTCTACTTGTGTTTGGTTTTCAATAAAAGGCATTTGCTCAATTCGCTTTTCAAAAGGCATGCTGCTCCACCAAACTCCAGCATTATCTGCTTTTATTGAACCTCCGGCTTGACTCCAAACCAATGCTTGCTCTGGTCGTGATGCTAGCCAAAATAAACCCTTACTTCGTATGATATTGCTCGGGAATTGATACTGGACATATTTCCAGAAACGTTGTGGGTCAAATGGTTTTTTTGTTCGGTATACAAAGGATGAAATACCGTACTCTTCAGTTTCTGGTGTGTGTTCTTCTTTTTTTAATTCTTCTAACCAGCCAGCACTTTGTTCTGCTTCTTCAAAGTTAAATAGACCAGTATTTAAAATTTCTTTGGGTTCTACTTTACTATAGCTAGATTCAAGAATACGAGCTGAGGGATTTAACTTTGCAATGATTTTTTTAAGGACACCTAAATGCTCCTTAGCCACTAAATCCGTTTTATTGAGGATAATGACGTTTGCAAATTCTATTTGATCAGTTAATAAATCTACAATTGTACGATAATCATTTTCTATATCCGATAAATCTCTATCTATTAAGAGTTCTGGACTTCCAAAGTCCGTAAAGAAATTAAAAGCATCTACAACGGTAACCATAGTATCCACGTAACTAAATCGCGATAAATCAATACCGTTTTCTTCATCAACAAAAGAGAAGGTTTGTGCTACGGGAACAGGTTCACTGATTCCTGTACTTTCTATAAGTAAATAATCGAAACGATTTTCCTTGGCTAATCGTTCGACTTCAATCATCAAATCTTCACGAAGTGTACAACAAATACAACCGTTACTCATTTCTACTAGCTTTTCTTCTGTATAAGATAGTGTTTTCTCACTTTTTACTAATTGAGCGTCTACGTTTACTTCGCTCATATCATTTATAATAACAGCTACTTTTAACTCTTCTTTGTTTTGTAAAATATGGTTGAGTAAGGTGGTTTTCCCAGCACCTAAAAAACCACTAAGAACAGTTACAGGTAGTTTGGTTATGTTTTTCATGAATATTGTTAGTAAGTGTTAGATTTTATACTATAAAGGTGTCCAATAATTATACCTACTGACGAAATGTACATTGTGTATTGAAAAATTTTAGCACGTTCTTCTAGTAAGATAGAGATAACAAAACCAGCAAAAGCTATCCACAACAGGACACTCACTCCTTTATAAAATTTCCCTTTTGTTGTCTTGTAAATAGAAACAAAAGCTAGTAATATAAAAAGGATAGCGATTACTGGACTTTTTAAGAAACTAATTCCCATGGTTAGTAAAGTAGGTACAGCTAGGCAATGAATTATACAAAGAACAGCACTTACTATTCCCAATTTATCAGCCCAAAATATTTTATTTGTTTGTAACATAGACACTAATAATTTACCTGGAACAATAGGTTTAATGCAACTAAGTTGCGAAAGTAGATAATTAAATTTGTAAATGCAACTAAATTGCATTAAATTTGTAACTATGGGAATTGTCAGGAAAACAAAAGCTGTGAATACAGTATTAAATATTTTTGAACATAATAATGAAGCTAAGTCTGTCGTTAATCTTATTGAGCTTGTAAAAGGTGAAATGAATAAAACTACAGTATATCGAATTTTGGATAGACTAGAGCAAGATGGAACTATTCATTGTTTTAATGGAAAAGATGGTTTAAAATGGTATGCAAAATGTAATGGATGTTCCGAAAATCATCATTATGATTTACATCCACACTTTCAGTGTACTAATTGTGATAAGGTTGAGTGTTTATCTTTAGAAGTAAAAATACCATCTTTAAAAAATCACAAAGTCGATACTACTGATATTCTTTTGATGGGACAATGTTCAGATTGTCTAACATAGTTGATACATTTTAGCTTTTTATAATATCCTGGTATTCTTCAAAAAAAGTTTCAAATAAACTCATATTAATATTAAAGAATTCCATAACTGCTTGCCATGTATTTTTGTTATGAATTGAAACTTTTTGTTCTAATGGGATGTAAATTCTAGAAATTTCCTTCCTGTTGTCTAAGTAATATTCCTCTTCGTATATAGCCTTAGGAAGATATCTAGAATGCAGTACCCCTTTTAAAGCTTCAAGTTTTTCCCAACAATTAATACGGTTTTCAATATCATCTTCTAGATCTAAAGCAACTAAGGCCTTTTTGGTATCGAAGTAGAATTTGAAAGATAGTCCTTTAATCTTAGTGTTGTAAAGTATCCACTTTCTAGGAAAAGATTTCCCGAAGCTTATCCAAAAGTCTTCTCTAAGTTTTCGGCTTTCTTCTTTACTAAACATCTACACAAAGTAAGCGATTAGAATTCCCAGGCATATCGCAACAAGCTTTGATAAATTGAATTTATGACCTTCACTACTTTCAAATAAAATCGTAGTTGATATATGTAAAAAGATACCAATCACTAGTGCGTTGATACTTGTTAAATACACAGGTGCTATGTAAGTTGTATTAGATACGAATGTTCCTAATGGTGTCATAGCTGCAAAAATCAAGATAAAACTTATAGCTTTTTCCTTAATATACATTGACTGTAATAGAAATGAAGTTAACAACGCGGCTATTGGGATTTTATGTATAAATACACCATATATCATATCATTATGCTGATTAATAGGAAAACCTTCTAAAAAACTATGAATGCAAAGACTTATAAAAAGTAACCACGGAAAACGAGAGTTCTCCTTATCAATGTGAATATGACCATGTTCTGCACCTTTTGAGAAGAATTCTAAAACAATTTGTAAAAGAATACCACACATTATTAACAAACCTGTGCGCTTTGCTTCGAGATGTTCATAAACTTCTGGTAATAAATCAAAAAGTGTTAATGCTAACAAAAATGCACCACTAAATGATAATAAAAGCTTAGTGTAAATAGTTTTTTGCTTTTTAGTTAGGAACGCAATAATGACACCAATGGCGATAGCATATAATGGAAATAAGTATTTATTCATCTATCTAAATTACTTAAAAATCATAATCATTCTTGGTGATGTTTTGTTTTCGTAACGCTGTAGCTTATAATTACCAAACACATCCAACAAATCAACACCAGCTTTATCAAAAAGAATTTCAAAATCTTTTAAAGTAAAGGCTTTTACACGTTCTTGAAATTTAAAATCCTCACCATCTATTTTAAAAGAAATATCTTTAATGATATAACCATTTTCAACTCGCCGTTTTTGTTGAAAATCAATACCGTCGATAGTTTTGATATCTTCCGGAACTAAGTTCTCTATTACATATTCTGAGTTCATAAAATCGATAACTCCAAAACCAAATTCGTTAAGTTCTTTTTTTATCGATTGTATAGTATGTAAATCACTTTCTTCAGTCTCAAAATAACCAAAGCTAGTAAAGAGATTTAAAACAGTATCAAAAGTTTCAGGATAAGGTTTTGTCATATCATGAACATCAAATTTTAGAGTGTCATTTTCAAATTGCTTGGCATGCAAAATGCTCTGCTCAGACAAATCTATTCCGGTTACATCAAAACCTAATGTATTAAGATAAATGGAATATCTTCCTTTACCACAAGCTAAATCTAATATTTTCCCACTTTCAGGAAGATTAAGATAGTTGGTTAGATTATCCATAAAAGCCTGTGCTTCAGTATTATTTCTATCTTTATATAGGGTGTGATAGTACGGCGTATCAAACCAAGATGCGTACCATTTTTCTTTTGTTTTTGTCATAGTTAGAGTGGTCTTTCGACTATACAAAAATACTGTATTTTTGCAATCTATCAGATGAAGTATATGAACGAAAATTTCAAAATGGTAGCCAAGACTTTATTTGGCTTTGAAGAAATATTAGCAAACGAACTCAGAAACATGGGTGCTATTGATGTTGAAACAGGTGTCAGAGTTGTGACTTTTGTTGGAGACAAAGGCTTTATGTATAAAGCAAATTTGGGTATACGAACAGCTATTAAAATTTTAAAACCCATTAAATCTTTTAGAATAGATCGAGAAGAAGATTTATATAAAAATGTTAAAGATATCAAGTGGGAGAATTACCTAAAACCAGAAGGCTCTCTGGCTGTTGATGCCACTGTACATCATAGTATTTTTACCCATTCACAATACACAGCTTTAAAAACTAAAGATGCTATTGTTGACCGCTTTAGAGAAAATAGTGGTACGCGTCCAGATGTAGACTTACGTTTTCCTGACCTAAAAATTAATGTACATATTGATCGTCAACGTTGTACTATTTCTTTAGATACTTCTGGAGAATCGCTTCACCGACGTGGTTATAAAACAGCGACTAATATAGCGCCAATCAATGAAGTTTTAGCAGCAGGTTTGATTATGATGAGTGGTTGGGATGGACAATCTGATTTTATGGACCCCATGTGTGGTAGTGGTACTATTTTGGCTGAGGCTGCGATGATTGCCTGTAACATTCCGCCTAACTTAATGCGAAAGGAATTTGCCTTTGAACGTTGGCAAGATTGGGATGTCGATTTGTTTGAAAAAATAGAAGAGTCTTTATTGAAAAAAACTAGAGATTTCCATCATAAGATCTTCGGTTATGATAAATCACCATCAGCTATAGCTAAAGCTAAAGAGAATATTAAAAATGCACATTTGGATGAATTTATTCATATCCAGCATGAAGATTTCTTCAAAACACAAAAATCAGGTAATGATAAATTACATATGGTTTTTAATCCTCCTTATGGTGAACGTTTAGAGAATTTAAATGTAGAAGAATTCTACGGAAATATTGGTACTACTTTAAAGCACGGCTATCCAAATACAAATGCATGGCTCGTAACTTCTAATTTAGAAGCTTTAAAATTTGTTGGTTTAAGGCCTTCTAGAAAAATTAAAGTATTTAATGCAAAGCTGGAAGCTCGATTAGTAAAATACGAAATGTACGAAGGTAGTCGTAAGGCTAAGAAACAAAATAATTAACTGTTTTTAACGATCAGATAATCTTTTAAATCACTGTAGTTAGATATCTTTATTGAAACTTTCTTTTTATCGATAACAGATTTAATTTGTTTAGGTAATTCCACTTTAATATCAATTACATCTTTTACAACATTTAAAAACTTAGTAGGATGTGCTGTTTCTAAAAAAACAACATGGTCATTTTGATGTTTTTCGAGATGTTTTATTGCACCTAAATAACCAACAGCACCATGTGGGTCTGCAACATAATTATATTTTTTATGAATTTCTGATAAACCTTTTCGAGTTTCAGCATCTGTAAAACTGTAAGATGATAGGTTTTTCTTAAGATCTTCAAAATTACCGTTGTGTAATTCTTTAATTCTAACAAAATTACTGGGGTTACCAACATCCATAGCGTTACTAACAGTTTGTACTGATGGTTTGGGCAAGTATGAATTTGTTTTCAAATAGGTTGTAACAACATTATTAACATTATTTGAAGCTATAAAATGTTTAATGGGCAAACCTAGCTTTTGTGCTACCATTCCGGCACAAACATTTCCAAAATTACCACTAGGTACAGAGAAGACAATATCTTTATAGTTGCTTTGTAGTTGTTTATAAGCAAACATAAAGTAGAGTAATTGTGGTAACCAACGAGCTACATTTATTGAGTTCGCTGATGTGAGTTGTATATTGCTTATTAACTCTTCATCAACAAAAGCCTGTTTAACCATATCTTGACAATCGTCAAAAACACCATCGACTTCGAGAGCAGTGATGTTTTGTCCTAGTGTAGTTAGCTGTTTTTCTTGGATATCGCTTACTTTTCCACTTGGATATAAAATAACGACATCAACACCTCTAACACCCAAAAAACCATTGGCTACGGCACCACCAGTATCACCAGATGTGGCCACCAAAACGGTAACATTTCTTGAATTATATTTGTTAAAATATGCTAAGCATCTTGCCATAAATCGAGCACCAACGTCTTTAAAAGCCATAG
>CAJQQC010000027.1 GCA_905480385.1 uncultured Winogradskyella sp.
AAATATTAATACGTGCTAATTGTAATTGCATTGCGTAGTCATATTTCATATCTCCATTTTCTTCAGCATGGTATTGCGTCCAAAATTGATTTAAACCATAAGTATCAAAATCGAGTAGGGCATCTTCCAAACGTCTTGGTATAATCTGTCTGGTTTGATTTTCAATAGCCACAATAACATGTGCTGTTCCGAGCTCATGAGCTTCATCCATTAAATCACGGGTGTTCTTATAATTTGGATTTATATCTTCGATGTATGCTAATGTATTGTATGCATCCCTTAGCTGAAATTTATCTTCGGTATTAAGTAGTGCAGAACCTTCTTGATAATAATATGCGGATACATTATTACGGGCTTCAACAATAGCATTAGTATAATCAGATAACTTAAAAAATACCGCACGTCCTTTGATACTCAATGGTAACAATGGTCTGACTGCATTTTGCCTTTTGTCCATAGCACTATAAGTTTCGTATATGCGTTTATAATATTCTGGATTATTACTTGCCTTTAATCCCGAAATAGCATTTACATCTCTTTCATTGGCTTTATCGTAAGCATCTTTAAGCAAAAGAATATAATCTTGCTTACGTTTAGCGTCTTTGTTTGAGCTCAGCTTTTTTACTGCTTTGTAAATAGCTTCATTATAATTGCCAGAGGTTAGGGCACGTTCTACCTTTTTCTTTGAGCCGCATGAAACGACCAATACGACTAATACGAGTAAAATTGTAATTTTTTTCATGATGTAATAGTATTGATTCAGTAATTAAGAATTCAATTTGCGTGCCGAAGTTTATTTTGTGCTTAATTTTTCTTTTTTAACTTCCGCCTTAAATTTTTCTTCTTAATCTTTTCATATTTATTCTTCATAAATATTATATGCCTAGAATTTTTGTTTTCTTTTTCAAGCATTTCCCAGAAATCAATATAAAAATCAACTTTATTATCATCATTAGTTTTGATTAAATTAGCGAAATAATTTGCGAGTTGTTCTTTGTAAACTGAATCTTCTCCAAACATGTCGTTATTGTTTTCATCAAATACCAGAACAGCTGTGTAAACGTTAACGCCAACTCTATGACCTTTTGCTGCAATTTTAAACAATTTATCAGAATTTTTTAAAATTCTAACATCATTCCAAACTAATAGGGTGTCGTATTGTTTTTTATATATGCTTTGTTCCCATTTGCCAAAGTTGTCATACATTCCTTTTTGAATGTAATACCTATCATGAACACCTGAAAACCTTAATTCTTTGAGTCTGAATGTATCTTTATTTACTGTAGAGTAAAAATCTTCTATCGTAGCAAAATTATATGAGTTTTTATGATATCTATTTACCCTTTGTGCGTTTGAATAAAATAAAAAACAAAAAATAAAAACAAAAAATAAAGTAGAACTTTTAAAATTGCTAATGTTTAGCATCATATAAAAGATTTGTTTTATTTTTTAAAAACAGGTAGTAATTGTGTTTTTACTTGACCAAAACCAATACGGACATCGTCATTCTCGCAATAACCGCGCATAACAACAGTATCGTAATCGTTAATAAATTTTCGTTCAGTGCCATCTTTCATTTTTAAAGGCTTGGTACCTTTCCAAGATAATTCTAGCATGGAACCATAAGAATCTTCAGTTGGTCCAGAAATAGTTCCGCTACCCATCATATCTCCAGAATTTACTGGACAACCATTAACCGTATGATGTGCTAATTGTTGCGCCATATTCCAGTACATGTATTTAAAATTGGATTTGCATACTGTAGTCTCTTTACCATCTTTAGGTATAATACCAGCTTCTAATTTTATATCAAAGCTATGTTTTCCTTTAGTCGTAAGATATGAAAGTGGTTTTGGGTCTTGTTTAGGGCTTTCAACTCTAAATGGTTCTAAAGCATCTAAAGTTACAATCCAAGGTGACATAGATGACGCGAAATTTTTACCTAAAAACGGTCCTAATGGGACATATTCCCATTTTTGAATGTCTCTTGCAGACCAGTCATTAAAAACAACTAAACCAAAGATATACTCTTCAGCCTCTTCAATCGGAATTGGTTCTCCTAAGTCATTAGCATCTGTAGTTATAAAAGCCATTTCAAGTTCAAAATCTACCAGTTTACTTGGTCCAAATACGGGCTTATTAGCACCTTCCGGAAGTGTTTGACCTTGTGGTCTATGTATTGGTGTATGTGTTGTAATTATTGAAGAGCTTCTGCCATGATAGCCAACTGGCATATGTAACCAATTTGGCATTAATGCATTTTCAGAGCCTCTAAACATAGTACCCACATTAGTAGCATGTTCTTTACTCGCATAGAAATCTGTATAATCGCCAACTAATACTGGCATTTTCATTTCAATCTCATCTAAACGAAAACATATAGTCTCTTTATGTGCTGTATGGTTTTTTAGAGTATCGTTGTTTTTATCAAATATTTCAGCAATCCTATTTCTGACAGCTCTCCATGTTTTGCGGCCATCTGCTATAAAGTCGTTTAAAGAATCCTGAAGAAAGATATCATCTGTTAAAGGAATACCATCAAAATAGCCTAATTGATGTAAAGCACCTAAATCAATAGCCGTATCACCAATTCGTGTTCCGATGGTAATAATATCGTCTTTGGTCAAAAACACACCAAAGGGTATGTTCTGAATAGGAAAATCAGAATATTTATTAACGTATAACCATGATGTTCTGTTAGGATTGTTTGCTGATATAGGCATATTGCTTTTGTTGATTAAATGTTAATTATTTACTTTCAAATCTACATGATTTTTCAAATTAAAACTAATGTAATTCGTATTTTTGATGTTCATTTAACTCCATTTTAAAGCACATGCAACGCGACGAACAAATTTTTGAATTAATTGAAGCTGAAAAAGAACGTCAAATCGACGGAATAGAACTTATTGCATCCGAAAATTTTGCGAGTCCACAAGTCATGGAAGCCCAAGGTTCGGTTTTGACTAATAAATATGCCGAAGGTTATCCAGGTAAGCGCTACTACGGCGGTTGCGAAGTTGTTGACGAGGTAGAAACTATTGCTATAGACCGCGCAAAAGCTTTATTTGGTGCAGCTTATGCCAATGTACAGCCACACTCTGGTAGTCAAGCCAATACAGCAGTATATCATGCGTGTATAAAACCTGGCGATACCATTTTAGGATTTGATTTATCTCATGGTGGCCATTTAACTCATGGCTCTCCAGTTAACTTTTCGGGACGTTTATACAATCCAACATTTTACGGAGTAAAAAAGGATACAGGTTATATAGATTACGATATGTTATCGGACCAAGCTGAAAAAGAAAAACCAAAATTAATTATTGCTGGAGCTTCTGCTTATTCACGAGATATTGACTTTGCAAAGTTTAGAGAAGTTGCCGATAATGTTGGCGCGCTTTTACTAGCAGATATTTCACATCCTTCTGGTTTAATTGCTAAAGGAATTTTAAGTGACCCAATGCCGCATTGCCATATTGTGACGACAACGACACACAAAACTTTACGTGGTCCTCGTGGTGGATTAATACTAATGGGCGAAAATTTTGAAAACCCATTTGGATTAAAACTTAAAAATGGAAATCTACGTAAAATGTCAGGTCTTTTAGATTCAGGAATTTTTCCTGGAAATCAAGGTGGTCCATTAATGCATGTAATTGGTGCAAAAGCAATCGCTTTTGGTGAAGCTTTAACAGATGATTTTTTACATTATATGTTACAAGTAAAAGCAAATGCAGATGCTATGGCTAAAGCATTTGTGTCTAAAGACTACCATTTAATTTCTGGTGGTACAGACAACCATATGATGCTTATTGACCTCAGAAATAAAGATATTACTGGTAAAGCTGCGGAGCAAGCACTTGTAAAAGCAGATATTACCGTGAACAAAAATATGGTGCCTTTTGATACAGAATCTCCTTTTGTGACTTCAGGAATTAGAGTAGGTACTCCAGCGATTACAACACGTGGTCTGAAAGAAGACGATATGGCCTACGTAGTTGATTTGATTGATGAGGTGATTAATAACCACGAAGATGAAGCCACTTTAGAAGCTGTAGCAACAAAAGTAAATGCTTTGATGAGTGGACGTCCATTGTTTAATGGGTAGT
>CAJQQC010000028.1 GCA_905480385.1 uncultured Winogradskyella sp.
GAAGTAGGGTCTTCAAAATCTGCAGGTTTTAATTATATCCCTAAAGGTTATGAAATCCCTACTTCATAGATATCGTCATATATTTTTGCTTCTTTGATCGCTTTGTCAGACCAAGTTCCTGTATTAAGGTAACCAGCTCTCTTTTCTAAAAGATTTAAAGCTACCATTAAAAATTGTGTACTCGCACCACCTTGTAAAAACAAGGCTTTGTAACCTTTACCTTCTAATCCTAATAACTCTAAAGCTAGGGAGCGTGCTTGCTCCATGACATCTACAAAAGGTTTACTACGATGCGAAATTTCTATTAAAGATAAGCCATTGTCAAAGTCAATTAAAGCCTCTGACGCTTGTTTCATTACCGATTTTGGAAGTACGCATGGACCTGCGCTAAAGTTGTGACGTTTCATTTTATGCCGAATTTATCTCAGAATCTCTTGATTGAAATCCTTTTTTTTTGAACTTCTACAAAGATGCCGATTTAATGAAGAACATCCATTAAGAAATTAATAATTTTTACCCTATAATGTCAACAAGAAATCAACAGTATCGACATTATCTGCATAATCCCATAATTTGGGTTCTTGGGTTTGTCCAAATGCAATTTCCGAAGTGCTAAATCCATCTGCAACTATACACTGAATGTTCTCATCTTCAGATTTTAAAGTAGATTTTAAAGTCTCTAAGTCTGTATATTTTTCATAAAATACTGTAGCTATAGGTGACCCAAAGCTTTGGTCTTCTTTTATCATCAAGAAACCATTCTCCAACATATCAAACTCGCTCATGATGTAAACGGCTTTGTTATAGTCGTAGTTATTGGCGTATTTACTCTCGTTAATAATGTCTTTCCATTTGTAAACCGCATTAAAAAAGGCGTCAAAATTATAATCTTCTGGGACGTATAGTTTAGACACATTGCGACAACCCAAACCATAATATCTAAAGATATCATCAGACAAGCCGCTCAGTTGTGCGTCCGTTTCATTACCGGTTAAAATAGCGACTGAATTTCTGTTCTTTCTAATTATTGACGGTTGGTCTTTAAAGTAGTATTCAAAATAACGTGCCGTGTTATTACTTCCGGTGGCGATAACGCCATCAAAACCGTCTAGTTTTTCTTCTGTGAATTTTATATTTCCCTTAAATCCAGGCTCAATAAACTCTAAGTATTTGGCCAAATAGGGCAGTAGGTGCTTATCGTTAGAAGATTGTTTTACCAAAACCGAATGCCCACTAATCAACACACTTAAAAAATCATGAAACCCAACCAGTGGAATATTTCCAGCCATAATAATGGCAACGGTTTTAGGTGCTTTTATCTTGAATTCGTAATTACTAGTCCACTGATTTAAGTTGTCTTCAGATAAGCAATCCGTCCAAGACTGTAATGCAAAATCCAAATTACTTTTACTAAACCAACCATTATGTTCTTTGGCTAACTTTAGCTGGTGCTTAAAACCAGCTACCAATGCCGTGTCAATATCAGATGTCTTTGGTGACTCTGTGAATTGACTCAGAAATTCTCCCAATTTCACAAAAGCGTTAACTCTTTGTTGTAATTCCATATAAGGTTTGGTAATAATGTGTTTTGGCTTTATTTTTGCAACTGCAAAATTACGGAAACGAAATGAGCAAGAAAAGGTTTGATTTTGATTAATGAATATGATTTGCGAATTCATTCTGACCTTAAAAAAATAAATACCCCAGATTAAAGAAGAAAATTATGGCAATTATAATAACAGACGAATGTATTAATTGTGGTGCATGCGAGCCAGAATGCCCAAATACGGCTATATATGAAGGTGCAGACGATTGGCGTTATAAAGACGGTACAAGTCTAGAAGGTAAGATTGTGTTACCAGATGGTAAAGAAGTCGATGCTGACGAAACACAAGAACCTATTAGTGACGAGGTCTATTACATTGCACCAAATAAGTGTACAGAATGTATGGGTTTCCATGAAACCCCACAATGTGCCGAGGTTTGCCCAGTAGATTGCTGTGTCCCTGACGAGGATGTTGTAGAAACTGAAGAAGAACTACTCGCTAAGCAAAAATTTATGCACCCAGATGGCTAATGGCTAAGCCATATTTGGCAATAAAAAACATTTTAAAACCCTGAACTTTGGCTCGGGGTTTTTGTTTAAACAGGTATTTATACGTATTGACTTTTAAGAAATGAAAATATTACTTCGCTTATATGTATTGAACTTGTTTCAGTACCGGACCGATAAGCATTATAGAAAAAATCCCAAACATTTCAATGTTTGGGATTTTTTCTAAATTGCCTTTATGGAAAACAAACAAAAGCAAGATTATACAGGTATTTGGAAGAACATTGGATGTTTCCTTTCTATTATTGTAGGTCTTGTTATTCTTGGGCTTATCATTATCTTAATATTAAGATTTTTTAAAATTAATGTGCTTTAAAGTTTCGTTTTATTCGCCTTTTTCATCACTTTTAAGATCTCTTTACTAAAAGATAGTTTGCTTTTATCCTCAGCAACTTTATCAGCTATATAACCTCTTTTTTGTAGTAAAAGTACTTTAAGTTTTTTGTTATCTGCTTTACGTTTTTCGGATAGTTCTTTGACGAGTTTCTTTTTTTCTTCAAGGGTTTTGCCTTTTAGATTTTCTGGGAGTTTTTCGTTTTTAATTTTATCTAATTCAAGCTTTCCGTTTTTGTAATCGCTAACGATATCCCAGATTTTTTCTTTAGCCGTACCAATAAGTCCGCCCATGCTACCAGTAGCATCAAGACAGAAGACGATTTCGGCATTTATTGTGGCGTGTGTTTTTTTGGTTTCAGCTAATACCGATGGTTCAGTATGTTTGTGTGCTTGTAGTTGGTTGGTGTCTTTGCAACTAAACATTAAAATTGCGACGATGATTAAATAAATCTTGTTTTTCATAATAATTTGATTTGATGAATTTTCAGCTAAACTATTATGAAGGCAAACTTTCTGCAATCCAGAATTTGTAAAACGGCTGTTTATGTAAGTGAAGTTTACTTTTGAGTGAGTAAAGAGGTTTTAATAATATCGTTTATTTCAATTCAAATTTTAAATTAGTTTTCGATAGAATTTTTCGTACCTCAAAATCACTTGAACTGACGTTAATTAATTACATTTGCACTCGCAAAAACAACATTAAATGAAAGCTGGAATTGTAGGATTACCAAACGTAGGAAAATCGACCTTATTTAACTGTCTATCTAATGCCAAAGCGCAAAGTGCGAACTTTCCGTTTTGTACCATAGAACCTAACATTGGTGTTGTCAATGTCCCTGACCCAAGACTATCTAAGTTAGAAGAGTTGGTGAACCCAGATAAAGTGATACCAGCTACGGTAGAGATTGTAGATATCGCAGGTTTGGTAAAAGGTGCTAGTAAAGGCGAAGGTTTAGGTAACCAGTTTTTAGCCAACATTAGAGAAACCGATGCGATTTTGCACGTACTACGTTGTTTTGATAACGATAATATTGTACACGTTGATGGTTCTGTGGATCCGATTAGGGACAAAGAAACCATTGACATGGAGCTACAGTTAAAAGATTTAGAAACTGTAGAAAAGAAATTAGATAAAGTAAAGCGAGCCGCTAAAACGGGTAACAAAGAAGCCCAAGCCGAAGAAGCGATTTTAAACAAAATAAAAGAGGCTTTAGAAGCAGGTACATCAGTACGTGCATTAGAGTTTTCGGATGAAGATTATGCAGAGTATGTAAAGCCATCACAGTTTATCACAGACAAGCCAGTGATGTATGTTTGTAATGTGGATGAAGGTGCTGCTACTTCTGGTAATGCTTACGTTGATAAAGTAAAAGAAGCTGTCAAAGATGAAGATGCTGAAGTACTGGTATTAGCAGTCGGAACAGAAGCCGATATTAATGAGTTGGATGATTACGAAGAGCGTCAGATGTTTCTACAAGATATAGGATTAGACGAGCCAGGTTCTGCCAAATTAATACGTTCTGCTTACAAGCTACTAAATCAGCAAACCTATTTTACGGCTGGTGTTAAAGAAGTGCGAGCTTGGACCGTAAATATTGGAGCTACTGGACCACAAGCCGCAGGAGTTATACATACTGATTTTGAAAAAGGATTTATCCGAGCAGAGGTTATTTCTTACGATGACTATGTGTCTTATGGTAGTGAATCTAAAGTCAAAGAAGCTGGTAAAATGCGTGTTGAAGGAAAGAACTACATTGTCAAAGATGGCGATGTGATGCATTTCTTGTTTAATGTTTAAAAACACAGTAGACCGCTTCGCTGTTAGATATTAGAATCAAGACTTTTTCGGTACTCACTTAGTTTTTCCGAATACAGGTTTTTTAGATTAAGTTTTTTAAGACTTGAAATTCCGACATAGTCGGAAGCTATGATTTTCAGAAATAATTCGCCTTAAATTATGTTTAGTTACAAATTTAGGATTAAAAAATATTTAAGACTTATACTGATATTACTTTTTTACCGAGCGAATGGTGCTTCGCAATTTCCTAATAAATCATATTGAACTTTTGGTTCGTTTTGTTTCAAGACAAAATGAACAGAAAGAATTTTTACTAATGCAACTAGCTAAATCTCTTGTTTAATCTATAGTTAGTTGCTAATTTTGATTATAACTAGAGGTTAGTGCTTAATGAAACAAATATTATTATTCTTTTTACTTTTCCCTATTTTTGTCTCAGCTCAAATCAACGAGAGCGATTCACTTAAAGTAAAAGCAAGCTTATCCTTTACTGGATTATGGTAATCTGGTAATGTAGAAACATTAATTCTTAGAGGTCGCACAGATTTTAGTGTTAGACCTTGGAAAAAATGGGTGTTTAAAAACACTAATTCTTACGTATATCAAGCCTTTGACAAGGATAAGGCCGATTCTGATTTTTTAAGTCTTAATTTCCTTTACTTTAATCCTGAAAAACGATTTTATCCTCAGATACTTGGATTTATAAGTACAAATTTTAGAAGAGAAATAGCACAACGTTATTTGGTTGGCGCTGGAGCAACGTATCAGATTATACAAGGCGATAAAAACTGGCTTAAAGCGTCTTTAACCTTTGAGTACGAGGACACCGATTTTAGACAAAGCCTTTTTAATAAGGCACAGTTTAATGGTGACAGTTCTTTGAACACTATGCGAAGTACCATTTGGATAAGCGGAAAGTACGAGCTGTTTAAGAAAAAAATGATACTTAAACACCAGAGTTATTACCAACCATCTATAGAAGATAGTGACAACTATCGTTGGCAAGCTGACCTTTCTGCAGAGTTTCCTGTATGGAAACACCTAAGCTTTAAAATAAATTATCTCCGAACTTTTGAGAGTGTCGTTATACAAGGTCAAGAGGAAGAAGACGAGTTTTTAACCTTTGGATTTACGCTTAAAAGTTTTTAAAATTTCTTTTAACACACATTAACGGTCGTTAACCCAAATGCAACAAATTAGGTCATATATTTGAACTATCATCAATCAATTATTTGACCAATCTATAAAAGCCAATGTTCTCAACAACATTGGCTTTTTATTGTTAATTACTTTCCCAAAATCGTATTTCATTTTTTAAGTCATAATCTTATATTTAGCCTTTCAATAAAGCTTCCTGAATTTCTATGGCCAAACAGACTAAATATACCGAAGATAATATACGATCGCTCGATTGGAAAGAACACATCCGTATGCGACCTGGTATGTATATTGGTAAGTTAGGTGATGGTTCGTCACCAGATGATGGTATTTATATTCTACTAAAAGAAGTCCTAGATAACTCTATTGACGAGTTTGTCATGGGTGCAGGTAAGACTATTGAAATTTCTATTCAAGGCGAAAAGGTCATCGTACGTGATTATGGTCGTGGTATTCCATTAGGTAAAGTTGTTGACGTTGTGTCAAAGATGAATACTGGTGGTAAGTACGATTCTAAAGCCTTTAAAAAATCTGTTGGACTAAATGGTGTCGGTACAAAGGCAGTAAATGCATTATCAAGCTATTTTAGAGTAGAATCTACAAGAGATGGGAAATCGGCTTCTGCAGAATTTTCTCAAGGCGAATTGACCAATCAAGATTTATTAGACGATACCTCTAGAAGAAAAGGAACTAAGGTGTCTTTTATTCCGGATGATGCTATTTTTAAGAAATTTAAATATCGCAGCGAGTATGTGGTAAAGATGCTAAAAAACTATGTCTACCTTAATCCAGGATTAACTATAGTTTTTAATGGCGAAAAGTATTACAGTGAAAACGGATTAAAAGATTTATTAGAAGATAATAACAATACAGCAGATTTTTTATACCCCATAATTCATTTAAGAGGTGATGATATAGAAATCGCCGTGACACACAGCAAAACTCAATATAGTGAAGAATACCATTCTTTTGTTAATGGTCAAAATACCACACAAGGCGGTACACATTTAACTGCTTTTAGAGAAGCAATTGTAAAAACCATCCGTGAGTTTTATGGTAAAAATTACGATACTTCAGACATTCGTAAATCTATCATTGCAGCAATAGCTATAAAAGTGATGGAACCTGTTTTTGAGAGTCAGACCAAAACAAAATTAGGTTCTACCGATATGGGTGGCGATTTGCCAACCGTAAGAACATATATCAATGATTTTGTCAAAAAGTATTTTGATAATTATCTACACAAAAACCCTGATACTGCCGAGAAGATTCAGCGCAAAATAATGCAAGCAGAGCGTGAGCGTAAAGAATTATCAGGTATTCGAAAACTAGCAAAAGACCGTGCTAAAAAAGCGAGTCTTCATAATAAGAAGTTACGGGATTGCCGAGTGCATTTTGGGGATACTAAAAACGAAAGAAGCCTAGAGTCCACCTTATTTATTACTGAGGGAGATTCAGCATCTGGTAGTATTACAAAATCTCGTGATGTTAATACGCAGGCAGTTTTTAGCTTAAAAGGTAAGCCTTTAAACTCTTATGGGTTGAGTAAAAAGATAGTTTATGAGAACGAAGAATTTAACTTACTTCAAGCCGCTTTAAATATTGAAGAATCTCTTGAAGATTTAAGATATAACAACATTGTTATTGCAACAGATGCCGATGTCGATGGTATGCACATCCGTTTGCTATTAATTACCTTCTTTTTACAGTTCTTTCCTGAAGTGATTAAAGAAGGTCATCTATATATTTTGCAAACACCATTGTTTAGAGTGCGTAATAAGAAAGAAACGATTTATTGCTATTCAGAAGAAGAACGCCGAAACGCGATTGAAAAATTAAAACCAAAACCCGAAATCACACGATTTAAAGGTTTGGGTGAAATATCACCAGACGAGTTTCAGCATTTTATAGGTGCAGATATACGATTAGACCCAGTAATGCTAGATAAAGAAATATCTATAGAAGAGATGTTGTCTTTTTATATGGGGAAAAATACACCGACACGTCAAGAGTTTATAATCAATAATCTGAAGGTGGAATTGGATAAAATAGAAGAGACCGCATGAAAACAGCAGTAACAGTATTTAATGTAATTACCATAATATTTGTAATCATTTAAGTTTTTTGGCTAACGCAATTAAACTTTGATGATTTAAGTTTTAAGGAAAATAGCAATGTTTATTTTGGAATAGGTTCGGTTTCCTTGATGATTTTTGCAATGCAGATGATTAAAAATTCTATTAAAAAGAAAAAATAAGAGGTTCAAAAAGTAGATGAGCGAAGAACACGAAGAATTAGAAAATATAAACAAAGAAGATAATCTAGAGCCACAGGAGACAATTACCAAGGTCACTGGCATGTATAAGGATTGGTTTTTGGATTACGCATCTTATGTAATCTTAGAGCGTGCTGTACCTGCAATCGAAGATGGTTTTAAACCCGTGCAGCGTCGCATTATGCATTCTATGAAAGATTTGGATGATGGACGTTACAATAAAGTGGCAAACATTGTTGGTCATACGATGCAATACCATCCGCATGGCGATGCTAGTATTGCAGATGCTATGGTGCAAATCGGCCAGAAAGATTTACTGATTGATACCCAAGGAAACTGGGGAAATATTCTAACAGGCGATAGAGCAGCAGCATCACGTTATATAGAGGCAAGAATTTCTAAGTTTGGATTAGATGTAGTTTACAACCCAAAAATTACAGAGTGGCAACAATCTTATGACGGTCGTCGTAAAGAGCCGATTAATCTTCCAGTAATGTTTCCATTATTGTTAGCTCAAGGTGGTGAAGGTATTGCGGTAGGATTATCAACTAAAATATTACCTCATAATTTTATTGAGCTTATCGATGCTTCAATAAAGCATTTAAAAGGAAAACGCTTCACAATTGTTCCGGATTTTCCGACAGCAGGTATAGCAGATTTTACCAATTATAATGATGGTAATCGTGGTGGTAAAGTACGTGTGCGTGCAAAAATATCTCATCATAGTAAAAACACGTTGGTCATTACTGAAATTCCTTTCAGCACAACAACACAGTCACTTATTGACTCTATCTTAAAGGCAAATGATAAAGGAAAGATTAAGATAAAGAAGATAGAAGACAATACAGCTGCTAAGGTTGAAATCTTAGTGCATTTACCTTCAGGTATCTCTCCAGATAAAACCATTGATGCTTTATATGCGTTTACTAATTGTGAAACATCGATTTCACCATTAGGCTGTGTCATTGAGGATAATAAACCATTGTTTATTGGTGTAACTGAAATGTTACGTCGTTCGACAGATAATACGGTTCAGCTTTTAAAATCTGAGCTAGAAATAAAATTAGGTGAACTCGAAGAACAATGGCATTTTGCGTCATTAGAGCGTATTTTTATTGAAAACCGTATCTATCGTGATATAGAGGAAGAAGAAACTTGGGATGGCGTTATCAGTGCTATTGATAAAGGTTTACAATCACATATCAAACATCTGAAACGTAAAATTACTGTTGAAGATATTACACGTTTAACTGAAATCCGAATTAAACGTATTTCAAAATTTGATATTGATAAAGCACAGCAAAAAATTGATGCTTTAGAAGCGCAAATTACCGAAGTTAAACATCATTTAGCCAATCTTATCGATTATGCAATTGCATATTTTACCCGTTTAAAGAAAGATTATGGCGAGGGCAAAGAACGTAAAACCGAAATACGAATTTTTGATGATGTAGATGCTTCAAAAGTGGTGATTAGAAACACAAAGCTTTACGTCAATAGAGAAGAAGGATTTATCGGTACAGCATTACGTCGTGACGAATATGTTTGTGATTGTAGTGATATCGATGATATTATTGCGTTTACTGCTGATGGTAAAATGATGGTAACTAAAGTGGATTCTAAAACCTTTATTGGTAAAAACATAATTCATGTTGCTGTTTTTAAAAAGAAAGACAAGAGAACAATTTATAACCTTATTTATCGAGACGGAAAAAGTGGACCATCTTATGTTAAGCGTTTTGCGGTAACCTCTATGACCCGTGACCGTGAGTACGATTTAACAAATGGAAGTAAGGCTTCTAAACTTTGGTATTTTTCTGCCAATCCAAATGGCGAAGCTGAGGTTGTTTCAATTTCGTTACGTCAGGTAGGAAGTATTAAAAAACTAAAATGGGATTTAGATTTTTCTGATATTCTTATAAAGGCAAGAACGTCTAAAGGAAATCTAGTCACCAAATATTCTATCAAACGAATTGAACTCAAAGAAAAGGGTGTTTCTACATTAAAACCACGTAAAATATGGTTTGATGACACCGTTCAACGATTAAATGTCGATGAACGTGGCGAATTAATTGGTGAGTTTAGAGGCGAGGACCGATTGTTGGTTATTAACCAAAAAGGGATAGTCAAAACTATAATTCCGGAATTAACAACACATTTTGATAGTGACATGATCGTCTTAGAAAAATGGATTCCTAAAAAACCAATCTCAGCTATTTACTATGATGGAGACAAAGAACGCTACTACGTTAAGCGCTTTTTAATCGAACAAGAAGGAAAAGAAGAGTCTTTTATCTCAGACCATGCTAGCTCTCAGTTAGAAATTGTATCTACCGATTGGCGACCAATGGCAGACGTTGAGTTTACAAAAGAACGTGGTAAAGACCGTAAACAGAATATGGAGGTAAATTTGGAAGAGTTTATTGCTGTAAAAGGAATCAATGCTTTAGGTAATCAATTGACTAAGGATAAGATAAATCAAATCAATCTGTTAGAGCCATTACCTTTTGAAGCACCAGAAGAGGTGTATGCAGATGAATTAGAAGTTGTAGACGAAGAGCAAGTTACTGCAGAAGTATCAGGTACTACTGAAGCAGAAGTAAAGGTCGATTTAGACCCAAAACCTAAAACAGATACACCAAAACCTAAAGAAGATACTGAAGAAAATCCATATGTAGATGATTCTGGTCAAGCATCATTGTTTTAATTTGACTGTAAGATTATTTCTTTTTTGAGGTTTTTTGATTCAAAAATTCTACAAACAAAGAGAAAGCAATAGCAAAGTATAAATAGCCTTTAGGTATTTCGCCAACTGACTTTCCAAAGAATCGTGTATTTGATAAATGAGCAGCTTCAGTAATAAGCATAAAACCTATTAAGATTAAAAATGCCAACCCAAGAATCTGCATACTTGGATGGTTTTCTATAAATTTCCGGATGCCGTTAGCAAATCCTATCATAATAATTATAGAAATAATTACTGCAATAATCATCAATACCAAACTATTATTTGGGTTGGGATGAAGCCCGTTTGTCATTCCGATTGCTGTCAGTATCGAGTCTACTGAGAATATAAAATCAATAATTAAAATCTGCACAATGGCTTGTTGTAGAGAACTTATGACTTTATTTTTTACATTATTTTCATCATATGATGGTGTTTCGACTTTTTCTCTAATCTCTGAAGTACTCTTGTAGATTAAGAATAATCCACCAGCAAATAGAATAATAGCTTGCCAGCTTAGATGCAATTCTAACCATGAATTTTCAAATTCATAAAATGGTTCTTTTAAGCCTACTAAAAACGACACGAAAAACAAAAGAACAATACGCTGAACCATTGCAAGGATAAGTCCAATATTGGTAGCTTTACCACGTTGATGTTCGGGTAGTTTGTTAGCGGCAATAGAAATAAACACAATATTATCTATCCCTAATATTATTTCTAAAAATGTTAAGGTTAATAATGCAAAAATGGCATCGCTAGACAGTAAAAATTCTATCATGTTAATTTATTCTATATGAAACACCTTTCTCTACACGAGCAGGTCTGTTTGCTTTTTTGATAGCTAATTTATATTCGAATGTATACGAAGAATCTGTTGTTCCTAATATCTTCATATGGATAGCATCGTCTTCTGCAGTATTAGTCGGGTTTAGCTTTTTCAAAATAAATTCGCAATCGTTAATCCAACGAATAGAAGAAGAATCTACTTTCCCTTCAAAATAATCGATACTTAAGTTTTCTTTTCGGGTAAAAGTCCCAGTTTTTTCTTCACCATCAACTAAAAAAGTGAATTTAAAGTCGCCTGTGCGATAATCTTGACAATTTCGCTCTACATTATAACAACTCGTTAAAACAACACAGAAAGCAAGAAGAAGCAGTTTTTTCATCAAAAAAAGAAAGTTTATGCAAAAATAAGAATTTAGCGACTCTTAATTTTGATAACTCTTAAAACTTCCGTCTTTGTAGAAAATAATAATTTTATCTATTTCTGTTAAGTCTAAAGAATTTTTGGAATTTGGAATTTGAGTTAAAGGCTCTGGATTTGATTCTGAAAATTTCAATTGTGGTTGTGTGTTATCTTTTTTAATCTCATCAGCTTTTGGAAATTTACCCTTACCATTCATTAACCAATATAAATCTACCTCTGGATAGGAGTGAAGCACCTTCATAACAAAATCTAAACTTGGCTTGTTTCTGCCAGAAAGTATGTGCGAAATGCTAGAACGTTGCACACCAATTTTTTCAGCAAAACTCGATGCAGTTTCTTCATAAAAAGTAATGACTTTTTGTAAACGCTCTGTAAAACCTATGGTGTTTATCATTGTAAACTACATTCATTAATTATATACGTTACAAATGTAACATTTGTTGTTTTAAGAACCAATATTCTTATTAAATAACATAATTTAAAGTAAATATACACTTTATATAAAACTATTTATAACACTGAAAATAAGTATATTAAACACATAAATTATTTTTAATTAAATTTTATTCAATAATTATAGCCTTAGCCATGTTATAAATGTAACTATTTGTATAATGTTGTAACATAATAAGGCACAACACTTGTTTACAAATGTAAATTTACAAATGTATACCTTTGTGTTACAAATATTTTTAATGACTTCAGAACAACTTACAGATTTGTATAATTCTCTCAAGGAGAAATCACTTTTTGGGCGCTACATTACTAATAAAATTATTGAGGGACTTTTAGATAATTTTTCTTCAGTTTTTCAATTTTCGACCATTGGTTATTCTGTCGAACATCGACCGATTTTTTCTCTTAAAGTCGGTCAAGGA
>CAJQQC010000029.1 GCA_905480385.1 uncultured Winogradskyella sp.
AACCAAAACCAATTATAATCCCTTTGGCACTTGGAGCAATAAACGATTTGTGACGAAATTCCTCTCTGGAATACGTATTAGATATATGAACTTCTACAACAGAAGTTTCAATTCCTGCTACAGCATCACCAACACCTACAGAAGTATGTGTATAGGCTCCTGCGTTTAAGACTATACCATCATAAGAGAATCCAACTTCATGGAGTTTATCAATTAACTCACCTTCTATGTTTGTTTGATAGTACTCTAGTTCTATATTTTGAAATTCACTTTTTAATGTATCAAAATAATCTAGAAACGTTTGTTTGCCATAAACTTCTGGCTCGCGCTTTCCCAAAAGGTTTAAGTTAGGCCCATTGATGATGATGATATTTTTCATGTAGTAAAGATATTAAATTTGGGTATAAAAAAACCGAAGCAATTGCTTCGGTTTTTATTATATTATTTGGTGATTAGAACTTATATCCTAAACCAACTGAAAAAGTATTCACTTTAACATCGCCACCATCCAAATGGTCGTTTAACATAAAACCATATCTGGCTTGGGCAAAAATATTTTCTGAAAAGCTGTAAGCTAAACCAACTGCTAATTGGATATTCATAGATGAAAAATCATCTCCAAAAAGTGTGTCTAAAGCATCTGGAATTTCACCACTTGCAAATCCAAATTGAGGTCCAGCTAATATGCTAAAATCTTCTGAAACATTAAATTTAGCCATTGCATTAACGCTAAAAAGGTTATAACTATCGCCATCAAAGCTAGAATTTGTATAAACCAATTCTGGCTGTACACTAAAGCTGTCAGAAATACCTAAATCTACAAATGCTCCAATGTTAAATCCTGACCCGCTGTCACCATCTTTGACACTGTTACTAGAATAACCTGCAGTTAAACCAAAATCAGTTTGTGCATCCACAGCAACAAAAGTAAAAACTGCTAATGCAGTAACAAATAATTTTTTCATAATAAATAGTTTTAAATTAATTTATAATTGATAAACAAATTTATAGTCTTTTTTTTATATTTTGAGAACATCCTAGCTGTTTATTAACAATTTTACAAACAATTATTTTAATTTATTGATAATCAGTATTTTAAAAATTATGTTATTAACATTTTCTTAGGATTATATCTAAGTTTTATCAAAAAAAATATACTTAACAGATAAAAAAACACCAAAATTCAATGAATTGGACTACAATATTGATCGATTACAAAAATTATTTAAAGTTAGAGAGAGGTCTTTCTGATAATACAATAAGTAATTATGAATATGATATAAAGCGTTTCATTTCTTTTTTAAATCACAACTCAAATCCTAAATCTCCAACTGTTATCAAAGATGAAGATATACAACAATTTATATATAAGATCTCCAAAGAGTTAAGTCCAAGATCACAGGCTCGAATTATTTCAGGACTTAGAAATTTCTTTGACTATTTAGTCTTTGAAAATTACAGAGAAACAAATCCTGTTGATCAAATCGAATCACCACGATTAGGACGTAAACTTCCTGACACGCTTTCCATAGAAGATATTGACAATATTATATCTGCTATTGATTTAAACTACCAATTTAGGAGTGTTAATTTAGGTCACAGAAACAAAGCTATTATCGAAACACTTTATAGTTGTGGACTAAGAGTAAGTGAGCTAATAGGACTTAATATTTCGGACTTGTACTTTGATGAAGGTTTTATAAAAGTAAGTGGAAAAGGAAATAAAGAACGTTTTGTCCCAATAGGAAAGACAACACAAAATCTTATAAATATTTGGATTGATATTAGAAAACATATTGATATTAACCCTGCTGATAAAGACATATTATTTCTTAATTACAAAGGAAGTAAACTGACAAGAGCCATGGTTTTTACAATAATTAAAAAACTAGTTGAAAAAATCGGACTACAAAAAACAGTATCTCCACACACCTTTAGACACTCTTTTGCAACGCATTTACTAGAAAACGGTGCTGACTTAAGAGCTATACAAATGATGTTAGGTCATGAAAGTATTACAACTACCGAAATCTATACACATATAGATAAGTCGCATCTAAATAAAATTATCAATACATTTCATCCAAGAAAATAAAAAAGCACTCAAGTTGAGTGCTTTTATAATATATTAAAATGAATTTTTACTTGGCAATGTTAACTGCTCTTGTTTCTCTGATTACAGTCACTTTTACTTGACCAGGATAGGTCATGTCTGTTTGTATTTTTTGAGAAATTTCAAAAGACAAGCTTGCTGCTTTATCATCTGTTACTTTTTCGCTTTCTACAATAACACGCAGCTCTCTTCCTGCTTGTATAGCGTATGCCTTCTTAACACCAGGAAAACCAAAAGCTACCGCTTCTAAATCTTTTAAACGTTGTATGTAAGAATCTAATACTTGGCGTCTTGCTCCTGGTCGTGCGCCGGAAATCGCATCACACACCTGAATGATTGGTGATAATAATGACGTCATTTCTACTTCATCGTGGTGAGCACCTATAGCATTACAAACTTCTGGTTTTTCGCCATGCTTTTCAGCCCATTTCATACCCAAAATAGCATGCGGTGTTTCCATATCTGCCTCTGCATCTGGCACTTTTCCTATATCATGTAGCAAACCTGCACGTTTTGCAAGTTTTGGATTTAATCCTAATTCCGCTGCCATTACACCACAAAGTTTAGCTACCTCACGTGAGTGTTGTAGTAAATTTTGTCCATAAGACGAGCGATACTTCATACGACCCACCATTTTAATCAGTTCGGGATGTAAACCGTGTATTCCTAAATCGATAACTGTACGTTTTCCGACTTCAATAATTTCTTGCTCTATTTGCTTTTGTGTTTTACGAACTACTTCTTCAATACGAGCTGGATGTATACGTCCATCCGTTACTAATTTATGTAATGACAGACGCGCTATTTCACGTCTTACAGAATCAAAACAAGATAGTATAATAGCTTCTGGTGTATCGTCTACAATAATCTCAACACCTGTGGCAGCTTCAATAGCACGGATATTTCGACCTTCACGACCAATGATTCGCCCTTTGACATCATCAGATTCGATATTAAAAACAGAGACACAATTATCAACTGCTTCTTCTGTACCAATACGTTGGATTGTATTTATGATAATTTTTTTTGCTTCCTGCTGTGCCGTAAGTTTTGCTTCCTCTACTCTATCTTGTACAAATGCCATAGCATCTGTCTTGGCTTCTTCTTTTAAGGATTCTACTAATTGTTCTTTAGCATCATCAGCAGAAAGTCCAGAAATAACCTCTAATTGTTTTATTTGGCTTTTATGAGCCTTGTCTAATTCTTCGCTCTTTTTTTCTACAAATTGAAGTCTAAAATCGTAATCCTTTATCTTATCTTCTAGAGATTGGTTGGTCTTCTTAGTTTTCGATAGCTCATTAGATATCTGTGACTCTTTATCCCTAATTCTTTTTTCGGCTTCAGCCATCTTCTTGTCTCTAGAAAGAATCACTTTTTCGTGTTCAGACTTGAGTTCAATGAATTTTTCTTTAGCTTGAAGAATTTTTTCTTTTTTTAATGCCTCAGCATCAGCTTTAGCTCCTTTCAAGATAGTTTTAGATTCGCTTTGCGCCTCAGAAATAAGCTTTGAAGCTTTTCCTTTTTCTAGCGATTTTGAAATTACAAATCCAATAACTAATCCCAAAACTACAGCACCGGCGATATATAAAATTGTATTAGTATCCATATGTTTAGTTTAGTTGAGTATGTCTATAAAAAAGCCTACATCAGTTCTTTGTTTTGTATAAACTCCTTAAAAACAAGTTTAGGGCTAACAAGCTGCTCAAAAATCTGCCCAGTTTCTAAATACATAGAAACAGCAGCACGGTTTTACAACTTCAACTCACCCTTTTTAAAGAATTAACGTTGAGTTTATCAAAAAATATAACTAATGTAGGCAGTAACCTATTGTTTATGTAAAGAACGTACGAGTTAAATATGGTCTTGTAAAAGTTCATTTAAAGCTTCTAACTTTTCCTGAACCTCATCGTTTACATATTCCTTATCTATTGTTTTTTGCTCTACTTGAGCCGCAAATTGTAAAGCACACATGGCTAAAACATCTTGCTTATCTCTTACAGAGTAGCTTTGCTCAAACTGTCCAATCATAGCCTCAATCTTTTTTGCTGCTTTTCGCAGACCTTCTTCCTGACTAGGATTAATTGTTAATGGATAAACACGATTAGCTATAGAAATCTTTATTTTAAGCTGATTTGACATCCACTGTATTTTACACTACTCAGACAATTGCGCAATACAATGGTCAATATCTCTGATTAGCGAATTTATTTTGAGCTTTGTTTCTCGTTTATTTTCGTCACTACCAAGCATCGCATTTGCTGTTTTGAGTGTTTCGTATCTATCAGACCATTCGCTTATTTGCTCTTGGTATTCAAGGATTTGTTGTCGTTGATTTTCTAACTTTTCAGATAGTTTTGCATTGGTTTGTTTTAAAACTTCTTGCTTGTGTAAAACCTTTGAAATTCGGTTTTCTAACGTATCAACAATGTTTTCAATTTTACTCATTTGCGTCGTACAACACTATGTAACAAAGTTAACATACCTAACGAAAAAACCCAACTGTTTTGCAATTATTTTTGATTGTCATAACAGCAATACTATAAATATGTTAGGAAAAATATTACGGTTTACGGGTTTGTCATTCACATTCAAATTAATATTTTAGCTATAACAGAAATTTTAATGAAAAAAATTCTTTTCTTTTTTTTACTTTCTACAAGTCTATATTCTCAATCTGAATATCCACAAGATTATTTTAGAGATCCATTAGACATTACATTGGTTTTGTCCGGTACATTTGCAGAGTTACGTTTTAATCATTTTCATTCTGGATTAGATATTAAGACTCAGCGTAAAACTGGACTAAAAGTTTACACTGCCTCAATGGGTTATGTTAGTAGAATAAAAATATCTCATTATGGCTACGGCAAAGCATTATATGTGACACACCCTAATGGTTACACGACCGTTTACGGTCATTTAAAAAAGTTTTCGCCAAGAATTGAAGCATACATAAAAGACTGTCAATACGAAAAAGAAAGCTATGAGGTTGAAGTATTTCCTAACAATACTGAACTTTTTGTTGATACCGACGAAGTCATTGCATACTCAGGAAACACAGGTGGCTCTGGTGGTCCTCATTTGCATTTCGAAATTAGAGATAATGCAGAACGACCAATCAACCCCATGCTTTTTGGTATTGATATAAAAGATAGTAAGAAACCTTTTATTTCTTCAGTATACGCCTATCCTAAAAATAAAAATTCTTTTGTTAACGGAAAAAATAAAAGAATCCCCTTACGTCTTATACCTAAAAAAAACGGGGATTATAAAGTTGAAAAGATAACTGCTTATGGCGATATTGGTTTTGGTGTGGTGAGTTATGACAAGCAAGACTTAGCACCTAATAATAATGGTGTAAGTAATATTTCTTCTTATCTAAACGGAAATAAAGTTTTTGAAATTGATTTTAAACGTTTCAGCTTTAGCGAAACTAAACATCTAAATAGATATATAGATTTTGAGCTTTGGAAAACTAAAAAAACACGAAGTCAAAAACTTTTTCTCGAAGAAAACAATCCTTTAAGCATGTATAAAGATGTAGTTGATAATGGCTACATTAAAGTTGAAGACAGTACATCTTCAATTTATAGAATAGACATTAAAGATTATAAAAACAATACTTCGGAATTAAAAATCCCTATTATTGGAAAAGTCAAAACCCAAAAGGTAGAAATAGATACTACAGAGACTAAAAGACGTTTGGTGAAAAATCAGGGGACAACTGTTTTAAAAGAGCATAATGCTCAGGTTACTTTTTACCCAGATACAGTTTACGAGGATATTTTGATAGATTTCGAAACGTCAGGAGACACTATAAAACTCCATAAAGACACAGTACCTCTTCAAAAAAACTTTATTGTTAATTATGACATTAGCGCATACAAGGACATAGATAAAAGTAAATTATTTATTGCAAGATTGTATGGGTATTATAAAAAACCAAGCTATGTCAACACAATACGAAAAGGAGATACACTTTCAGCAAGAAGTAAAACACTTGGTTTATACACCCTAGCAACAGATACCATTGCCCCTAAAATTAAACCTGTAAACTTTACTAACAAGAAGTGGTTAAGTAAATACCGTTACTTAAAACTAAAAATAAGTGATGACTTATCAGGTATTTCAAAATATAGAGCAACCGTCAATGGCAAGTGGATATTAATGGAATATGATTATAAAACCAATACCTTAGTACACGATTTTAATGATACTATCGTTACAGATACAGAAAATAATTTAAAAATTATTGTCACTGATAATGTTGGAAATAGTTCTACATTTGAAGCAACATTTTTTAGAAAATAAAATATAACATATTTGAAACCGCTACATCACTTACTTTTAGTATTATTTTTATTGTCTTCATTTATTGCTGTTTCGCAGTCTGCAACGATTAGAGGTGTTATCCTTGATGAAAACAATAACCCAATTGAAGGTGTAAATATTAAAGCTAGTACTGGTCAGGGAGCAACAACAAATCTAAATGGTTTTTATGAACTTAAGATTACCGCAAGCCAAGAAGTAATCGTTGTTTTTTCACATTTATCTCACAAACGTGTCGAAGCAAAATTTAATCTAAAAAATGGTAGTGAACTTGAATACAATCCAGTTTTAAAGACTGATGTAGAGCAAATTGCTGTTGTTGTTATTAATAGTAGCACACAACAAAGTCGAGATGGTGTCGTTACGATTTCTCCAAAAGTTATAAGAACTATTAAAGGTGCGCAACCAGGTGTTGAGAATATATTAAAGACTTTACCCGGTGTTAATATCTCAAATGAACTAAGTACACAATACTCAGTTCGTGGTGGGAATTTTGATGAGAACTTAGTCTATGTCAACGAGATTGAAGTTTACCGACCATTTTTAATTCGCTCTGGTAATCAAGAAGGTTTAAGTTTTGTAAATACAGATTTGGTATCAAATGTTGATTTTTCTGCTGGTGGGTTTCAAGCACGATATGGAGACAAGCTTTCTTCAGTACTAGATATTACATACAAAAAGCCTTCAAAATTTGCTGTAAGTACAGATTTAAGTTTATTAGGCGGAAGTCTGGCTGTCGAAACCGCTTCAAAAGATGGAAAGTTTTCGAGTATTACAGGATTACGCTATAGAGACAACAGTTTGCTATTAAATAGTCTTGAAACTAACGGAAATGTAGAGCCTGTGTTTGCAGATGTGCAAACGTATTTGACCTATCGTTTTTCGGATAAGTTTCATTTAAATTTCTTAGGAAATATTTCTTTAAACCAATATAATTTTGAGCCAGAGAATAGACAAACCAACTTTGGTACTATCGACGAGCCCGTTGCACTTTTAGTATTCTACGAAGGGCAAGAACAAACCGAATATCAAACGTATTTTGGAGCATTTAAAGCTAACTATTTTCTAAATAATAAAACAACTCTAAAGCTGATGGGGTCTGCTTATCACGCTACTGAACAAGAATATTTTGACATTTTTGCACAATACCGTTTGGGTGAAGTTAATACCAATATCGGTGATGATAATTTAGGTGAAGTTGAATTTAGTGAAGGTATTGGCTCCCAATTAACAAGAGCTCGTAATGATTTAGACGCATTAATATTCAATTTAGAACATCGTGGTGATTATAACATCAATGATGATAGTAATCTTGAATGGTCTGTAAAATTTACGCGTGAAGATATTCGTGACCGTTTAGTAGAATCCGAAGTTATCGATTCAGCAGGTTTTTCTATAAGACCACCAAGTGTCACAGAACCTAACTTTCAGCCAGATGCACCATTTAATGGTCCTTTGGTTGCATTTGAGAATATTAGAGCATTTAATCAAGTCAAAATAAATAGGCTTCAAGCTTTTGTACAATACAAAAAAAATACAAAAATAGGGGAACATGATGCGTACTACAACATAGGTGTGAGAGCTCATAATTGGAGTGTAAGCGGCGATGGTATAGTAAGTAATAATCAAACTGTATTTAGTCCTCGTGCGCAATTTGCTATAAAACCTAATTGGGATAGTGATATGCTGTTTAGAGTTGCTGGAGGTTTATACTACCAACCACCATTCTATCGAGAGCTTAGGGATTCTTCTGGTGTTGTGCAACCAAATGTAAAGGCACAAAAATCATTTCATGTGGTTTTAGGTAATGAATACAGTTTCAAAATGTGGGATAGACCATTTAAGTTAGTCACTGAAGCGTATTACAAAGGTTTGTCTGATGTTAATCCTTATACTTTAGAAAACGTACGTATTCGTTATCGCGCTAATAACAATGCTAAAGCTTATGCATATGGTTTGGACATGAGACTTAATGGTGAATTTGTCCCAGGAACAGAATCATGGTTTAGTTTTGGTTATCTAAAGACGGAAGAAAACATTGATAATCGGGGTTTTATATCACGACCTACAGACCAACGGTTAAAGTTTGGTGTGTTGTTCCAAGATTATGTACCTAACATGCCAGATTTAAAAATGTATCTGAATTTGGTTTACAATACCGGTTTGCCTGGAGGTTCTCCAAGCTATGCTGACCCTTATGATTTTCAGTTTAGACTTAGAGATTATCGTCGTGCCGATTTAGGAATTTCCTATGAGATTGTAAACCCTAAAAAACAATACACTTCTAAATGGAAAAAATCTTTTAGAAGCTTATCATTGGGTATTGAAATCTATAACATGTTCAACAACCAAAATGCAATTACCAATACATGGGTGCGTGATGTAAATAGTAAACGTCAGTTTGCGATTCCAAACTTTTTAACGCCTAGAGTATTTAATGTGAGATTGTCTGCAAGATTATAATTTTATGAAGGCTTACAGTATTTTTATTTTCCTATTTATAATTTTTTCTGCGTTTGGGCAAAAAGAGAAACCCTTAAATTATTACGATTTAAACGGAATAGAAATATCGAAGAACGATTTTGAAAAGAAAATATTTGAGATAAATAATGAAGGTAAAACATATTTAAACTTAGTTTTTGAAAATGACTCATCACTAATCGCAACAATAGTGAGAAGGAAAAATTATGGAAAATTAGATTCTTTAACCCATAGCAAATTGAATAATTATTTAGAAGTAATTGAGAAAGTAGATAAAACAAAATTTACTATTATTCAATATCATCCAGGAAAAGATAATTGTAATGACGGTCGAGTACGGTTTAATGGAAAAGAAAATCATTGTTTAGGAAAAAAATATATTGAAAATCTTAAAAACAGTCATAATCTTGAAGCTTATTATATTCATAAGTTAGATGCAAATATCAATTTTAAAAAATCTGGTTGGATAAACTGGTACAGCGATAAAAATAGGTTTATCGAAACTCTGTTCTTTAAACATCATTATCCATGTGGAAGTTTTGTAGCAGTTGATAATAAAACTAGAAACTACATATTATTTTTAGGAGAATATGGCGCTAGTACTGTTACAAAAATTATTGAAGAAATTTCAAAACAATCTTAATTCTCAGCGAACTCGCAAAGCGTATCTACCACATAATTAATCTCGTCTTTAGTATTGTATTTACTTATAGAAAAACGTACAGATGGTCGTTTTAATCTATCTTCTGGTAAAAATGCAGATAACACATGAGAGGCCATATTACTTCCACTTTGACAGGCACTACCTTTAGAACACGCAATACCTTTTAAATCTAACTGAAACTGTAACATTGCTGCTTTTTCGGGCGGTAATGGCAAACAAACATTAATTAATGTATAAGTGCTTTTTTCTAAATCGCCTGATGTCCCATTAAAATGACAGTCAGCAAGTTTATGATTTAAACTATCAATAAAATATCGCTTAAGACTTTTAATATACTTACTTTCTACTTCAAGATTTAGATAGGCAATGTTTAAAGCTTCATCCATACCAACGATATTATGCAAACTTTCAGTACCTGCACGGTAACCACGCTCCTGCTCTCCTCCAAAAATTAAGGGTTTAAGACCAGATGCTGCCCTGATAAAACAGAATCCTACACCTTTTGGACCATGAAATTTATGTGCGCTTACTGCTAAAAAATCAATATTAATGTTTTGTAAATCTAGATGGTAATGTCCAACGGATTGGACCGTATCTGAATGAAATAGCGCATTATTAGCTTTACACAAATCACCTACACGCTTAATATCTAAAATATTTCCTACCTCATTATTAATATGCATTAAGCTCACTAGCTTTTTAGTATCGCTTTTTAATAGCGTTTCTAAATGATTGTAATCTACTGTTCCGTTTTCATCTAACTGAACATATGATACTTTGATGTCATATTCGGTTTGTAATTGTATTGCAGTATGTAAAACAGCATGATGTTCAACTTTTGATGTAATAATCTCGTTAACACCTAAATCTCTTACGGTACTTCTTAACGCCAAATTGTCTGCTTCTGTTCCGCCAGACGTGAAAATAATTTCGGCTGGAGATACATTTAAGTACGAGGCTATATTTTTTCGGCATTGCTCCATGATAGACTTTGCCGAACGTCCAAAGCTATGAGTCGATGACGCATTACCGTAATTATTCTGCAATACTTCGGTCATTTTTTCTATCACTTCGGGACGTAAAGCTGTGGTTGCAGCATTATCGAGATAAATATTTTTCATGCTGTAAAAGTAAGACATAAAATTATTTTATCTAAGCCACGTTATAATTTGATAAATGGATTATTTTTGTTGAAAACATAACATCTTATGCGTAATATTTTTGTGACTTTATTTGCTTTATTTTTAATGATGTCATGTAATGACGGAGATATAATTACAGTCAATATTGATTTTGATGATATTGCATTAGAACTATGTGAAAATGACATCTCAAATTATATTTTGTATAAGACAAAATCTGACCCGGCAGAATCTCTAAGTCTAATTTTTCCAAGAACTACAGCCAACGATTTAATTTTTAACCCAGGAGTTTCACCCTATGAAATATCTTTTGACTTAGGCACTACCAATGTTTTTAATTACAGAACCTATAATCAAGAACCAGAGTTTTGCACATCAATTCCAAATTCAAATATTATAATCCAAGAAGATTATGAAGCTCAAGGTGGGACAGTAAATGTAGTAGCAGATTTTATAGACTCTGATGACGATGGCATACCAAATGAGGATGAAGATGATAATCTGGATGGCGACAACAATTATTTAACCAACCCATTAGACACAGATAATGATGGCCTACCAAATTACATTGATCAAGACGATGATAATGATAATGTCTTAACCAAAGATGAAGATGATGATGGTGATGGTGATGGCAATCCAGCAACTGGGTTTAGAGATACTGATAGCGATGGCATTCCTGATTATTTAGAAGAAGATGATGATGATGATGGAACAATTACAAGATTAGAAGACGAAGATGAAAATCGTAATCCAACTGACGATTTTTTGACAGATACTGATGATCTGCCGCGTTATCGCAATCCAAACACTAATCAAGAATTTTTGGCTCCAAGTCCAGAATTTAGAGTTGTTAGTTATACGAGAACCATTAGGTCAACATTTACGATCGAGAATTTAGGGTTAGAAATTATTTCGAGTGATTTTTTAAATTTTGGAACCTATACCACAACCGAGACTTTTACATACGATAATAATTAAGACTTAGGTGCTACATTCTGAAATATCTTAACTTCAGTAGCTCCTAAACCATACTCTTTATAGTCAGCATCATAAAACGTGACATTATTATAACGGCGTAAAACAGTATATAACTCTTGTCTTAAAACACCTTCGCCAACACCATGAATAAACACCATTTTAGGCATTCGTTGTTTGATGGCAAATTCTAATTGACCACGAGCCGTATTCAATTGTTTGTTTAGCATATCAAAATTTGTCATACCTCTTGTAGAGTCAGTTAATTGGTGAATGTGTAAATCGACTACGAAAGTTGGTCTGTGACGCTTTTTTGTGTTTGTTGAAGATGGTATTCGTTTTTTTGAGCCTTCTTTCTCTCTAGTAATCTCCTCAATCGATTTATTTGAAAGAGAATTTAAATTTATAGATTTATCTGTATTGAGTTTTATTAATTCGGTTGCAGAAAATTCAAACTCAAAACCATCACTGTCTTCAATGGTAATGGTATCATCTTTAACTTTGATCACTGTTCCTTTTATGGCATCATCAATAGTTTCGACAGTATCTCCTAATCTAATCTTCATCTTCTTCTATGTATTCTGTTTTTATAAAAGATTCTTCTTCTTGGTTATCAAATTTGCTAGGCACATTTCGAGATGTTCTATAAATTCCAAACATTAAAAGAACTATTCCACCCACTAATAAGTAAACATTCTGCTCTTGCTCTGCTTGCGCATGAATTGCAATCACGCCACCAATGACAATACTAATAATATTGATTATTGTAGATAAATTCATATTACAAAAGTAATCTATTCTCTAAAACAATTATATTTGAAATATGAAGAGACTTGCCCTTCAACTTGAAGATTATATGCTGCCATGTATGTGGAAAAAAAACTTTGGTATTGATTGTTTGGGTTGTGGAATGCAACGTTCATTCAATTTTTTACTACAAGGTGAATTTATTGCTGCATTACATATGTATCCAGCGATTTACACTCTGATAATAATGTTTGCTTACTTAATACTTCATTTGAAATTTAAATTCAAGTATGGACATCGAGTTATATTATCTCTTTTCTCAATAAATATCAGTATTATTGTAATAAACTTTATAATAAAAACATTTTAAATAAACTTCAAATGGAACAACAACAATTACCTAATGCAACTCTAATATTAATAATGGGAATTTTATCAATCTTAGGATGTTGCTGTTACGGAGCCCCAGGATTAATTATAGGTATAATAGCTATTGTATTAGGTGTTAAAGCTACTAAAATTTATAAAGCTTCACCAGAAGTTTATACTAGTTTTGGAAATGTTCAGGCAGGAAAAATCATGGGTATTATAGGTGTTGTTTTGAGTATTCTTTTTATTATATACTTAATTTGGGTAATATCTTATTTTGGATTGGAAACATTGCAAGACCAAGAAGAATTGCAACGCCGTATACAAGAAATGATGGGTCAATAAACAACAAAAACTAATACAAATTTAACATGGAACAAAAACCAATCACATCATCAGGAAATATTCCTCAAAGACCAAACAACTATTTAGTACTAGCTATTATTACAACATTTTTATGCTGTAATGTCACTGGAGTTGTAAGTATTGTGTATGCTGCACAAGTAAATGCAAAATGGGAAGGTGGAAATTATGATGGAGCCATTAGTGACTCTAAAAACGCAAAACTTTGGGGACTTATTGGTCTTATTGGTGGTTTTTTACTTATTGCAATAATGATGTTAATTTATGGCGCAGCCTTTATAGCGGCCATGAGTTCTGGAGGCTACTAATTATTAAATCACTCCTTAAATATAAATATTTAAAATATGGGTATCTGCTGTTGTTGATACCCATATATTTTTTGGCAAAGTATTATTATCTCAACGACCCAGAAGTCACAAACGCAGGAGGTCTTTTTCCTAAATGTCCATTTTATGTTTTAACAAATTTCCACTGTCCTGGATGCGGAAGTCAACGTGCTATACATGATATATTACATTTTAGAATTATAGATGCGCTAATGCATAATGTGACAATAGTGATAGTCGTAATTCTACTTCTTTCGAAGATTTATGCTTTTCTATCCAAAAAATTCTTCAAACAATATTATTATAATTTAAGTCACAAAGCCTATTTCACTTACGCAATTCGTGTGTTTGTATTTGCATATTGGATATTAAGAAACCTACCGTATTATCCTTTTACAGAATTAGCACCTTAGCTTAAACTTCAAATTCTCTTAGTGTCTTTGTAATTATAGACACGCAGTCCAATAATTGCTCTTTAGTCATTACTAAAGGTGGTGCAAAACGAATGATGTTGCCATGAGTTGGTTTTGCAAGTAAGCCATTATCTCTTAGTCTCAAACATATATTCCAAGCTGTATAACTATCTTCATCGTCATTGATTAAAATAGCATTAAGTAAGCCCCGTCCACGAACAAGATTTACAATCGAACTGGTTTTGATAAATTTATTCATTTCTGCTCTAAAAAGCTTTCCTAAAAAGTCTGCATTTTTAGCTAATTTTTCATCTTTCACAACCTCTAAAGCCGCTATAGCAACAGCCGCTGCTATTGGGTTACCACCAAAAGTACTACCATGGTTTCCTGGTTGAATAACATTCATAATATCATTGTTTGCCATAACAGCAGACACAGGGTATAAACCACCACTTAAGGCTTTTCCTAATATTAAAACATCTGGCTTAACATCTGGTGTACCAGAACAATTTTTATCTACACAATCACAGTTACCACAACTGGCTAATAAACGTCCTGTTCGTGCAATACCTGTTTGTACTTCATCTGCGATAAATAAGACATTATATTTTTTACACAATGCTTTGGCTTCTTTTAAATAGTTTTCGCTTGGTACATAAACTCCAGCTTCACCCTGAATAGGTTCTACCATAAAACCAGCTACATCCTTATTTGAAGATAACACAGTTTCTAACGCTTCCAAATTGTCGTACTCTACTTTTATAAAACCATCGGTATAAGGACCAAAGTTTTTACGAGCTACAGGATCGTTGGAAAATGATATAATTGTTGTAGTTCTACCATGAAAATTATTGTTACAAACAACTATTTCTGCTTTATTTAAATCTATTCCTTTGACTTCATAAGCCCATTTTCTACAAAGTTTTAAAGCTGTTTCTACAGCTTCTGCTCCTGAGTTCATTGGGAGCATTTTATCGAACTTAAAAAACTCAGTTGCATATTTTTCGTACTTACCAAGCATATCGTTGTAAAACGCTCTTGAAGTTAAAGTTAGTCTTTGTGCTTGCTCAGTCATTGCATTCACAATTTTAGGGTGACAATGCCCTTGATTTAATGATGAATATGCAGATAAAAAGTCGTAATACTTTTTACCTTCAACATCCCAAACAAAAACACCTTCTCCTTTGCTTAGTACAACTGGTAATGGGTGATAATTTTGTGCGCCATACTTGTTTTCTAGTGCCATCGCTTCTTGCGATGAAATGTGGTCTAAAACAGCCATTTTTAATATCGTTTTTAAATTAAAAAAATAACCATTCCTTATCTACCTTTATCCTTTCGAAGAGTCGAAAATTCAGCGTGGGAAAGAAATCATCCCTAAGAATGTGCAAATTAATAATTAAATAGAGATTATAAAAGCCTCACATCTATTCTATTCAACAAATGCAATTATATTTGCAATCTAATTATTAAACATGCCAAGAAGAGAACGTAATAAGTTTGTAAAGCGTGGACAAATCCTTAAACTTTTAATCGAAGATTACGCCTATGGCGGAAAAGGGATTGCACGTATCAGAAACGAGCATGGTGAGTTTGTTGTATTTGTACCTAATACTTTACCTGGTCAATTGGTTAAGGCTCAAGTAAAAAAATCGAGTAAAACTTATGCAGAATGCAAGTTATTTGAAGTGTTGAAATACTCAGATGATGAAGTTGAAATGCCATACCAAACTATTCCTGGTGCACCGTACATAAAATTACCAATAGAGAAACAACACCAATATAAAAAACAAAGCACGCTAGAGCTTTTTAAACGAATCGGGAAAGTCATTAATATTGAAGACAAGTTTGATGAATTTGTAACTTCACCAAATACATTTCATTATAGAAATAAAATGGAATATGGTTTCTCTGCTATCGGTTATAATCATGAATTGAAAACTGATGTAGATGAATTTACTTTGGGTTTCAAAAAACGAGGTACTTGGTGGTGTGGTGATAATCTTAATGATGATTCAGGCCTATTTGATGCAGAATTTGAAAGCCAATTAAAAGATATACGAGCTTATTGTGAGGCTACTAATCTAGCACCATGGCATGCCCCTCAAAAAGTTGGATTTTTTAGATATTTTGTAGTACGCAAGTCCTATAAAACAAAAAAACTTTTATTCAATTTGGTAACAACATCCTATGACTTACCAAAATTTGACTTAGATAAGTTTGCAGAATTTTTAGTGAGTCTTTTTGGAAATCGAGTAGCTGGTTTGTTGCATACTGTTAATGATGAAATTGGTGATAGAACCATAGCCACTTCAGGAAGTATTAGTTTAGTCTATGGTAAGGATAAAATAATTGAAGAATTATTAAATCTAGATTTTGAGATTAGCATGAAGAGCTTTTTTCAGACCAATCCAAAATCTGCAGAAAAACTATATACAAAGGTTATCGATTACGCACTAGAAAATAAAGAAACTATCGATAATACTGTAGTTATGGATTTATTTTGTGGAACCGGAACTATTGGGCAAATACTAGCGTCAAGAAGTGAGAATACTAAGATAGTTGGTGTAGATATTGTAGCTTCAGCCATAGAAGATGCGAAAGAAAACGCCAAACGCAATGGTATTGAAGGCCTTAAGTTCTATGCTGCAGATGTTGGTAAATTTTTAAATGAACACCCAGAATACACTAACAAAATAAGAACAATTATTTTGGATCCGGCACGTGCTGGTATTGCACCAAAAACTCTGAAAAAAATAATAAACCTTAATGCAGAACGTTTGGTTTATGTATCTTGTAATCCTGCGACTCAAGCAAGAGATACCGAGCAATTAATGCAAGCAGGATATACTATAAAAAAGTTTAGTTTAGTAGACCAGTTTCCGCATACAGCTCATATCGAAACCGTCATTTTATTTGAAAAAGCCTAATGAGATTTAATACATTTTCAATTCTATTTTTAGCCTTATTTATTCTAGGTTGTGAGCGTGATGATATTTGTGCTGATGGTACACCAACAACACCACAACTACTCATCGATTTTTTTGATGCAACTGATACGGAGACTTTAAAAAGTGTGACTCGCTTATCCGTTTATGCCGAGATTTTAGTAACTGATGATACTGGTGTTATAACTTTACCAGAATCAACTTCTGATGCTACACTCCTATTCAATGAAAACTCTAGCTCTATTTCACTACCACTTATTATTGGCAATGAAGGTGAAGAAACTATCACAAGATATTTCCTTGAAAAAGACACGAATCTAAGATTAGATGGTGACATAACAACTGACTCTAACATCGATATATTAGAAATTAAATACACACCAAATTTTATATACGTTTCTAGAGCTTGTGGTTTTAAAAGTATTTTTACAGAATTGACAGCTATAGACAATGCTGGAGATGATGCTATTAAATGGATTGAAAACATAACCTTTTCAAATACTACCGAAATCTCAATAACCGTTGAAAACGAAGACGCAACACATGTACAGATATTTCATTAAAAGTTTAATTATTTTATTGGCATGTTCATCGATAGTATTTGCTCAAGATGAAACGCAAGAAACTGCCACAGATACTATTATCTACAAACAAAAGTATGGGCTTAGACTTGGTGCCGATATTTCGAAATTGGCACGTTCATTTTTTGATAATGACTACCAAGGTTTTGAGGTAAATGCAGACTACAGACTTACGCAAAGGCTATACATTTCAGGAGAGCTAGGAAATGAAGAGCGTACCTTAACTAACGATGTATTTAATTCCACTTCTAAAGGAAGCTACTTCAAAGCTGGTATCGATTATAATTTATATAGTAATTGGCTAGATATGGAAAACATGATTTATTCAGGTTTTAGAGCTGGTGTTAGTAGTTTTAGCCAAACTTTAAATAGCGGTACCATTTACGATATAAATAACCAATATTTCGGGAATCAACAACCAATAACATCACCACAAGAATTTGATGGACTTTCTGCTATTTGGGGCGAAATTATTCTTGGTATAAAAGCAGAAGTTTTAAATAATCTCTTTATGGGATTGAATCTTCAATTGAAGTTTTTAGTCACTGAAAATAGCCCTAGTAATTTTGAAAACCTATATATCCCAGGATTTAATCGTACTTATGATAGTGGTGGTATCGGCGCAGGGTTTGGATATAATATTTCTTATTTAATTCCAATTTATAAAAAGGCGAAACCCACTAAAAAAGAAGAGGAGTTGGAAATCGAAGAAGAAAACTAACCAAAAATCTTTACTAGTAACTCTTTAAGTAAATCGTCTTGTGATATCGCATTTGCTCCTACACCTTTCCCTTTTACATCAAAATCTCTAAGTAAACTGATCGCTTTACTCACATTTTTCATTGGAAAATTTCTGGCAGCACTCGAATACTCGTTAACAAAATAAGGATTGATTTTTAATGCTGAAGCCACACTTCTAGGTGACTTATCATTTAAACCATGGTATTGCATTAATTGAGAGAAGAAATTAAACAGTAATGAAACGGTTACAACCATTGGATTGTCTTTTGGGTTGTCACCAAAATACTTCACAATTTTAAATGCCTTAGTCATGTTTCTCTCGCCAACAGCTTTTCGTAACTCAAAATTGTTGTAGTCTTTACTTATGCCGATGTTCTCTTCAATAGCCTCAGGTGTAATTTGAGAGCCTTCAGGTAAAACAATTTTAAGTTTATTAAGCTCATTCTCAATTTTAGATAAATCTGTTCCAAGAAACTCAACTAACATTTGCGAGGCTTTTGGTGTAATCTGGTAACCTTGTCCTGAAAGCACTCTACGAATCCAATCTGGAACTTGGTTATCGTAAAGTTTCTTACTCTCAAAAACAGCATTGACTTTTTGTAATGCCTTAAACAAACCCTTTCGTTTATCAATTTTTTTGTATTTATAATTGACCACCAAAACTGTAGTTGGTTGAGGATTATTAACATAGTCCACCAACTTCTCTATTGTTCGGCTTAAATCTTGCGCTTCTTTTACAATAACCACTTGACGTTCCGCCATCATTGGATAGCGCTTAGCATTACTGACGATATCATCAATCGAAATATCACGACCATAAAGCACCATTTGGTTAAAACCCTTTTCTGCTTCATCTAAAATATTATTTTCAATATAATCCGAAATCTTATCAATATAATAGGCTTCTTCCCCCATTAAAAAATAGATAGGTTTTATATCTCCTTTTTGTATACTAGTGACTATTTGTTTTGCTTCTTCCAAAAAATAACTAATTCAGCTAATACTTCTTACTAAAATTTTCTGAGAAAATCTCTCGAAGTGAAGTTAAAATTTTAATTTTGTGTGGTGCAAGACCTTAATTTTCCAAAGTTCGATTACCGATTCAAAAGTACAGAAAATAAAGTTTCTATTTTTGATATCATTCGCAAAAAATTTGTGATTTTACAACCTGAAGAATGGGTGCGTCAACACTGTGTACATTATTTAATAACGCAGAGAAATTATCCAAAATCATTAATTAATGTAGAAAAAGAGCTTACTATAAATGGATTAAAAAAACGCTATGATATCGTTGTTTTTAATCCAGATGGGTCTATTTTTTTAATGGTAGAATGCAAAGCACCAAAGATTACTATTAATCAAGCTACATTTGACCAAATTGCGCGCTATAATTTAAAAATAAACGCTGTATACCTGATGGTAACCAACGGAATTAATCATTATTATTGCCAGATGGATTTTGAAAAAGAGCAATACACCTTTTTACAAGATATTCCGAGTTACAACAAATGACATTTACTACCAAAGATATCGCCGTTGTTATACTTAATTGGAATGGAAAAACACTTTTAGAGAGGTTTTTACCATCTGTTACTTCGTATTCAGACAAAGCGAGTGTCTATGTAGTTGATAATGCCTCTACTGATACTTCTGTTGATTTTTTAAAATCAAATTATCCTGGAGTAAGTATTATTCAGAATACTGAGAATGGAGGCTATGCCAAAGGCTATAATGAAGCTTTAAAACATATTAAAAAACCTCTACTCTGTCTTTTGAATAGTGATATCGAAGTAACTAAAAATTGGCTGGTTCCTATTGTAGAAACTTATAATTCAGCAAAAGATATTGCAATTATTCAGCCTAAAATTTTAGACCAAAAACAAAAATCACATTTTGAATATGCGGGTGCAGCAGGCGGTTTTATAGATAAGTATGGGTATCCATTTTGTCGTGGTCGTATTTTTGAAACCATAGAGGAAGATAATGGGCAATATAACGATGTTAAAGAAATTTTCTGGGCTTCAGGCGCATGCTTCTTCATAAAAAATAGTGTTTTTAAATCGCTTAACGGATTTGACGAAAGCTATTTTGCGCACATGGAAGAAATAGATTTAAGCTGGCGCGCATTTAATACTAGTCATAAAGTCATGTATGTTGGTCTATCAACAGTTTTTCATGTAGGTGGTGCAACGCTTAACAACACAAGCGCACGAAAAACATATCTAAATTTCCGAAATAGTCTTTTTACTTTAGTCAAAAACACTGATAAAAATGTATTAGGACGTGTCCTTACAAGAATGGTGTTAGATGGTTTAGCTGCAATTCGATTTTTGGCCCAACTTAAACCTTCACATTTTGTTGCTATTCTAAAAGCTCATGGTAGTTTTTATTTAGGGTTACCTCGATTATTGAAGAAAAGAAGTCAACTAAAACAATTATCCAATTATTATTATCAAAAATCTATAGTTTGGAATTACTTTATAAAAAAACAAATTAAGTTTTAACTGTTTATAATTCTGTTAAAAAAAATGTTAATCAGACTAGCATTAGCTTATCTTTTCTATAGCTTTGTAAAGGTTTATAATAAAAACTTTAAATGATTATGAAGAAAACGATTTTACTTAGTATTTGTACGATGTTAGTATTAACTGCTTGTGTATCTAAAAAAGACTATTTAGCACTACAAGAAAAGCAAAAAGAGACTCAAGATTTATTAAACACAGCAACTGTAAAACTAAACGCTTGTTTATCTGACCAGGCTGCTGCAAATGCACGTTTGGAGGGTCTCAAAGAACAATTAGCCGATATGCGCCGCAGCAACGAAGCTTTGATAAAAAGCTCTCAAGATTTAACAGAATTAACAAGCAAAGGAGCTCAAAACCTTGAAAAATCACTTGAATCTTTGAAAGAACGTGATTTAAAAATTACACGTTTACAAGATGCTTTAACAAGAAAAGATAGTGTAACGCTTGCTATTGTTACAAGTCTAAAGAAAGAAGTTGGAATTAATGATCCAGACATAGAAGTTAATGTTGAAAAAGGTGTTGTTTTTATTTCAATAGCAGACAAATTATTATTTAAAAGCGGAAGCTATAACGTTACTGACAGAGCTAATGAGGTTTTAGGAAAAGTTGCTAAAGTAATCAATAGCAAACCTAACTTTGAAGCTATGGTTGAGTCACATACGGATAATGTATCTTACAGTAAGCCTCCATTATTAGACAACTGGGACTTAAGTGTTAAGCGTGCAACATCAGTAGTTAGAGTTTTAGAAAGTTTAGGAGTAAACTCACAACAACTTATTGCTGCTGGTCGAAGTTCTTACGTACCATTAGTAGAAAATGATACAGCTGAAAACAGAGCTAAAAATAGAAGAACTAGAATAGTTGTTTTACCAAAAATTGACCAATTCTACGAAATGATTGAAGAGGAAATGAAAAATCTTTCTGCAGGAAACTAATATCATTTCTAGCATATAATTAAAAACCCCGATGGTCATACATCGGGGTTTTTAATTATATAAAGTTATAAAACTCAAACAAAATTATTTTATAATATTGTTGTTTTAATGCTTATCAGTTTTTAATGACTTGAATAATTTCTGGTAATAGTGCCAAAGCTGAAAGAACAACAGCTGCTCCGTTACCTTTTTGTTTTGTTGCATTAATTTTTGCTGCTGTAGCAGGGTTTTGAGTGATGTCCTCTGAAGACTTACGCTCTGGAAGTCTTATCATTACAATTTTGTTATCGTAATCTTCTTCAAAACTATCATCTGCGTATTTGTAGACGAGTTCAATGCCATCTTTAGCAAAAGCCTTAATACTCTCTTTTGGATATTCTATGGTATAAAGAATTTTCTTTAACTCAATTGGAGATGTCTTAGTCAGTGCAATGCCACTATAATTGTTGTAGCTATACTTACATAATCCTCTTCGCTAAGACGCTTTGAGAGTAACTTAAAAGTTTGCTTTAGGATAAACTTATCTTCATCAGAGAAGTTACCTTTATGAGTTTTTAGAAGAAATGTAATATTCTGAGGATTGCCATCTTCTTCAAAATTATCTACAATAAATGTAAATAGGTTTTCTAGAGTTACAGACTCTGTTTCTACTCTTCTTTCTTGACTGTTTAGTTGTACTATTGTAAATAGTAAAACAACACATTGGATTAGCTTTTTCATTGGTTTTGCATTTAAAAGTTTCGATAAAACTAAATGCAATACCATTCTTAAAAAACACAGAATGAGTAAAGTGGAACTTTTGGTGAGTAAACTACCCTAAAGCTAAATTGATGGTTTTCTGACGCTGTACTTTTCCATTAGAAGTCAAAACGAATTGGTCAATGCTATAAATCTTTTTAGGTATTTCGTATTTGTAAAGCAAATTAGATGCTTCTATCTTGGCAAGAAAATCTTTTGGTATAATATTAGGAGTTTCAATGATTAAAATCACCTTTTCTCCAAACTTATCATCAGGTTCAGAGCAGACTATTATACGTTTCTTAATTATAGTCAATAATCTTTGTTCGATTTGCTCTGGGAATAATTTTATGCCACCAGAATTGATAACGTTATCAAATCGACCAAGCCATTTAAATTCTTTATTAGATTTTAATTCTATAACATCATTGGTGACTAATGGTGCATCAATTAAATTAGGAGCATCAATAATCAAACAATTACGCTTGTCTTGACTAAAATTAATTGTTGGTAAGGCTTTAAAAAATTCTTCCCCTTTTTGAGTTAATGATTGTAATGGCTTTAATGCCACATGTGTGACTGTCTCTGTCATGCCATACGTTTCGTAGAATTTTGTAGGACAATTTTTTATCCATTCCAAAAGAAAGGGGACAATTTTAGATCCACCAACAATAATCGTTTTTATGTTCTCTATTTCTTTAATGGAACCAGCTACTTGTATTGGTACCATAGCACAAAAATCGTAAGACTTATCTGTTTCAAACATCATTTTAGAATGTGGTAAAACACAATCAATCTCCAATCCTAAAACAATCGCTCTAACGAGCATCATTTTACCAGCAATGTAATCACTCGATAAACAGTTTAAAGCTTTGTCACCTGATTTAAGATTAAAAAAAAGACCTGTAGTAATAGCAGAATTTACCATTGCACTTTTTTGTAGCTTAATACGTTTAGGATTACCTGTAGACCCAGAAGTCTCTGCAATAATATAGTCTTCTTTATTAAGCCAGTCAATTAAAAATTGACCTGTTTTCTTTTCAAAATCGTGTCCTTGTTTTATTAAATCTAAAGCTTTAGTTCTGAGTTGTTTAGTATTATATGAAATACCGTCATACTTGAATTTTCTATGAACTTCAACAAAACTTTTAACCATTAATCTAATACTTTATAATCTTCCTTTGGTGGTTCTTCTACATTCCCAAAAAGCTTATCCTTCCAGTTTGTCCAACCGTATTTTTTTGATAACACAAGTAATAATATTGGGTATACGATTAAAACAGGTGCAACAATTTCAGATATTGCCATTTTTTGTGGGTCCGCAGTATAAGTCAATAAAGCATCGGTTTGTAATGCAGACCAGTCTGATGTTACTAATAATGCTGTAAACATATTATTAGCCGCGTGAAATCCTAAAGCTAACTCTAAACCATCATCCATCAGTGTCATAATACCAAGTACTAAACCTGTACCTATATAAAAGACCATCATGATTGGACCTAACTTATCTACTTCTGGGTTTAAACCGTGTAATAATCCAAAACCAACTGAAGTTATTATAAGTGGCAACCATCTGTTTTTAAAAGTCACTGCTAAACCTTGCATCAAATATCCTCTAAAAAGATATTCTTCAAAACTTGTTTGCAAAGGAATTAAGACAACTACAATCACGCACAGAATTACAAATGGTTTGACATTTAAAGCATACACATAATCATCTGTAGAAAAATAATAAGATAAAATTGTAGATCCTACTGAGAATATACCCCAAACAATAAAAATAAACCAAAACCGACTCCAATCTATTTTCTTACGAGCTGTTGTCAAATGTGTAAAAGATTGTTTGTGTAAGTATTTTGAAGACATAATTACACCAACTAATCCTACAGCAAATGATATGAGCATTAAAAACAGAAATAAATTGTTACCTAGCAACTCTGCCATTGCAGAGATATCTGTTGTCAAAGCAGCGCCATTTACCATTTCGATACCTAAAAAAACTAGTAGCGGAATCATTCCAACTATCTGCCATGCAACAAATATTACAATAACTCCAACCAAGTAACGCCACCAATCATGTAATACTTTGTAGGTCTGTTTTAAATAATCCATTTTCTATAAATTAAAATTCCAATTTTGTTTTATATCGTAACGCAAAGTACCATTTTTTACCGTTAATGGCGAAGGAAAATTATTGGTAAATAAGCTTCCTGTTCCAAGACCTTGCGGCATTTTATTATTAAGAGTATATGTCCACTGTGCTATAGCATTTAAACCAATATTACTTTCTAATGCACTAGTTATCCACCATTTTACATTGTGTTTTTCTGCAATATTTATCCAACTTTCGCTACCTACAAAACCTCCAACTAAGGTTGGTTTTAGTATGATGTATTGTGGTTTAATTGTAGAAATTAACTTTTCCTTTTGGTTATCAAAAAATACACCTATCAACTCTTCATCTAAAGCAATATCTAATGGAGATACTTCACAAAGCTTTGCAATATCATCAAATTGTTGTGGTTTTATAGGTTGCTCAATAGAATGCAGTTGGTATTCCGAAAGTCGTTTTAATTTCTCTAGAGCTTCGTCTGGATCAAAAGCGCCGTTGGCATCTACTCTCAATTCGATATCTGAAACTGAAAATTCTTTTCGGATGAATTTTAAGATATTTAATTCTGTTTGAAAGTCAATAGCACCAATTTTAAGCTTAATACAATTAAACCCTGTTTCAATCTTTTGGATAATTTGCTGACGCATAAAGGCTTCATCTCCCATCCAGATCAAGCCATTGATATTAATACTATCGAGGCCCAATACAAATTTTGAGGGAAAAATATTAAAGGAATCCTCTGAAATTAGAGACTGAAAGGCAGTTTCTAAACCTATTTGGATACTAGGCAGTTCTACAAGCTCTCTGACCAAAATGTCCACTCCTAAATGGATATTATCGCATGCCCATTTTAATTTCTCTTCATAATTGGGCACATCATCAACAGATAATCCTCTAAAAACTCCACATTCACCAATACCTATTTTTCCATCATGCTCTAGCGTAATAAACCATGTTTCTTTGGTTATTAATACACCTCGGGATGTACCACTTGGGCGTTTAAAATTGAGAATATATCGTTGGTAAGTTGCTTTCATCTGATTTTCAAAAATACTCAATAATTCTTCCTTTTTTGAATGAAATCATTAGTAATAGCTTAATAATTTCTAATTTTAGACTTTAAAATTAAATTATGAATTTCACTAACAAAGTAATATGGATAACTGGTGCTTCTAGCGGAATAGGAAAAGCTTTAGCGCTTCAACTTTCAAATTTGGATTGCAAACTTATTCTATCCTCTAGACGTGAATCAGAACTAAATATTGTAAAATCTCAATGCAATAATCCTAATAATGTTGCTATACTAGCTTTTGACTTAGCAGATTATGACATGATGAAGCCCTTAGCTAAAAATGCCATTTCTATATTTGGAAGCATTGACATACTAATCAATAATGGCGGTATTAGTCAACGCTCTCTAATAATCGATACAGATATATCTGTAGATAAAAAATTAATGGAGATTGATTACTTAGGCACAGTAGCGCTATCTAAAGCTTTATTGCCACATTTTATGTCACAAGAGTCAGGTCATTTTGTAACTGTTACTAGCCTGATGGGGAAATTTGGTTCGCCATACCGTTCAGCGTATTGTGGCGCAAAACATGCACTTCATGGTTTTTTTGATGTACTGCGTATGGAACATGAAAAAGATAATGTAAAAGTTACCTTGATATGCCCCGGTTTTGTAAATACAGATGTTTCTAAAAATGCATTAAAGGGCGATGGAACTAAGTTAGAAAAACTTGACAAAGCCACTGAAAATGGTCTGTCTGTTGAAGAATTTACAAAGCGTATGTTAATAGCTATCTCAAAACAAAAGTTTGAAGCTTACATTGGTAAAAAAGAAACCATGGGTGTGTTTTTAAAACGCTTCTTCCCAAAACTTCTTCACAAAACTGTAATGAAAAGTGAAGTTAGATAATCTATATTTTATGATGCATACTAAATTGTAGTTGGCCCTTTCCCCAAGTAGTAGTTTTCTGATTCATCCAGCCAAACTGAAAACGTATTTTTTTATTTAAAACATATCCAAAGCCTATGTAAGTTCTGTTTCTATCAAATATTTCGACAGTTTGATTATTCCCAATATCTTGTTGACCATTGATAAAGAGCTCATTGTAAAAGGCTACATACAAAGCTTTTGGAGATAACTCTTTTTTGTTAATAGGAATATTTAAAAATAGGTTATAACGATAGCGTGACCTAAAATCTTGGTTTTCCACAAAACGCTGCTCATATCTAAAACGATGTGTCAAGTGAAAACGTCCAAACTTTTGAGGGAATAATACCTCTTGATAAATACGACTCTCAGAAGATTTAGTATCGCTAGAACCCGGGATACCAGAGGTTACATTACCGTAACCTAAAGTGAACTTAATATTAGCATTTTTTGGTGTATATGTAAATCCCGAACGCAGTAACAACTGCTCCATATCTCCTAATCCTTGCCAGTCACGATACTGAAAATCACCTTGGATACCAAACTGACTATTTTTAAACTGATGGCTATAAAAATACATATACCAAGCACCAGTTTGGGATTGATCTACCTGAGAATATGATGAAAATACAGCAAAACAAAAAACTAATAATAGTATGTACTTCATTTTAATTATGTAATATTTAATACAATAAATAGCCGACACCGAATAATATTGAAAATAAAAAAGTAGTTAAAGCCAATACTTTTAATTGACTATCAAAATCATATGGTTGTTTTGCGTTTTTTATTCTCTTCAAATGAATACCTAAAGGAATAAAACTAATTAAGAATATAAAATTATATGGCTCTACGTAGTATAATATACTGAACACTGTAATGGAAAACATTGCACCAGTAATCAAAAAATAATGATATTTTTTAGCTCGTTCAGCACCAAGCTTAACTGCCAAAGTAATTTTACCAACTTTAGCATCTTCTTCTCTATCGCGCATATTGTTTAGATTAAGTACAGCTACACTTAATAAACCTAATGCAGTAGCAGGTAAAAAAACGATATGGTCTATCGTTTTTGTATTTAATAAATATGTACCTAAAACACTAATAAACCCGAAAAAAATGAAGACAAAAACATCTCCCAAAGCCCGATAACCATATGGCGAATCACCCATTGTATAATTTATTGCAGCATATATTGATATACCACCTAAAACTATTATCAATAAAGCATATAAGAGATTTTGATGTCCAAAAGCTACATAAACAAGAGATATAGTTAAAGCTATTACAACCAAAATATTCTTTTTTATGGCTTCAAACATTTGTTCTGGGGTAATTTGACCACTTTGTATTGCACGTTGTGGACCAACTCTATCTTCGTTGTCTGTGCCTCTAACTCCATCTCCATAGTCGTTCGCCAAGTTGGATAGGATTTGTAAACTTACTGTAGTTAATAATGCTAGGATAAATACAAAAATATTAAACCTACCATTGTAAGCAGCTAGGCAAGTACCAATTATAATTCCTGAAACAGATAAGGGCAACGTACGCAAACGCATCGCAGAAAGCCATGGCTTTATATTATTCATAAACTTTTACTGATTTATGGAATCCATTTTTTATCAAAATTAGGCTTACGCTTTTCCAAAAATGCGTCTCTTCCTTCTTTGGCTTCATCGGTCATGTAAGCTAATCGAGTCGCTTCGCCAGCAAAAACTTGTTGTCCAACCATACCATCATCTGTAAGGTTCATTGCAAATTTGAGCATTTTTATAGATGTTGGAGATTTGGATAATATTTCTTGCGCCCACTCATAAGCTGTATCTTCTAATTCTTCATGAGGAATTACAGCATTTACCATTCCCATATCATAAGCTTCTTGGGCAGAATAATTTCTTCCTAAGAAAAAGATTTCTCTAGCTTTTTTCTGACCTACCATTTTTGCAAGATATGCAGAACCATAACCGCCATCAAAACTAGTAACGTCAGCATCTGTCTGTTTAAAAATAGCATGTTCTTTACTTGCTAGTGTTAAATCACAAACCACATGTAAACTATGACCGCCTCCAACTGCCCATCCAGGAACAACAGCAATAACTGCTTTTGGCATAAAACGAATCAAGCGCTGTACTTCTAGAATATTTAATCTGTGATAGCCATCTTCTCCTACATATCCTTGATGTCCTCTGGCTTTTTGGTCTCCACCAGAACAGAAACTCCAAATACCATCTTTAGTCGATGGACCTTCAGCACTTAAAAGTACAACACCAATATTTACATCTTCATTAGCATCATAAAATGCATCATAAAGTTCTGAAGTCGTTTTTGGTCTAAAAGCATTCCTAATATTAGGTCTATTAAAAGCAATACGAGCAACACCATTGATTTTTTTGTAGGTAATGTCCTCGTATTCTTTAACTATTTCCCATTTTATTTCACTCATCTAGTCGTTCTGTTTGAAAGACAAAAATACGCATAAATTATATTTAAATATTTCTCAAAATATTTCAGCTTTAACTAGTAATTTCTATATCAAAAAAACTAAAGATGTAATAATAAATTTTTTTGGTGATAAAGATTTTGGTGTTATAACTAAGAGAACTAATACTTACTCTTTAGACTTAAATGACTCAGATAGATTTAATGACAGTTTCCCTACCCTTAAAGCTTATGCTGTAGTTAGTAAGACTCTATTTGGTAAAGGTATTTTTGAAGTAGAAAATCAGTTCTTCAACTATAATAGAGAAATATTTAATACTTTAGAAAATGCCATTATGTGGATTGAAGAGACTCTAAAAAATAACTAAACTATTACTTTAGATAGATACCGTCTTCTTTGATTTCAATCTGGCGTTCTTTGTACAAAGAACCTATAGCTTTTTTAAAACTCTTTTTACTCATCTGCATTGCATCTTTGATATCTTCAGGTGAAGATTTATCATTTAAGGGTAAAAATCCATTATTATCCTCCAGTTCTGTCAAGACAAATTGTGCGTTAGGCTCAATATTGCGATACCCTATTTGACTCAGAGAAATATCTAATTTATTTCCTGATCTTATTTTTTTGACAATACCTTTTAATCGATCACCAACACTTATGTCTTTGTAAATTTCGTCTTTGAAAACTAAACCAAGGTGACAATTATTTACTATAACATTCATTCCTATATCGGATGGATGAGAAACTATCAAATCCACTTCCTCATATTGCTCAACCGTTAATTCTTTATTATCTAAAAAACGATTGGTTTTACTTGATGCTACAAGACGTTCTGACTCTTCATCTAAGTAACAGTGAACCAAGTACCAACCGCCGGCTTTCATCTTAAAGGCTTGCTCCTTAAATGGGCAAAACAATTCCTTAACCAAACCCCAATCCAAAAAGGCACCAAATTTTGTCACCTGATTACAGCGCAGTAAGGCAAAATCATTTCTTTTAATATATGGCTTATCTGTTATTGCAACTGGGCGTTCTTCATTATCCAAATAGGTAAAGACTTCTATTTGATCTCCAATTTTAAAAGTTTCTGGAACATACCGATTTGGTAAAAGAATCTCATTTTCTTCATTATCACCTAAAAACAATCCAGGTTCTGTATCGCGTAAAATTGTAAGTGTATTGTACTCGCCTATTTGTATCATGGCGCAAAGGTATTATTATTAATGTATGTAGCTAAAAAAAGCATCAATATTCTAAATAGAATATTGATGCTTTTTATTTTATAAATTCTTTTTTTAGTAAACAGATTCTTTACTAAAATGCTTTACTAGCATATAGTAAACTACTGCTCTATATTTATTTCTGTTAGATTGTCCGTAAGTATCTATTACAGAAGCGATAGCACTTTCTAAATCAGCACCATCGTTTAATCCTAATTTTTTGATTAAAAAATTGTTTTTTACAGTTGCTAACTCTTTATCATCCGAACCAGATACTGTAGAAGAATCTGCGTTATAAATTGAAGGTCCTAAACCAACTGTTACTTTGGTTAATAAATCCATATCAGGATTCATAGCACATTTATCTTTTAGGTCAGCAGCATATTTTGCTATAAGTTCGTCTCTTTTACTCATGATTAATAGTTTTAATTTTTAATAATTTTTCCTTTAAATAAAGATAATTAATTTTTAGACACACAAAAACTTAATAAGTCACATAACTATAAGATAATCATGATATAAACTTAAAATAATCCAACAATATTTTATCATTTTCAGTTGATGGTGTAAAGATCTCTAATAATTTGGGATTATCAGAAACATCATAAAATGAATCTAGAGCTGTGGATAATTCAGCGTCGTTTTTAACAGAATTATATTCAAAACCAAACATTTTAGATAAATCTGAAGCATTTAGATTATGCTTAGTTTCAAAATAAGTGTCAAAATTATCAGTGTTTTTATGTCCAGGTAAAATCCTAAAAATCCCACCACCATTATTATTTAATACTATTATATTAAAATCATTAGGAATGTAATTATTCCATAGAGCATTACTATCATAAAAGAAACTTAAGTCTCCAGTGATAAAAGTCACTCGTTTTTTTGAAACTACTGACGCACCAATAGCTGTACTTGTACTACCATCAATACCACTTGTTCCTCTGTTGCAAAAAACAATAATATCATTGCGCATTTGAAATAACTGTGTATATCTAATTGCTGAACTATTACCTACTTGTAACTGGCTATCAATTGGTAAATTATCTAGTATTTGATTAAAAACGGTAAAATCTGAAAAAGGAATTGCTTTTAAATAATCATTATGTAATCGTCTTCTTTTATCTCTAATCGTTAACCAGTAATTTTTATAATCGCTTTTAACTGGTTGATTTACTTTTGGTAAAAAAGATGTGAAAAATGCATTAGGACTAATAGAAATGTGTCGATCTAAGGCAAAAAAAGTGTCATTAGCATTATATTTATTGACATGCCAATGATATGTTGGTTTATAATCTCTTAAAAATCGCTTTACCTTTTTTGAAACTATCAAACCACCTAATGTCAATAATATCTCTGGTTGTAATTTCTGAAAACCATCTTTATCTAGTGGAGCAATAAGTTTATCAATTCCTGGAAAAATATCTTGATGATGTAAATTTGAAGTGATCTCCGTCAAGATAACGACACCATCATCTTTTACTAGTTCATCTAAAACATCTTGCTCTATTGAGTTTGGTTGTAGCACACCAACCAAAACTAATTTACGTGTTGCGTTTTGCCATATTTTAGAGCATTCGTCAATGACTGATGTAACAACTGTTACTTCAGTGTCTGGAAGCTTAAAAGGTTTTGGACTTATGGTTAATTCTTCTACACGATTGTACAAAGGTTCATCAAAAGGCACATTAATATGCACTGGTCCAGAATTTAAAACGGCACTCTGTAAAGCCTTATGAATTTCGGTTTCGTTTTGTGATTGAATACCGTCTTCTAATCCGAGAAGCTTCTCAACTTTATTTTCTAGGTTCTTAAAAATTGGCACTTCTTCTTTTGACGCCTTATGTGTTTCTTTTAGTAAATCTAATTTTAAATTAGCACTATAAAACACATGGTCTCCATAAACATTTTTTTGCTTTATGGTTTGTCCATCTCCTATATCTATCAAATGTTTGGGTCTATCGGCAGATAAAACTACTAAAGGAATGCGACTATAATATGCTTCTGATACTGCTGGATAATAATTAAGTAGAGCACTACCAGATGTACATACAACTGCTGTTGGTTTATTAGTTTGTTGCGCAATACCCAAGGCAAAAAATCCCGCACAACGCTCATCTACAATACTATAACACTTAAAATAATTGTCGTTTGTAAAACCGATAGTCAACGGTGCATTTCTACTTCCTGGAGAAATAATTATGTGCTTGATATTATGCGTTTTGCATAAGGTAACGACCGTTTGTGCTAAAGGAATTTTGGAGTGGCTCATCAAAATACAAAGATAAGCAATTTATGAGTGGACTTAGCTTAATATATTCCCAATAGTTTTGGCTTTATTTTGAGTTTCTTCCCATTCTTTTTCACCAACTGAACCTTTTGTAATACCACCACCAACATAAATTTTGGCTTTATTTTGTATAATCTGCATACAACGCAAATTTACGTAGAAATTTGATTGCGTTTTTATAACATTGTATGCGCTATTTTCAACATTGCGACGATTGGTATTTCGTGTCTTTGAAAGTTTAAGATTTAATTCACCTAAAAAACCTGTGTAGAACTCACGATTATAACCTTCGTTATTTAATATAAATGCTTTGGCTTTTTTCTTAGGGAAACCACAAACTGCAGGTGTTGGATGTAAAGCCTCGATAATAGATTTCAGTTTAGATTTACTGTCAATACGACTAATTAATCGAGTTTTTAAATGCCATAAATTACCTGCTCGGATAGTTTCAACATCAGAAATTTTTGTATTTGTTGTGTATGGTAAAATCTGATTTGCTAAAAAGTCAGTCACTATTTTCTGCTCCTTCAGCTCTTTTTTGGTCCAATTAACTTTGCCGTTAGCATTATAAGGCTGTGTTCCTGCTAAGGATATTGTAGTTAATTCTTGTCCTTCTACTTTAAATAATAACTCAGGTGTTGCACCCAACCATAATCCAACTTTTGGGTGATACCAACAATAGACCATAGCATTTTTGTAAGTATTAAATAAACGCTTAAAAATCTGAATCGGATTTTCAGAAACACGCTGTTCTTCAGAACGCGATAATACTACTTTTTCTAATTCTCCGTTTTCAATAGCGGCTATACATTTATTGACCAGTTGTATATGAAATGATTGACCTTCTGATTTTTTTTTGACATCAGAATTATGAATTTCATCAATTTGTAAATTAGAAATCTCTAAAACATGATGTTTGCATTCGCTTTGTGGTAAAAGAATGGCTGAATCTTCTAAATCGAATGGTGAAAATACAAATCCACTTTCCGAAAAAGTGTCTGTTTCATGTAAAACATCATCCTTTTGCAACCAGCATTTTATGATAGAATTTATAGGACGACTATATACAACAAAAGGTAATTTGTTGTCATATTGTTGTTCTAAATTCTGAAAAAAAGAAGCTTCGGTCATTTACTTTTTCTTAGGCAAAGTAATAGTAGATAAGCGACATATAGAAACCAAGTTATCTTCCCCGTCGATTACTCTGATATCTAATAATTGTGTGGTGCGGCCACGATGCAAAAAAGAAGCCTTAGCGTATACATAGCCTTCCTTTACACTCTTTAAATGGTTAGCTGTAATCTCTAAACCACGTACAAAAAACTCATCCGTATTTGTAAAAATATGCGAAGCAAAACTCCCAACACTCTCTGCTAAAGCAGCTGTGGCACCACCATGTAAAACACCATCAGGTTGATGTACTTTAGGAGTTACTGGCATTCGGGCAGTGAGTGTATCTTCGGTAAAATCCACAATTTCGATATTTAAGGTTTCCATTAGTGTATCTTTACTTGCTGCATTGGCCTTTTGTAGTAATTCTTTTTTAGAAATTTGCATAGTTATACCTACTTTTAGAGTCGGTATGCAAAAATACAGAAAGTACAAGTAATAATGATTATGACCGAAAAAGAAATCACATATACAACAAGCAATTCATACGCTACTCTAAACCAATTAACCATAGATACCAAAAATATTTGGTTAGTATTTCATGGTATGGGTTATTTAAGTAAATATTTTTTGAAATATTTCAAAAATTTGAATCCAATTGATAATTATATCATCGCGCCTCAAGCACCCAGTAAATATTACATACAACCAAAAATGCACGTTGGTGCAAATTGGCTAACACGAGATAATACTGAAGTAGGAATGCAAAATATCATGAATTATATTGATGCTGTTTTTGAAGCTGAAAATATTACCGAAGACAGAAACCTTTTTGTTTTTGGATATTCACAAGGCGTAAGTATTGCAACACGTTACGTTATTAAGCGTCAATTACAACCATCACAATTGGTGTTACATTCTGGTGGAATACCAAAAGAATTTAAGCAAAATGACTTTGCATTTCTAAATTCTGAATGTAAAGTAAAATTAATTTATGGAAAACAAGATGAATATTTAGATAAATCTAGAATAGAAATTGAGAAAAAAAAAGCTACGGAATTATTCGGAAAACACTTAGAAGTCTTGCCATTTGATGGTAAGCATGTAGTTAATGTCGATTATATAAATGATTTGATATGATTGCACCAACTTTAGAAAATAACTGTTTAAAAATCAACCTACTGGATTTAATTAATTATAGTCACTTGGAAGCCATCGCACAAGAAAAAGATCTTATCTACTTCTCACCTTCAGATATTACTACACCTGAAAAATTCCGCAAATATGTGCAGTTAGTGGTTAATGGTTATTACGATAAAATATTATTCCGTTTATTATTTATGATAGGGTAAAACAAGCTTATGCAGGTTCAACAAGGTTTGGACTTATAAATTGGAAAAATAAGGTACTACATATTGGTTGGACATAGATTGTTCGTGAATTTCAAGTAACAGGACTAATACACATATCAATAAATCTGGATTATGGCTCATAAACACTTACAAACAAAAATCATCAATTGGTTACGTAATCACTCTAGGCGATGTTTTTCATATTTGTTATGAATCAAAATTATCGACAAACCAAAAAGAACAGCTATTACAATTAATAATGTACTTATTAAACCACTAGAACCAAAGGACATTCGGATTAAAATAGTTGACACAATAAAGCCAGAGTTTCGGATAATTTTATGAAACTCGTCGGTGTAGAAAAAGGAAATCAATAACAACACAACATCTACTAAAATTAATACTGTAAAGAATTCATCAAAGAATAAGTTATTGATACTCTCAAAAGACAGCGAATCACTTGAAGATAAAGATAAGTCTGACAGCCAACCTAATAATGTCACTGTAGCCATGACAAAAAAGAGCGGCACTAAAATTACTGCTATTATCTTTTTACGCTGAATGAATCGCTCAATATTTAATTTTGAATCGACCTGCTTAACTGCTTTACGTTTTCCTTGTTTTTGAAATTGATAAATCAGATAAAAAAGGATGACAGAAGCCAATATATCATAAGTGAATTGTAAATCTCCTTTAATATCAAACCAATTTGTCGATAGCTCTAATGATGATAAATCTTTAAATAACTTACGGATAATAATAAGCGTAATAATCTCGTATTGTTTGGTAATGTATGTCGTAAAGGATTTGGGTAAATAATAAATGAGCAAATATACCTCATAGATAAGTATAAACGAAAATGGTGTATAAATCGCGGATATTGGATTCTGCAAAAAATCAGAATCTGACAAAAAATCTATTACCTCTAGCTTAGATAAATATGTCAACGCTAGGTGAATGAAAAAACTCACTAGCGCTAGGTAAAGTATAACTTTTTCAATACGCTCTTGGGTTTCTTCAGAAAGAAAAACTTTATATAGTTTGGTTAGCAAAATCTTAATACAAATTACATATTCTCTAAGCTAATAAAATTATAAACTTCATGAAATATTGGTTAGCTATTATTTTTTAAAATGTTAAGTTATGATTTTAAACACTTAAAATCAATAAATTAAGAAAATGAAGCTCAAATTTTAAGATAATTACTCAAAAAAAGATGTTTAAAGTTATTTAATTGTATGAAATGACATATGTTTAAGTTGTCATTTTTGCGACAATATCCTTAACAGGTAGAATTTCTTTGGTGTGTTCAATACTTGGACCAGCAACCCAAACCGTTTTGTATGTTGCTTTTTTTGCTGCTTTTTCAGTGGCTTTCATACCAATTGAAAAACGAATCATTTTGACCCACTTCTTCAACTTTTTGTTTTTATTTAGTACAGATTCTAGCCAAGTTTGTTTCGTTCCTATTTTTTGAACATATGGTGTGTTAATTACTGTACAAGGTGTGCCTGAAATACGTTCGGTCATAATAATATCTTTGGCACCATAATCAACACAAGCTTTTTTATACTCATCGGTAACACCAGCTTCTATAGATGCTATAAAAGGACTACCCACAGAAACACCTTCTGCACCGTAACTTATCATCTTATCAATATCTGCTTTACAACCGACACCACCAGCAGAAATTACTGGTATATTTAATTCTTTACTTAATAAACTAGTTAACTCTTCTGGTGTTAGATTTCCTCTATGTCCACCAGCTTCGTTATTTACTGCAATTGCAGCATCAGCACCTAAATCCTCAACTTTTTTTGCGAATTTTAAATCAACAACATCACAAAAAACTTTAATTCCAACAGCATGTGCTTGTCTAATTGTTTCCTCTGGACTTCCTAAAGAAGTAATTATAAAGTCGCAACCTTCCTCACAAATAACCTCTAATTGTCCTTTATACTTAACGTTAGATTTATTGACAATTAAATTAAAACCAAATGAACCGCCTTCGACTTTGTTGGCATGCAATTCTTTTATAGCAGCTCTTAATTCATCAAGTGTTCTATAATTTAATGCTGGAATACAACCCGCTATACCAGATTTCATAGCTTCTGTAACCATAGCTACATTAGACACTAGAAACATAGGTGCTTTAATAATTGGGTGTTTAATATTGAGTAACTCGGTAAGTTTGGTTTGCATTTGCTACAATAATTTTGTCAAATATACTAAAATATATTATGCGTGCATAATAGTTTTATTCTAAGAATTTATAATAACCACACTTTAAATAGGCACCTTCAGGAAATGTCACTGGATGGTCAATATCATGCTTAGTTTTAAGTATGGTTTCAAAAAGTCGTGTTTGTGCATTTAAAACACGCTGGTTTAAGTCAAAAAAAGATTGAGCTAAAACCCTAGATGAGCAAGACGCCAAAACAAGAATACCGTTTTTAGCTGTTAGCTTCTCTCCTAGTTCTGCTAACTGCGCATATTTCTTTTTTGCTAACTCTATATCTGATTGCTGCTTTGCAAAACTTGGCGGGTCTATAATAACAATGTCGTATCGCTGTCCTTTTTGGATTAAGTCTTTCATTTGCTTAAAAGCATCTCCAGAAATAGTTTTGTGTATACCGTAATAGTCATTTAACTTAACATTTGCTCTGGCGATATCTAAAGCTTGCTTACTTATGTCTAAACTGGTTACCTCTTCTGCACCGTTTGCTAAGGCATGTACTGAAAAGCCTCCTGCATAAGAAAACACATCGAGAACAGTTTTCTTAGAACTCAACTCACCTACGCGTCTTCTATTATCACGATGATCTAAAAAGTATCCTGTTTTGTGACCTTTAATAACATTTGCAGAGAAATTGACACCATGTTCTATAAACTGAACAACCTCATCTTCTAATTCGCCAAAAACCACTTCTCCATCTATTAGGTCATGATTACTACTATTTTGCAAATTTCGACTTAAACGAATAACAACGGTTTGAGCTTTTGAAATTTGTTGTAAACTAAGAAGAACAGGTTCTAGATATGGTAACCATATTTTAGAATATAGTTTTACAACCAACACATTACAGTAAACATCTGCAATAAGTCCGGGGAAGCCATCATTTTCGCCAAAAAGTAATCGGTAACTATTGGTTTCCGTTTTTAATAATTCCTTTCTTTTATCAAAAGCTAATTCGATTTTATGATGAAAGAATACTGCATTAATATCAGCTTTAGAGTTTTCGGAATGGATTATTTTAATTCGGATTGGAGATTTGGCATCATAAAATCCAAGTCCAATAACTTTATTCTTATTCTTACTAAAAATAATAGCCAAATCACCAGTATTAGCATCCTCATTAATCTTTACAATACTATTTGAAAATACCCAAGGATGACCTTTAACAACAGATTGTTCACCCTTGCTATTAAGTTTAACTGCGAGTCTTTTTGGTTGGTAATTTGAAATTATTTTCTTTGAAAAACTCATGGTCTTTGCTGATAAATAGACTTTTGGGTAATTAAAAAATTACATTCTTACAAAATCGATTTCACCAGAAAGTTGAGCATCCACAACAGTACCATTAGCATCGACTTGCTCATCAATTGTTGCGAGAAATGTGAGATTGGTTTCAGTCAATTCCGTGACGGTAAGAATAACTGTTTCGCCATTAGTCATTAATGTTAATTGATTACCTGAGAGTGACCAATCACTTGTAGCTGTTTCTGAAATAGGTAACAAACTTTCGCCATCTTCAATGGTCTCAGTCATACTTTGACCTAGTGCTGAAATCTCAATCGTTAAACCAAAAGTACCTTGAGGAGTCAGTTCATTCGGGTTTTCCGTAAATATAAGTTGATAATCTTCATTAAATGAATTCGCATTGATATTAAAGGTCACAGGTAACATTTGTATTGTGGTTGTACCAGTACCTGAACTATTAAAGGATATCATTTCCCAAGTGCCTACTATAGAAGCGTTTGCGTCTGGAGATTCATCATTACTTGAACAACTGGTCAATATTAATGTTACAGCTAATAAAAGGATACTTAATTTTCTCATTGGATCTATCTTTTTAGGAAAGTCCAAATATAAAAGATTCAATGAGAATTATAGAAAAAGAAAAACACAATCGAATTAACGATTGCGTTTTTAATTATTCATATTCCTAACTACGCTGGAATGAAAGTCATTACTTCACTTCTTCGAAGTCTACATCTTCAACATCGCTGCTTTCGTCTGCAGGTTGACCTTGAGCACCAGCATCCGGTCCTGGTTGTCCTGCACCTTGAGCTTCGGCTTGCGCCTTATACATTTCTTCACTAGCTACTTTCCACGCTTCATTGATTTTCTCTAAAGCTGGTTCGATAACTTCTAAATCTTTTGATTCGTAAGCTGTTTTTAATTCAGCTAAAGCATCTTCTATTGGTTTTTTCTTATCATCTGATAATTTATCCCCAAATTCTGTTAACTGACTTTCGGTTTGGAAAATCATAGAATCAGCTTCATTTAGTTTCTTAGCAGTATCTGCTGCTTTTGCATCAGCTTCGGCGTTTGCTTCTGCTTCTTGCTTCATCTTTTGGATTTCTTCATCTGTTAACCCTGAAGAAGCTTCGATACGGATATCTTGTTTTTTACCTGTTGCTTTGTCTTCAGCAGAAACTTTGATAATTCCGTTAGCATCAATATCAAAAGTTACTTCAATCTGAGGTGTTCCTCTTCTTGCTGGTGGAATTCCGTCTAAGTGGAAACGACCAATTGTTTTGTTATCTGCTGCCATTGGGCGTTCACCTTGTAAAACATGAATTTCTACCGATGGCTGATTGTCTGCTGCTGTTGAGAATACTTGAGATTTTTTAGTAGGAATCGTTGTATTAGCGTCAATCAGATTAGTCTTTACGTTACCCATAGTTTCTATACCAAGAGATAATGGTGTGACGTCTAATAAAAGAACGTCTTTTACATCACCTGTCAATACACCACCTTGGATACCTGCTCCAAGAGATACAACCTCATCAGGATTAACTCCTTTACTTGGTGCTTTTCCAAAGAATTTCTCTACTGCTTCAACAACCGCAGGAATACGTGTAGAACCACCAACTAAAATTACCTCATCGATATCCGACTTAGATAAGCCTGCTGCTTTCAATGCCGTTTGGCATGGCTCGATGGTTCTTTTAATTAAATCATCAATTAATTGCTCAAACTTTGCACGTGTTAATGTACGTACCAAGTGTTTTGGTCCACTAGCTGTAGCTGTAACATATGGTAAGTTGATTTCTGTTTGTGTAGAAGATGATAATTCGATTTTAGCTTTTTCAGCAGCCTCTTTAAGACGCTGTAAAGCCATTGGATCTTTACGTAGATCCATATCTTCGTCTGCAATAAATTCTTTAGCCAACCAGTCGATTATTCTTTCATCAACATCATCACCACCTAAGTGCGTATCACCATCTGTAGATAATACTTCAAATACACCATCACCTAATTCAAGGATAGAAACATCATGCGTACCACCACCAAAATCAAATACTACAATTTTTTGGTCTGTACCTTTTTTATCCATTCCATAAGCTAATGCTGCTGCAGTGGGTTCGTTGATAATACGTCGAACTTTAAGACCTGCTATCTCGCCTGCTTCTTTCGTTGCTTGACGTTGTGCATCATTAAAATATGCTGGTACTGTAATTACAGCCTCAGAAATATCTTGTCCTAGGTAATCTTCTGCAGTTTTCTTCATCTTTTGAAGAATCATAGCTGATAATTCTTGTGGTGTATACAAACGACCATCAATGTCTACACGAGGTGTATCATTATCGCCTTTAACCACTGTGTATGGAACACGTTCTGCTTCTTTCTTAGACTCAGAATATTTATTCCCCATAAAACGTTTTATAGAATAAACGGTTTTTGTTGGGTTTGTTACTGCTTGTCTTTTTGCTGGGTCACCAACTTTAATCTCACCACCTTCTACGAAAGCAATGACTGAAGGTGTCGTACGCTTTCCTTCTGCGTTAGGTATTACAACTGGCTCATTACCTTCCATCACGGACACGCAAGAGTTGGTTGTTCCTAAGTCAATTCCAATAATTTTACTCATAATTTTTTATAGTTTTAAATATTTTCGCTTTAGCGAAAACTGTAATTTGTTTTGTTAAATAATTTATTTCAATAAAGTCAATGATTATGCCATCAGAAGAAATATGACATGATGTCAGATTTATTTTAATAAAAATTATTAAAGTAATAGGACTTCGGCACAGCATTTGATATCAATGAAGAAAAACATTATATATTATGAAACGTATACTTACCCTAATTTCAGTATTTGCATTATTAGTAACAGCTTGCGAAGGCCCACAAGGACCTCCAGGTTTTGATGGCTTTGATGGAGAAATTATTGCCTCTTCAGCTTTTGAGATAGTACTTGACTTTACTGCTCAAGATAATTATGAATACATAGAGTCTTATGGTTTTAATGTTTTACCCACAGATGTAACATTAGTTTATATCGAATGGGAAGTAGATAATGGAGAGCCAATCTGGCGTTTATTACCACAAAATGTATTTTTTAATGACGATACTGTACTAGTTTATAATTTTGATTTTACCCAACAAGATGTACGTTTCTTTTTAGATGGAACCACCGATTTTGATACGTTAGATGGTGTCTGGACACAAAATCAAGCTTTTAGAGTTGTTGTTATTCCTGCAGATAATGTTGGTCGTGTTGATTATTCAGATTTTGATGCTGTAGTGGAACGCTATAATATTGAAAGCTTTCCTAGACGATAGTTAATCATTTTTAATATATCTAGAAGCCTGAATTTAAATTCAGGCTTTTTTTATGTGTAACATATTCTATATTTGCCAAAAACTAAATCATCTTAATCAAATGGAAAGCATCTCTGTTTTTGATATGCTGAGTATAGGTGTTGGGCCTTCTAGCTCTCATACACTTGGTCCTTGGCGAGCTGCAAAACAATGGATTAAATATCTTCAGAGCAGAGAATTATTTACAGGTGTTGCTTCTGTGAATGTAGAGTTATTTGGCTCTTTGGCATTGACAGGAAAAGGTCATGCTACTGATATAGCTTTGTTAATGGGATTATTAGGTACAGATCCTGTTACTTTCGATATTTTAGATATTCAAAATCAAGTTAACAAGGTTAAAAGTTCTAAACGTTTAATGCTCAATTTTGAAAAAGAAATCCCTTTTGATTTTGAAAAAAATATAAAGTTTAATAGAAAGTTTCTAGAATTCCATCCGAATGGAATTCGCTTTACCGCGACATTAAGAAACGGTAAAAATAAATCACAAAGCTACTACTCTATTGGTGGCGGATTTGTAGTCCAAAAAGAAAGAAATCGTCGAAAAATTCAAGTTGAAAAATTTCAAGCTTTTCCGTTTCCTATTCAAAAAGCTACTGAGATTTTAGATTACTGTAACACTGAAAACATTTCAATAAGCCAACTTGTATATAAAAATGAGCTTTCACTACGTGATCCAGTCAGGATTGATGACAAACTAAAATCCATTTGGGATGTTATGTTAGATAGTATGTATGTCGGCTGTCATACGGAAGGTACTCTTCCAGGTGGACTTAATGTAAAAAGACGTGCTTTTGACAAACACGAAAAGCTAAAAGGTCAAAAACCGTATACAAATGCTTATGAATGGATTGATTCCATAAGAAATACCGAAGTTAAATTTAGAGAAATACTTAAGTGGGTGTCTTGTTTTGCATTATCAGTCAATGAAGTTAATGCGTCTTTAGGACGTGTTGTAACAGCGCCAACAAATGGAAGTGCTGGTGTTATTCCGTCCGTGCTTATGTATTATTTAGTTATTGAAAATCATGATGCCAACTTTGAGGACATCAAAAAGTTCTTATTAGTAGCTGGAGAAATTGGAAGTTTATTTAAAAAAAATGCAACTATTTCGGCTGCAATGGGTGGTTGCCAAGCAGAGATAGGAGTATCTTCAGCAATGGCTGCTGCAGCTTTAACTGAATTAATGGGCGGCACACCTGAACAAGTTTTAATTGCTGCTGAAATCGCGATGGAGCACCACTTAGGGTTGACTTGCGACCCAATCGGTGGATTAGTTCAAATACCTTGCATTGAACGAAACGCGATGGGTGCCATAAAAGCCATAAGTGCTTCTGAATTAGCATTAGACTCTGACCCTCAACATGTAAAAGTACCTTTAGATAAAGTTATTCTAACCATGTGGGAAACAGCAAAAGATATGAATACCAAATACAAAGAAACCTCTGAAGGTGGTTTGGCTATTGGTGTTAATATGAGTGATTGTTAAAATTATTTAGAAAGGCTAGAATAAACATTTCTTTCGTCTTGTATCTACTAGATAAATTATTTTCCATGTTTTTTCTTCTTTTATCAACTGAAAAGAGTTTATACCACAATGACTAAAATTTCCATCAAACCAAAATTCGTAGGGTGTCCAAGCATTTGCCATATTGCCATCAATTTTAATATCAAAACCTAAAATCTTTTCCTCAAAAGTTTTATCATTTGGTATACTAGCGATATTCTTTACAAAACTGCTATAGTCATTTTCATCTAAACGTGTTTTACCCTCATGATTGACTGATATAGATTGCATATTAATATTACCTTTTGCCATAGCTTTTAGTTTTATGGTATCTTGTTTATGAAAGGCATCAAAAAAATCTAGTATTGTTTGCTTTACGTTATCGTTTTCATAATTCTGAGCAATTAAAGAAGATGTGAAAAACAAAGTGATTGCAATTATTGTAAGTCTTTTCATGAGTAATTTTTTTGTTTAAAGTGTTTTAAAATCGTATTTCAACTTAAAGTTAAACAAAAGTTTAACAAAACTCATTATTTTTACCATTCATATAATTACAACACTATGTCTGTAGCCAAAAAAGAATACAAGAGAATCACAGTAAAAACACTAGTGGACATGAAGTCTAAGGGTGAAAAAATATCAATGCTAACTGCTTACGATTATACCATGGCGAAAATCGTAGATGGTGCTGGCGTTGACGTTATTTTAGTCGGTGATTCTGCAAGTAACGTTATG
>CAJQQC010000030.1 GCA_905480385.1 uncultured Winogradskyella sp.
GTTTTATTGGCACACGCTTATCTGCATTTGCACCTGTTAATGACATGTTAGATTCAAACTGAATATGACGATTCATTTTTCCTTGTTCAGGAATTCGCTTTGCAGAGTATCCAGAATCAAATCCACCACCTTGCCAATCGCTTAAGAAATCAGCACCAACAGAAACAATAGTCATTGCTTTAGAAAAATCATAATTTGCTAAAGCACGCTTTCCATACATCGCTTGAAATGCATCTAATGCTGCTGATTCTGAAACTGCATCGTAAGATACATGACGTACATTACCATACTTTTCAAAGAACTCACCAACTAATTTAGACGTTGATGGACTTGCAAAAGTTTGAGTTAAGAATACAATCTCCTTATCTCCAACTTCGTTAAATATCTTTTTTGTGTCTGCGTTGAAAGTTTCCCATGAAATAGCGTCGCCGCCTTTCATTGGACCTTGTAATCTGAGACTATCGTATAACCCTAAAATTGAAGCATTAACTCTTGCATTAGCATGACCGTTGGTCATTGCCAATTCGTTATTCTCAATTTTAATTGGTCTACCTTCTCTTGTTTTTACTAAAACACTAGCAAAATCGTAACCATCTGCAATCGTCGTTGCATAATAGTTTGCTACTCCAGGAACAATTTCCTTGGGCTGCACTACATATGGTATAGATTTTACTACTGGTCCTTCACAAGCAGCTAAAGATGCAGCTGCTGTACTAAAACCAACATATTTTAAGAAATCACGACGCGTAGTAGATGAAGTTTCTAATGTTTCCTTATCTCCTAAAAACTCATCTGTAGGAATTGCTTCTACAAATTCGTTTTGTTGTAGCGTCTCAACAATAGAGCTATTTTCGTTTAGCTCCTCAACACTTTTCCAGTATTTCTTGTTTGATGACATATAATTGTGAGTTACTTCTTAATTATTAATAATGACACTTACCACATTCTAATCCGCCCATTTGCGCTGCAGTTAACTGCTCCACTCCATATTTCTTAGATAATTGTTCGTGGATTTTAGTGTAGTAATCATTGTCTTTAACTTTCACGTTTGTTTCTCTGTGGCAATTGATACACCAACCCATTGTTAATGGCGAGTGTTGGTACATAATTTCCATTTCTTCAACTGGACCATGACATGTCTGACACTCTAAACCTGCTACAGAAACGTGTTGCGAGTGATTAAAGTAAGCAAAGTCTGGTAAGTTGTGTATGCGAATCCATTTTACAGGACTTGTTTCACCATTGTATTTCTGGTTATCCTCGTCCCATCCAACAGCTTTGTATAATTTCTGAATTTCGGCATTGTAATCTACGCCATACTCTTCGCCTTCTGCATAAGTTTCTGGAGCTACTTCAGCAATATTTTTATGACAATTCATACAAACATTTAATGAAGGAATCCCTGAATGCTTACTTACTCTTGCTGAAGAGTGACAGTATTTACAATCAATCTGGTTATCACCTGCGTGAATTCTGTGTGAGTAATGTATTGGTTGAACTGGCTCGTAACCTTGATCAACACCTACTTGCATTAAGTAACCATAAACAAAATAACCACTGGCTAATAAGAATATGATTGACGTAACTAACACTAAAAACTGGTTTTGAGCGAAAGCTTTCCATATTGGAATTCTTTTCTCTGTTACGGGAACCTCAATTCCTTTTGCATCAGCAAAACGCTTTAAAGTACGGTTTACTAGAACTAAAGCTATTGCTAATAAACCAAATAATAAAGCTAAAGCCCCTAAAATTATTGAGTTTGATGTTGCATCGCCACTAACAGCTTCACCTCTAGCAACTACTTTAGGCTCCGGTGGTGGAGGCGGTGGCTGAGCTGTATAAGCTAAAACATCAGAAATCTCTTGGTCCTCTAACTGAGGAAACGCGTTCATAGCAGTTTGGTTATACTCATTCCAGATTTTGTTGGCGTAAGTATCTCCAGATTTAATTAATGCCGAACTGTTTCTTATCCACTTGTTTAACCACTCTCTATCTAATCCTTCATCTTCATACAATCTTGCTTCAACATTACGCAGAGCTGGACCTGTCATCTTTTTGTCAAGTTTGTGACACGCTGCACATTGAGAATTAAATAAAGATTTTCCGTTTAAAGGATCTCCCTCTTGGGCTAAAATAGTAGTTGAAAACGTAAGTAATAATATAAAACCTAAACGAAGAATGCTTGAGGTTAAATTACGGTAGATAACGTGTTTCATATGTATTATTAAATTATCTTCTATTTTGGTATGATTTTTTCATAGAAATGTGATAAAAATCATGGTTCTAAAAACTCAGGCAAAAATAAGGCATAAAGTCGATTTTAGAAATGTTACAGAACTCTTAATAACTAATTTATAAAGGTTCTAAATAACATTAAATGTCCTGTATACGTTAAGAAAATATAACTTTGTACTATTAATATATGATTATGAACAAATTGATTATAAAACGCTTGTTTTTTTTAACACTTATCTGCCTTTGCGGATCAATAAGTGCCCAAGAGGGCACAGTAAATATTGACCAGTCAAAAGCCATTGATAAACTCTTAGAGTTTAAGAAAGATATCAAAACTGTTGGGACTTTTAGAATACAAGTTTACAGTGGTAGCAGCTCCTCGGCAGCTAGCAATGTTAAAGCAGAATTTAAGCAATCTTATGGCCAATGGCCTGTTGAAATGGTTTTTAACACACCTAATTACAAAATATGGGTTGGAAACTTTAGAGATCGATTAGAAGCCGATCGAGCTTTACTTCGTATAAAGAAAAATTACATGAATGCTTTTATTTTTAAACCTAAGAAGGATTAAAAATATTATCAAAAAACTAAAAAAGGCGAAACTTAAATTTAAGTTTCGCCTTTTTTTATTGTACTAAAACTTTCTTTTTCAGGACAGTATCTTCAATTTCAATTTTCAAAAAATACACACCTCTTCTAAGTTGAGAGACATCAATAATTTCAGAGTTTTTACCTTTGTAAATACGCTTGCCTAAAATATCATAAAGCGAGACCAAATAATCCGAATTATTTGAATTATTTGAATTTGATTCTAAATAGAGTTTATCTTTTACAGGATTAGGATAAACTGAAAATTGTTGATTCAAATCTACACCATCTACTCCCAAAATTGAACTTTGCACTGCGCCAGTAAGGTCATTAATAGTTCCACAAATTGACTGAGTTATAGTCGTAGCCTCTTGCCAAGTACCAAGGGTTAAGTCGGGAGGATTTGGTTGTGACGCTGAGTCGTTGTAGTACAATACATAAGTGCTTGTGAAGCCGTCATTGCCATCATCTGCCAAAATTTCCCATCGCATATTACTATCATTCCAAGCAATACGAATTTTACAGAATCCTATTCCGCTGCAATCTCTAGAGCCCATTGAAGGATCAGAAACTGTTTGAAACACATTTCTTTCGTCTACCAAGCTAATTTGTTCAAAAATATAATCTTGGCTATCCAATAAACTATTACATGCATTCAATGTGATTTGTTGAGCTCCAACCAATAGCCCAAACACTAAAAATACAACTGTAATACATTGTTTGAAAAATCTCATGACTATCTAGTTTTGCGAAGGAAAAATACCACTAACACAAATAACATATCTAACACCTAAATATGGCTGTCTATTTGGCACAGGTTGTCCTCCACCTGTATTACTTATTACACTTGTATTCATAGTTGTTGTTGCGCCTCCAGTTGCGTATTCAGGGTCTAAAATTTTTGTTTGTGCTGGGTAATTATTTGCTGGAGAAGAACTGTCTCCATCTGCTGCCACAGCTGTAACAGAATGACTATGAGAAGGAAGTTGAGACACTTGTAAAGTATTGGTTTCATTACCTCCTTTTTCTCCTTGAGAAATAGTCGACAAACCTGGGCCATTGCCAATACCAACTGGAACTCTTCCTCTTAAATCTGGCAAAGCAAATGTCGTTTGCCCATCACCTCCGTAAGTTATCCCTAATAAAGAGAAAAGAGCTTGATTTTGTGCTATAGGAAGCAAACGACCATCACAAGGAAGCCAATCTCTTTGATTAAAAGTTATACCGGTGAGCTTTATATCTCCTAAATATGCTTCTTGTGCATTAGATAAAGTTATAGCTCCAATAGCAAAAGCTACTAAAAATAAATTTGTGATTTTTTTCATGACTAGTTGATTTATTTATTAAAAGTAAAGTTAGTCATAATACACAAGCAAAAAAGCACTTATTAAAAAACAAGTACTTTGTCCACTTTTTGTCTACTTTAAAAAAAGTCTATTTTAAAGTCTTTTTCACTTCTACTTCTTGGAAAGATTCGATAACATCACCGATAGCTATATCATTATAACCTTTGATTTGCATACCACAATCGTATCCTTTTGAAACTTCTTTTACATCGTCTTTGAAACGTCTTAATGCTTCTAATTCTCCTGTATGGACTACGACACCATCTCTAATAATTCTGATACCAGAATTTCTGAAAATTTTACCATTCATCACCATACAACCTGCAATATTTCCGATTTTAGAAACTTTGAAGATTTCTCTAATTTCGGCAGTACCAGTAACTTCCTCTTTGACTTCTGGAGATAACATACCTTCCATCGCGTCTTTAAGATCGTTAATAGCCGCATAAATAATTGAGTATGTACGGATATCGATTTCTTCTTTATCAGCAATCATACGTGCATTACCAACTGGTCTTACATTAAACCCGACAATAATAGCATCTGATGCAGTTGCTAATAATACATCACTTTCTGTAATGGCTCCAACACCTTTATGAATGATATTTACTTGAATTTCTTCGGTAGACAACTTCTGGAAAGAATCTGTTAATGCTTCAACAGAGCCATCCACGTCACCTTTAAGGATAATATTCAACTCTTGGAAATCTCCAAGTGCAATACGTCTCCCGATTTCATCAAGTGTAATATGACGTTGTGTTCTCACAGATTGTTCGCGTTGTAACTGTGTACGTTTGGTTGCAATTTGCTTTGCTTCACGTTCATCAGAGAATACGTTAAACTTATCACCTGCTTGTGGCGCACCATCTAATCCTAAGATTGAAACTGGTGTTGATGGGCCTGCTTTGGCAACATTATTTCCACGTTCGTCTTGCATGGCTTTTACTTTACCAGAATTTTTTCCTGCTAATACGTAATCACCAACTTTTAATGTACCGGCTTGTACTAATATTGTAGATACATATCCACGTCCTTTATCTAAGAAGGCTTCAACTACAGTACCTTGAGCTGCTTTATTTGGATTAGCTTTAAGCTCTAATAATTCGGCCTCAAGCAATACTTTTTCTAATAATTCTCTTACACCAGTACCTACTTTTGCTGAGATATCATGAGATTGGATTTTTCCACCCCAATCTTCAACTAAAAGATTCATTTGTGCCAATCCTTCTTTTACTTTTTCAGGATTTGCATCTGGTTTATCTATTTTATTAATCGCAAATACAATTGGCACTCCTGCTGCTTGTGCATGAGCAATCGCCTCCTTTGTTTGCGGCATAATATCATCATCGGCTGCTGCAACAATAATTGCGATATCGGTAACTTGAGCGCCACGAGCACGCATGGCTGTAAAGGCTTCGTGACCTGGTGTATCTAAAAATGCTATAGTTTGTCCACCTTCTAAATCTACACCATAAGCACCAATGTGCTGTGTGATTCCACCAGACTCACCAGCAATCACATTTTCTTTACGAATGTAATCTAGTAGCGATGTTTTACCGTGATCGACATGACCCATAACAGTTACAATTGGCGCACGGTCAACTAAATCTTCTGGTTTATCTTCAACTTCTTCGAAAGATTCTTCGATATCTGCTTTTATAAACTCAACAGTGTAACCAAACTCTTCTGCAACGATAGTTAATGTCTCGGCATCTAGACGCTGATTCATTGTTACCATCATACCCAAAGACATACATGCCGAAATAATTTGCGTAACACCAACATCCATCAATGTTGCAACTTCACTAACAGTTACAAATTCTGTAACTTTAAGGATTTTGCTTTCAGCATCTTCTATACGCTGATCAATTTCTGTTTGTTCTCTGTGTTGGTCTCTTTTATCTCTACGGTATTTAGCACCTTTACCTTTATTGCTTTTCCCTTGAAGTTTTTCAAGAGTTTCGCGTACTTGTTTTTTTACATCTTCCTCAGAAGGCTCTTCTTTAACAACTTTTGGTCTAGTATTTCCACCTCGTCCTCTAAAGTTTCCTCTTCTATTATCGTTGTTGTTTGACTTACCTGGATCACCTGGCTTACTAATTCTACGTCTTTTGCGCTTGTTAGCATCACCTGCTGGTTTGGGTTTGTCTTCTTTTTTATTTTTGGGCTTATTAAACTTTGTTAAATCAATCTTTTTGCCTGTAATATTAGGGCCGCTAAGCTTTTTGTACTGCGTCTTAATCTTTTCGTCTACTGGCTCAGAAGTAGATGTAGATTCATCCGTAGTATCTTGTTTAGCTTCAACTATATTAGATTTTTCTTTTACAGTTTTATTTTCTTTTACAGGAGCTTCTTTTTCCTTTTTTGCTAGTACCTCTTTCTTGGGAGCAGCTTTTTTAGGAGCTTCAGCTTTTACTTCATCATTCTTAGGTGCTTTAGCTTTTGATGCTTCTTCAGTATTTATTGGTGGTGCTTTTGGTTTATCGTCATCTAAGTCGATTTTACCTACTTGCTTAGGCCCAGAGAGCTCTGCTTTTGCCTTAAGAACTTTCTCTATTTCAGCATCTTGCTTTGCTTTTTCCTCGAGCTCACGCTCACGTTTTTCTCTTAAGGCTTCTTTTTCTTTCAGCTTTGCTTCACTTACTTCTTGTGCCTTTTCTCGCTTAGTCGCATCAGTCTGAAATTCGTCAGCTAATGTATCATAAACATCTTGAGTAATTTTTGTATTAGGGCTTTTCTCTATTTCAATGCCTTTGGAGTCTAAAAAATCCACAGCACGGTCAAGAGAAATATTTAATTCCCTAAGCACTTTATTAATTCTAATTTGAGCCATATATGCTTTTATATAATCCTAAATATATAGTTTACCAATTAATCTGCAAAAATTGGTAGTTTTTTAGTCTTCGAATTCTTCTTTTAAAATTCTAATAACTTCAATAATTGTTTCTTCTTCAAGGTCAGTTCGCTTAACAAGATCATTAACATCTTGCTCTAAAATACTTTTTGCAGTATCTAGACCAGCCTTACTAAATTCTTTGATAATCCACTCTTCGATTTCGTCAGAGAATTCACTTAATTCAACATCTTCTTCTGCACCTTCTCTAAATACATCAATCTCATAACCCGTTAATTTACCGGCTAACCTAATGTTATGACCTCCACGGCCAATAGCTTTTGATACTTCTTCGGGCTTGAGCAATACTTCAGCACGCATGTTTTCTTCATCAAGTTTAAGCGATGTCACTCTAGCTGGACTTAAGGCACGAGTTATGAATAACTGAATATTATTAGTGTAATTGATTACATCAATATTTTCGTTTCCTAACTCACGTACAATACCGTGAATACGAGAACCTTTCATACCAACACAAGCACCGACTGGGTCAATTCTGTCATCATAAGAATCTACAGCCACTTTTGCTTTTTCACCAGGAATACGAACTACGTTTTTTACTGTAATTAAACCATCAAAAACTTCTGGTATTTCAGATTCGAATAATTTTTCAAGGAACAATGGTGATGTTCTTGACATAATTATCGCTGGCTTAGTACCTTTAAGTTCTACACTTTCAATAACACCTCTAACATTTTCACCTTTACGGAAAAAATCTGAAGGTATTTGCTTATCTTTTGGTAATATAATTTCGTTACCATCGTCATCTAATAATATGATTGCTCTATGACGAATATGGTGAACCTCAGCAGAATAAATCTCACCTTCTAGATCTTTAAATTGCTTGTAGATGTTTGTATTATCGTGCTCATGAATTTTGGAAATTAAGTTCTGTTTTAGTGCTAAAATAGAACGTCTTCCGAGTTGATGTAATTTCACCTCCTCTGCAACATCTTCACCAACTTCGAAATCTGGTTCGATTTTTTGTGCTTCAGATAACTCAATTTCTTGATTTGGCTCTTCTACTTCACCGTTTGCAACAACGATTCTGTTTCTCCAAATTTCCAAATCTCCTTTATCAGGGTTGATGATGATATCAAAGTTATCGTCATCACCATATTTCTTCTTTAATGCATTTCTTAATACATCTTCTAGAATCGCCATTAGCGTAACTCTATCTATTAATTTATCATCTTTAAAATCCGAAAATGATTCAATTAACGCTAAATTTTCCATAGTAACAGGACTTAAAATTTTATTTTAACTTTTGCTTCTTTTATATCTTCTAATGCAATCGTAGCCTCTTTGGTTACGGTTACTTTTCCTTTTCCTATCGGCTTTGGCTCGCGAGTTTTCCATTTTAACTGTATGGATTTCTCATTGGCTTCTACCAATTGACCTTCAATATTATTATCGCCATTAGTCTTAACTTCTAGGTTACGACCAATATTTTTTTTGTATTGTCTTGGCATCGTTAAAGGTGATGCTGCTCCTGCTGATAAAACCTCTAGAGAAAAATCTTCTTCTTCTCTATCTAAATTGTGTTCTATCGCTCTACTGATAAACATACAGTCTCCAACTAAAACACCATTGTCTCCATCAATTATAACCTTGATTGCTTTATCAGCACCCATTGTCATATTTATTAAAAATAAATCTTGACGCTCTTCTAGCGCATTTTTTAATAATTGGTCTACTTTATTTTTTAACATAGAGCTATAAAAAGAGGGGACTTTTCGTCCCCTCATAATCTTCTTTTCTTTAAACAGTGGTGCAAATATACGATATATATCGAGTTTTGCAAGACGTTTAGTATCTAAAATTCTGAATTAACAATGGTTACAACCGTGTTTTATTCAGTTAAAGATGAAAAACAAAAAATCCTAACTCAAATTGAATTAGGATTTTAAAATTATGTTGGCCCACTAGGGATCGAACCTAGACTCTTTGGTACCAAAAACCAATGTGTTGCCAGTTACACCATAGGCCATCATCTCAAAATGAGGGTGCAAATTTATAACAAAGTTTTACTTGAACAAAAAAAATAAGAAAAATAATCCAAAATACTTAACGTTTGCTTAAAAGTATGATGCTATGTTGTATTTATTAGTAAATTCGTCAGCATCAAAAAGTCTTTGATTTATGACCGATTTCAACTTTAAAAAGTGGAACACCATCTTAGGGTGGTTTGTGTTTACAATAGCTGTAATCACTTATGCATTAACAATAGAACCTACCGTGAGTTTCTGGGATGCAGGAGAATACATTCTTACCTCATCAAAGTTGCAGGTTGGACACCCACCAGGAGCACCATTATTTCAGATGTTAGGTGCTTTTTTCTCTATGTTTGCTTTAGAGCCATCACAGATTGGCGCACTGCTAAATATGATGAGTGCTGTTTCGAGTGCTTTTACCATTCTTTTTATGTTTTGGACGGTCACGATTTTATTACGTAAACTCGTAAAATATGATTCAAAAAAAGACGTCGCAAGTAAAGGCATGGCTATACTTGGAAGTGCACTTGTTGGGAGTCTTGCCTTTACCTTTACAGATTCTTTTTGGTTTAATGCCGTAGAGACTGAAGTTTACGCCATGGCAACTTTGATAATGGCTGTCATGTTCTATCTGGCTTTACGTTGGGAAGAAGATATGCATAAACCTCGAGGCAATCGTTGGCTAATATTAATTGCCTTTGTTATTGGATTATCTTTTGGTGTTCACTTTATGGGCTTATTGACTATCCCAGCGATTGGACTCATATATTACTTTAAGAATTATAAAACGATAACAATTCAGAATTTTATTTTAGCTAATGTTATATCTGCTGCGATATTACTTTTTATATTTAAATTATTATTACCAAACGCACTACGCTTTTTTGGTTGGATGGAAGTTTTTACGATTAACAACTTTGGCTTGCCATTTCATTCGGGAACCATTATTGCAGGATTAATTTTGATTTCTGCATTCTACTATGGGCTTAAATATACCCGTAGAAAAGGTTATACTCATGTTAACACTTTAGTATTGAGTTTACTTTTTATCTTTATAGGGTTTTCATCTTGGATGATGTTGCCAATTAGAGCAAATGCACATGTAATTATTAATGAAAATGACCCTTCTGATGCTCGTGAACTATTAGCGTATTACAATCTAGAGCAATATCCAGAAACACATTTGTTTTACGGACCACAGTTTACTGAACTATATTCTGGTGAGGATGAAGATAATCCTTTTGTAGACGACAAGAAAAACTACGAAAAAAACGAAGAAACTGGTAAATACGAAATCATTAACGATTGGGAAAATGCCAAACAGAATTACAATTCTGAACATGCCTCAATACTACCAAGAATGTGGAGTACTGAACATGCTGAAAACTATATGATGTTTACTGGCCTTATTGACTTTAAAATAAAACCAAGATTAGGTTCTGATATATACAAAAGCTACATCAATGGTGGTTATCCAGAAGAAGAAGCTAGTGCAGCTGCAAGTTATCAGATGCAACAGATTAACCAAATGGTAAGTCAATTTAGACAAGCTGTGGCTGAAGGAAAAGTAGATTATGAAGACTATCATAACTTTTTAAAAGAAAATGCGCAGTCTTGGTTTGATGTAGAAAAACCATCTTTCATGGATAATATGGCTTACATGGTACAATATCAATTTGGGTACATGTACTGGCGCTATTTTATGTGGAATTTTACGGGTCGTCAAAATGATATTCAAGGAAAATACGACGATTTTAATGGTAATTGGATTTCTGGAATCGAATTTGTTGACAGCTTTCTTCTAGGAATGAATCAAGAGAATTTACCAAGTGATGTCAAAAACAATAAAGGAAGAAATACATACTATTTCCTACCATTAATTCTTGGTCTAATTGGATTCTTCTTTTTATTTAATGTCGATAAAAAACGTTTTTGGGTACTTTTAGTATTCTTTTTACTTACAGGTTTAGCTATTCAATTTTATACAAACATTAGACCTTTTGAGCCTCGTGAACGAGATTATTCAGTAGTTGGTTCTTTTTATGTATTTGCAATATGGATTGGATTCGGTGTTTATGCCTTATATGATTTACTGACTAAACAAGCTAAAAAAAGTGCTATACCTGTTACTGCAATAACTTTAGCTTGCTTAATAGCTGTTCCCGGAATTTTAGCAGCCAATAATTGGGATGATCATGACCGTTCTGGCAAGTATACTGCCAATGCCATGGCACGTAAATATTTAGAGTCTTGTGCCCCAAATGCTATACTATTTACGATTGGAGACAATGATTCTTTCCCCTTATGGTATTTACAAGAGATTGAAGGTGTACGAACAGATGTCCGTGTTGTTAATACAAGTTTATTTCAAACAGCATGGTATATAGACCAAATGAAACGTAAAGCATATTCTAGCGATCCAATCCCATCACAACTAAGTCATAGACAGTACAGAGACGGAACTCGCGATTATACTTTTTATAGAGAAATCAATGAACGTATTGCTAAAGACACTTTAGATATAAAAACTTTTATGAATTTTGTTGGTGATGATAACCCTAAACAAAAGCTAAAATATTTAGTAACCTCTCAAGGAGAAGACCCAGAGCGTTACCCAACCTATTTCCTTAACTCTAATTATTATCCGTCAAGAAACATTAGAGTTCCTGTTGATAAAGCTACTGTTCTTAAAAACGGTATTGTTAGTGCAAAAGATGCCGATAAAATTGAGCAGTTTTTAGATGTAAAAGTATCTGGAAGCGCTCTATATAAGAATCGTCTATTAATGCTAGATATTATTGCGAATAACAACTGGGAACGTCCAATCTACTTTAGTGGTGGCGCTTTTGCTGACGAAGATTACATCTGGATGAAAGATTACCTTCAACTTGATGGTTTATGCTACAAGCTGGTACCTATTAAAACGCCTGTAGATAAAGCAAATCCTTTTGATATGGGACGTGTTGACCCTGACTTAATGTATAACCTAGTGAAATCTTGGGATTGGGGCGGAAGCGGTAATGACATTTATTACGATGTCGAAACTCGTAAAAATGGTATTACCTATCGTGGAAACATTGCAAGGCTCATTGAATCTCTTTTAGATGAAAAGCAACTGGATAAAGCTGAAGAAATGGCGGATTTGGCGATGGAAAAAATGCCTGTTGATGATTTTGGATATTACACACTTTTAGAGCCTTATATTTCTACTTATTTTGAAGTTGGTGCAGATAATAAAGCTAAAAAACTGTATATGGATGTCGCAAAAAAATATCAAGAAAACCTTGTATACTATAGTGGACAAGATGTAAGTACTCAAGCCGATATTATTGATGAAATATTTACTGACATACAAAAATACCGTTCGCTAGTTGATGCACTTGTGGCCTATGGAGATAGAGATTTTGCTTTAGAACAAACAAAAACTTTTAATGAGTATTTAAGTTTATTTGGACCTTTAATGGGTGACGAAGAATTATCTGAAGAACCAGAAGCAGATATTAATGAACTTTTAAAAGATGGCGAAGATATAAATGCCATTATACCAGCTGAAGACGATAGCACAAACTAAATGAAATTGATTCCTGCAAAAACACCAAGTTTTGTAAAATCATTATTTACAAATTTTACTTGGAATATTGACACCAAAAAGCAGGAATTATATCTCACATTCGATGATGGTCCAACACCCAAAATCACCCCTTGGGTTTTAGAACAATTGAAAACTTATAATGCAAAAGCAACCTTTTTTTGTATCGGTAGTAATGTAGAAAAGCATCCCGAAATCCTTAAATCTATCATAGACGAAGGGCATACAATTGGTAACCATACTTATAATCACCTTAAAGGTTGGAAGCATAAAACAAAAGATTACTTAGTCGATGTCGAATTGGCGCAAAAGGCTATTAATAAAATATCTTTATCAAATAGTAAATTATTCCGACCTCCATATGGAAAATTTAAAACCAAACAAGCCAAACAACTTCAAAAATCAGACTATAAAATTGTAATGTGGGATGTATTGTCTTTTGATTGGGATGTCGCAGTATCTCAAAAAGAATGTCTTGATAATATTATAAACTCCACAAATGAGGGGAGTATTATTGTAATGCACGATAGTCTAAAAGCGGAGCAAAATTTAAAGTATGTAATACCTAAAGTTTTGGAATATTATTCTGAAAAAGGGTTTGAGTTTAAAGCATTAGCCTAAACATACTCCTGAATAATACCAATCAATGTATTGGCATCTTGCTCACCGCTGTGGCGCCATTTCATTTCGCCATTTTTGTAGATAATAAGTGTTGGCAAACCTTTGACACGTAAAGCTTCGGCAAGTTCTTGATTTTTTTCTACATCGATTTTTATGACTTTAGCTTTATCACCAAGTGCAGCTGCTACATCTCTAAGTACGGGATGCATCGCTGTAGACTGTTCGTTAAATTCTGTGAAGAAGTCTAGTAGCACAGGTTTGTCTACATCTATAAGCTCTCCAAATTTTGACATAACGCTTTAAATTTCAGTTTTATAAATATACAAAAATTGCATTTATATTAACTTTTACATTAAACTGCATTTTTAGACGTGCCTTTCTTCAATTCAATTACGGTAATCTCTGGCCATATTCCAACACGTCCCGGAAAAGCTAAATAGCCAAAACCACGGTTGACATTAATGTACTGACCAAGTTCTTCATAGATACCAGCCCAACGCTTGTAACGCCATTTTACTGGACTCCATTTAAACCAACCAGGTATCTCAATTCCAAACTGCATGCCATGTGTATGACCGCTTAAGGTTAGGTGATAATGGTAATCATCATTAACAACCTCAGCATCCCAATGGCTTGGGTCATGACTCATTAAAATTTTAAAATCTTTTTCGTCTACTTGGGCTTTTGCTTTTTGCAAATCACCTGCTTTTTTAAAACCACCTTTGCCCCAATTTTCGACACCAATTAAGGCTATACGTTCTCCGTTTTTTTCTATGAATCTATTTTCATTCAATAACACATCAAAACCTATATCTTTTTGTAAGACTTTTAAATCCTCAAGATTTTGTTGTTTTTCGTCTTCAGAATTCCATCGGATATAATCACCATAATCATGATTTCCTAGAATTGAAAACATGCCATCTTTTGCTTTTAACTCATTAAAAACAGAAACATAAGGCTCTAATTCTGTGGCTTTATTATTCACCATATCACCAGTAAATAATATCACATCGCTTTGCTGTTCGTTTATTAAATCTACAGCATATTTCACCTTTTCTATATTATCAAAACTCCCAGAATGAATATCACTAATCTGGGTGAGTTTATAGCCATCGAAAGCTTCTGGTAAGTCTTCAAAATGAAGTACATATTTTAGAACCTTAAAGTTATATTTGCCTTTGTACATACCATAAAGAATGGATGTAAAAGGAATAGCCGCTAAACCTAAAGCTATCTGACTTATAAATTTTCGTCTTGCTGGGAAATGTTTCACGCTATCGCCATTTTCGCTACTTTGCATAAAATAACTGTATATACCTTGAGGTACTCTAAATACATCCTCTGTAAACATAACAGCAATAAGAAGAAGTTTGGGAACTACCATAGCTATAAGAAAACCAACAGCTAAAGAGTTGCTTGGAGAAAAACCATCACTACGGGTAAAACCATAAAACTGATAAACAAAATTACCTATAACTACTATTGTAAAAATCCAATACAATGCATACCACCAATTACTTTTTGTAATTGTGCGTAAGGATTGAAATGCGTAATAATCTGCAATCGCAATAACAAGAATAAATAAAAACCAGCGAATCATATTAGAATTTTAATATTCAAATTTACAAAGACAACTACCGACTTATCTTACAAAACTGTTAAAGCTTTTGAGTTGTAAATCTTGAAACTTATCTGAGTCTGTGTTGAAGTGAATATTATAAGTTTCGTTTGGAAGCATATTAAAGAAATTATCTGAGAAATCCCCTTTTTGATTTGTAGATAAAAAAACGTCTTTTTGGAATGTTGAACTTGTCAATTCTATAGAAAAACCATTAGTCATTTTAATTATTTTTTGTTGAATTTTCGACTCTATTAGTTGTAAGTCCTTCGGTTTTACAAAATAGAAAAATGATGTTTTATTATTAAAGTTTGAAACCAGTACTACTTTATTTTTGTTGAAGTTTAAGGATTTTAAATCTAATATATTTTTTATTGAACTTGAATTTTCTTCAACTTGAATAGCTTTATAATCACGCCATATAATATTTCCATTGAAGTCCATGATTTTTAAACTTAATTCACCTGTATTTATAGTAAGATTATCGTTAACAACCCATGTTGTTAATGTGTCATTTTCAACTTTTGAAGTCACTAAAACATCCTGAAAACTATTCTTTGCCTTATAATGTAACGCTTTCCAATTACCGAAATAATCAATACTACTCCATGATACGGATGGCCAACAGTCATTAAGTTGCCAGTATAAAGTTCCCATATTATAGGGTTTAGCGCGTCGCTGTGCTTCAATGCCTATTGCAATGCCGTAAGCTTGCAATAGCTGACTCATGTACACATAATCTTCGGCATTAGCTGGCACAGGAAAATCACGTTTCATGTACTCATTTATTAATTGAAATCCTCTCATATGCTTTTGATGATTTTTAAACTTATCTGAGGAAATTTCTATACTATCATTTTGATTTATATATCGAATCGTTTCGTAACTCGGTAAAGACTGAAACCCAAACTCACTCATAAATCGTGGTACGTTTTCCTCAAGATGCTCAAACGGATATGCATCATGCCAAATCCACCAATCATGAGCATCACCTTCCGCCTTATATTTGAGATTTCCACGTCCATATTTAGGAGAGCTTTCCCAATAGTCGGTGTCCGTTAATTGTAAAACTGTATTTGGTAAAATAGAATCAAAAACCTTAAGGTAATTACTCCATATTTCATCCTTTTCTTCTTCACTTCTATTGGCTTGCCAACCCCAACGATGCCAACCTTCTGAGTTTTCGTTATTACCACACCATAATGCAATTGAAGCATGGTTTCGTAGTCGCTTTACATTACCAACAGCTTCTTGTTTTAAATTTTCTAAAAAGTCATCATCGCCAGGATACATAGCACATGCAAACATAAAATCTTGCCAAATGAGTATGCCTTTTTCATCACATAAATCGTAAAAAATATCATTCTCATAAATACCGCCACCCCAAACACGAAGCATATTCATATTGGCATCAACCACATCACTTAATAATTTCTCATAATCTGTATCTGTGACTCTATTCTGAAAACTATTTTGTGGGATATAATTAGCGCCTTTTGCATATACTGGTTGACCATTAACTTTAAAATAGAAACTCTCTCCGATACTGTCTTTTTGGGTAACCAATTCAATATCTCTGATGCCATATTTTGTAGATACACTGTCTAATATCTTTTTACCGTCTTTGATCACAACTTTGATATCATACAAGTAAGGTTCGCCTATATTATGAGGCCACCATAGTTTTGGATTCACTATTGAAATAGGAATCTCTGGTTTTTCTGGTTGCACTGGGCTTAATTTTCCATTAACATAAACCTCATAGTCTATAGAATTCTCTAACTGATTAAAGTTTTCTATTACGACTCTTAAAGATGCTATTGAATCATTTAATTGATTTTGAATAATATTAATATCTTCAATCCTAAAATCATTCCAACCAACCAAATTTATCGGTCGCCAAATACCACTTGTATTTAATTTTGGTCCCCAATCCCAACCGTATTGAAATTGTGCTTTTCGGGTAAAAATGCGTTCACCTTCTGGGAGCTCGTAATTTAATTTTAGCTTCTCTATTTCTTCTTGTTTTGATGTCGATTCAAATAGTATTCGTAATTCGTTTTTAAGTTTTAAAAGTGGTTTTACATCAGCCTCAAAAGCTCTAAAGGCGTTGTTAGTTTTTAGAATTAAACTGTCATTTAAATATACTGAAGCGTATGTGTCTAAGCCTTCAAAACTGAGTTCTAAATTCTTTTTCTTTAATATTTCTTCTTCGACTGAAAATGTAGTCTTGTATTCCCAATCTGCTTGCGATACCCATTGGACTTCTTTTTCATTATCTCCAATAAATGGGTCTTCTATTAACTCGTTTTCTAGCAAATCTGAAAACACGTTACCGGGAACGGTTGCCGATTTCCAAACAGAATCCGTTGCTTTTTTAAATTGCCAATTATTATGTAATTCGATTGTGACTGGTACATCATGTTTTGGCTGACAACTGAAAATGCACATAATTAAAAGAAGAAAACTAAATCGCATCGAGTATGTCTTTAATTGTATTGGTATCTGAAACGGTTTGTGGTAAACAAAATAAAGAATCATCTTGGTTTATTGTTATAGAAGCAGAAGCATGAATTTCTTTTAATCCTGCTTCTTTAAACTTGACGGCATTTTGAGCGTTAATACCACCACCAGGTAAAATGGTGATTTTACCGTTTGCGATTTCATTCAATTTTTTTAGTAAACTCAAACCTTCTTCTGCTGATGGTTTTTGCCCTGAGGTTAACACACGCTCAACACCTAAATTGATTAATTGCTCTAATGCTTCTTTAGGATTAGCAACCTCATCAAGAGCACGGTGAAATGTAAATGATAACGGTTTTGAAAGCTCTATCAATTCTTTTGTTCTTTTTATATCAATAGATTTATCTGAATTTAAAACACCTGAAACAATTCCAGAGCAACCCAAATCTTTACTGATTTGAATGTCTTTTTTCATGATTTCAAACTCCAAATCAGAATACACAAAATTTCCACTTCTGGGTCTAATTAAAACAAAAACTTGGATGTCTAAATTTTCAATCACTTGTTTTAATAAACCATAAGATGGTGTGACACCACCAACTGACAACTCTTGACATAACTCAATACGTTGTAATCCTGCGTCGCAGGCGTTTTTTGCAGATTGATAAGAATTGGCGCAGACTTCCAACAACATATTAGTTAATTATAATTTCATCAATAAATGTCCATGCTTTATTGCCAGCACCTTGTTTTCCTTCTGGGATTTCGCCGTAGTTTTTCACTACTATTTCTATCTGACTGACTGTAGTAGGTTCTATTTTATAAGAATGGTTAACTATTATATCACCGTTATTTTTAATACGATTAATGTCATTAAGTGTTCTTCCATCTTCTTGGAGTTTAAAACTAAACCCTATTTCCTCTGGTGCATAAATCCACTGGCCATTTCCATTATGAAATCGAGTGGAGATTGAGTTAATTTCCTTTGGCGTTGAAAAGTTTATAGTAACAATAATATCTTCTCCCCAAAAGCCTAACCATTCCTTATCACCATAACGGCTATCGCTTCCATTAATACCATTTATTAAACCTTCTGCACCACTTCCTGAATACGCTTTATGAGGCGTTTTATCAATGGTGATTTTTGCACCAACAGCTTTATGGAAATTGATATTTTGTATAAATGGTTGCCCTAGTTGCTCTTTAGCATTAAAAACTGAAGCATTTAGTTCTATACTTTCAGAAATCGGAATTTGAGATATGTAAATTTCTGATGCTATTGTAGGTTCATTACCATCTAAAGTATAACGAATGTCTTTGCCTTCTGTTAGCGTTTCTAATTTGTAAAATGACTTGCTGTTAACTGAAATCATTTCACCGTTAATTTCAAACAAATGATTCGCGTAATTGATATCCAAAACGTCTAATCGTTTATGGAAATTTTCAACTCGAGATACAAAATCTTCATAATTTTTATTCTCAGCATTCGTCCAAATCACTTCACTCATTGCTAATATTCTTGGGAACGCCATGTACTCTACTTGCTCTGTAGTTGGCATATATTCGGTCCAAATATTCCCTTGTGCACCTAAAATATATTTAGCTTCATCAGAATTTAATTCTTCGGGAATTGGATTAAAACCATACACCTTTTCTAGTGGTAAATAACCACCAATTGCTGTGGGTTCGTCATCGTTATCAGATTGGTAATAATCAAAATAACAATGTGAAGTTGTTGTCATCACTACATTATGCCCTGACTTTGCTGCCTCAACGGCACCATTTGTTCCTCGCCATGACATCACTGTCGCATTTGGTGCTAAACCACCTTCAAGAATTTCGTCCCAACCAATAATCTGTTTCCCTTTAGAATTCAAATATTTTTCCATTCGGGTAATAAAATAATTCTGAAGTTCATGCTCATCTTTTAGACCTTCAGATTTAATTAAGGCTTGACTTTCAGAACTATTTTTCCATTGTGTTTTTGGCGCTTCGTCACCTCCAATATGAATATATTCACTAGGAAAAAGTGCTACAACCTCATCCAAAACATTCTCAAGAAATTTAAAAGTCTCTTCTTTTGGGCAATAAATATCTTCGAAAACACCCCATTTCGTAGCTACATCAACCTTATCACCAGAACATCCTAATTCTGGATATGCAGCGATAGCAGCTTGGCTGTGCCCAGGCATTTCGATTTCTGGAATGACCGTTATAAATCTTTTCTGTGCATAGGCGACAATGTCTTTAACTTCTTCCTGAGTGTAATAACCTCCATATTTTTTACCATCAAACTGATGTGGTTGATTACTATAATGACCTATAAGTGTTTCTTTTCTATAAGCTGCAACTTCTTGTAATTTTGGATACTTTTTTATCTCTATGCGCCAACCTTGATCGTCTGTCAAATGCCAATGAAACGTATTCATTTTTAGCATAGCTAAGGCATCGATGTATTTCTTTATAAATTCAACTGGATACATATGGCGTGACACATCGAGATGCATGCCACGATAAGAGAATACAGGATTATCCTCAATTTTTAGTGTTTGTATATTGATACCTTCAGACTTGAAACCATCTTTTATAAATTCCGGAGGCAGTAACTGAATGAGAGATTGGACGGCATAAAAGACGCCTTTGGGTGAACTTGCCTTTATTGTTATTTCTTCGGTATTGACATCTAAAATATAAGCTTCAGGGTTTTTAATACTCTTATCTAACAAAAATCTCATTGTGTTTGCTTTCCCTGTGTTTAAACCAAAAACAGGTGTAAATAAAGATTCCCAATAGGCAACTGCAGGTTCAAGTTCAGCATCATATATAAGATTGGTATTTGAACTCAAATAAAATTCGCCAGCAGTAATATTCAAATTATTTGGGGCCGGAATTATTTGAGGCTCAATGACAATTTGCTTATTCTCTTGACATGCAAAACAAATCAAAACCAAAAATAAAATGATGTGCTTTTTCTTGAAATTCATTTTAGTATCTTAGATGCATTAAAATTAGTAATCTTTTGATGAATCCTAAATTTATTTCCACTTTCCTTGTTGTATTCCTTCTTTTTGGATGTCAAAACGAAAATTCCACCTTAACTGCTAAAAAAGACCAACCGCTCATAAACTATGTAAACACGTTCATTGGCACTGGTGGTCATGGTCATACTTATCCTGGCGCATCTGCTCCTTTTGGGATGATGCAATTAGGTCCAGACACACGTTTGGAAGGTTGGGATGGCTGCTCTGGTTACCATTATTCTGACGAATATATTTATGGTTTTTCTCATACGCATTTAAGTGGCACAGGAATTAGTGATTATGGCGATGTGCTTTTAATGCCAACTAATCAACAAATTTTTAATAATGGTGCAGATGGTCAACCTGGTTATCGAGCTCATTTTTCGCATGATAATGAATCTGCCGAACCTGGATATTATAAAGTACACTTAGATTCTACAAATATTGACGTGGAATTAACCGTTTCTAAACGAAGTGGTATTCATAAATATCAATTTCCTTCATCAGACAATCAGTATGTGATTTTAGACTTAGTTCATCGAGATAAAGTTCTAGATGCTAAAATTGAAAAGATTTCCGACACAGAAATTGTAGGTTTTAGACACTCTGAAGCATGGGCAAAAGATCAACGTTTGTTTTATGCCATTAAAACATCACATCCGTTCTCAGATCTTTTACAATCTCCTGAAAAAACAGGAATGCCAGGTGGACGACGAAGTGCTTTAAAATTTAATAATCCAGACAATGACCCTATTTATATAAAGGTTGGTATTTCTTCTGTGGATATTGAAGGCGCACAACAAAATTTAGAAGCAGAGATTTCGAGTAAAGATTTTGAAATAATTAAAAGTGACGTTCAGAATTACTGGGAGAAACAACTCGAAAAAATTGTTATTGAAGGTGATAATCTAGATAATAAAACCAATTTCTATTCGGCTTTATACCATACCATGCTAGCACCAAATCGCTACCAAGATGTCGATGGACGTTATAGAGGTATGGATTTAGAAATTCATAATGCAGAATTTGATTACTATTCTGTGTTTTCATTATGGGATACCTACCGTGCAGCACATCCACTTTATACTATTATTGAACAAGAAAAAACAAACGATTTTATAAATACGTTTTTAGCCAAATATGATGAAGGTGGCATAATGCCGATGTGGGATTTGGCTGGGAATTACACCGATTGCATGATTGGTTATCATGCAGTACCAGTAATAGCAGATGCATATTTAAAAGGCATACGCGATTATGATACAGAAAAAGCTTTTGGGGCCATGAAACACTCTGCCACTCGTGATAAATTTGGACTAGAAGCTTATAAAAAATATGGATTTATTCCTGTTGATGAAGAAAGCGAATCGGTTTCCAAAACCCTCGAATACGCCTATGATGATTGGACCATTGCACAAATGGCAAAAGACATGGGTAAAACTGAAGACTACAAAAATTATATTGAACGCGCACAGAACTACAAAAATGTATTTGACCCCGAAAGTAAATTTATGCGTGGGCGTTTTAGAAATACTTGGTTTGCACCATTTGATCCTTATGAAGTTAATTTTAATTATACCGAAGCCAATTCATGGCAATACAGTTTTTATGTGCCACAGGATATTTCTGGATTCATAGAATTATTAGGCGGAAAAGACCAACTGGAAAGTCAACTGGACGAATTATTTACTGCAAAAACAGAAACCTCAGGACGTAATCAATCAGATATCACAGGATTAATTGGTCAGTATGCCCATGGTAACGAACCTAGTCATCACATGGCGTACTTGTATAATTTTGTGAATAAACCGCACAAAACACAAGAGCGTGTTTACCAAATTTTGACGGAGCTCTATAATAATTACCCAGACGGTGTTTCTGGTAATGAAGATTGTGGGCAAATGAGTGCTTGGTATGTCTTAAGCTCAATTGGGTTTTATTCTGTTACACCAGGCAGCAATGAATATATCATTGGAACACCTCTTTTTGATAAAGCAACCATAAATTTGGAAAATGGCAAACAGTTTACAGTTATTGCTAATAACAGAAGTGAAACCAATATATACATTGAAAGCGCAAAACTTAATGGTAAGCCTTTAGAGAAAACGTTCATTAATCATTCAGATATAATCGAAGGTGGGACTTTAGAATTCACAATGACGGATAATCCTGCTGTTTGGGGTTCAAGAGAAGGTCAAGAACCTAAGACTGAAATTAAAGACCACATCATTTTACCTTCTCCATATATCGAAAAGGGCGATATTACCTTTAGAGGTAGTACTGAAGTAGTTTTAAATACTTCAGAAAAAGATGCAAAAATCTTTTATGCGCTGGACGAAAACGAGTTTCAACGGTACAACAAACCATTTACAATTACTAAGGACACAAGAGTGAAATTATATTCTGGAAAAGGAGATTTAAAAAGCCCAGTTTTAGAAACACCATTCTATAAGATTGACCCAAATCTAAGCATCAAGCTCGAATCTAAATTTGCGAATCAATATTCAGCTGGTGGAAATGATGCCCTAATCGATGGTATTAGAAGCACCAAAAATTATAGAACAGGTAGTTGGCAAGGTTACTGGAACACTGATTTGGTGGCAACTATTGATTTAGGAAAAGTAAAATCCATAGAAAAAATTTCAACAAATTTTTTACGAGATCAAGGTGCTTGGATATTTCATCCTACCGAAGTTGAATATTTGGTTTCCAATGATGGCCAAAATTTTAAATCAATTGGAAAAAAGATATTAGATACAAAACCAAAGAATTACGATATTGCTATAGAAATTATTGAAATGAAAGTCCCAAAATCTAAATATAGATATGTCAAAGTCATCGCCAAAAAACTTGGTAATTTACCTGAATGGCATATCGGAAATCCAATGAATGGAAAAAGCTGGATTTTTGTAGATGAGATTTCAGTAAAATAAAAACTAACTAACAATCAATATAAATCATGAGTAACCAACAAACTAATAAATCAGCACTAACAACCTTAGTAACGGTCTTTTTTTTCTGGGGTTTTATTGCAGCCTCTAATGGTGTATTTATTCCCTTTTGTAAAACCTATTTTAATATAGACCAATTTCAATCCCAATTGGTAGATTTTGCATTTTATGGGGCTTACTATATTGGTGCATTATTGCTATTTGTTATTTCTAGTTCTATAAAAAAAGACATCGTTAATTCTTGGGGTTATAAAAAAGTCATCGTGTATGGATTATTATTATCTGCAGTAGGTGCTTTTGTTATGTATCCTTCAACGGCAGGTGCAGAGCAAGGTCAAACAGCAGTATTCTATTTTGTATTAATCGCACTTTTTATTGTTGGTCTAGGTTTCTCTTTACAACAAACTGGTGCTAATCCATTTGCCATTGCGCTCGGTGCACCTGAGACAGGTTCTCATCGCTTAAATCTTGCTGGCGGTATAAACTCTTTCGGAACAACAATTGGACCTATCGTCGTAGCTCTTGTCTTATTTGGAACAGCATCTGTTAGTCCTCAAGAATTAGTTTCAATGATTAAGAATAACGAAATTACTTTAACCACAGTACAATTATTATATCTAGGTGTTGGTGCTTTATTTTTAATTGCAGCTGCGCTTTTTCATTTTTCTAAAAAATTACCTGCACTTAAATCAGATACACCTTTTGAACCTGCAAACAAAGCGCGAAATCTCTTAGTCGTATTAACTTTAATAATAGTGGCTTGCTTTGGCTATATTTTTAGTACATATTCTGGTAATACAGAAGTAACTGAATCCGTTGAAAACATTCGTTTAATATTATTATTTGTCGCTTTAGTTGCCGTAATAGGTTCAGTATTTATTGCTAACTCTAGTGCTTCCAAAAAACCTGAAGGTTGGGGCGCCATGAAATACCCTCAACTGATTTTAGGAATGCTAGCCATCTTTACTTATGTTGGCGTAGAGGTTACTATTCAAAGTAACTTAGGAGAACTTTTAAAGACCGTTGCAGATAAAGTCAATAACTTAAATCCTTTAGGTCTTCCTGTTTTAAATGATGCAGGTATTGCACCATTTATATCACTGTATTGGGGTGGCTTAATGATTGGTCGTTGGGTAGGTGCTATTACAGTATTTAATCCAAGTAAAGGATTAAAAAAGGCACTATTAATCATTGTACCATATATTGCTTTTGCTGTTATATTGATTGTTAATAGAGCAGGTGGGAAAAGTTTTTCGTCTGATGAAATACTTTTCTTTGCCATCTGTGTTGCTGTGCAAATTGGAGGCTTTTTCCTAGCTAAGGATAATCCGGTTAGAACACTCAAAATATTTAGCATACTAGGTATGTTAGGAATGCTTATCGGCTTATTTACAACAGGAAATTTAGCATTATTTGCATTCTTATCTGGTGGGTTATTTTGCTCAATTATGTGGCCATGTATTTTTACATTGAGTATTGCTGGCTTAGGTAAATACACCTCTCAAGGTTCTGCATTTTTAATTATGATGATTTTAGGTGGTGCTATTATTCCACCATTACAAGGTAAGCTAGCAGACATATTTAATATTCAATCGTCTTATTGGGTTGCTGTTTTCTGTTTTGTTTATTTACTTTTCTATGCATATAGAACTAAAAAAGTATTGGACAAACAAGGCGTGGCTTACTAAAATAATAAAACATGAAACGTAGAAAATTTTTAAAAAATGCGTCGCTAACAGGTGTTGGCTTAGCTGTTGGAACAGCTGTAACGTCTTGTAATGAGCAAGTCGAAGATAAATCAATTGCCTCAAAAGAAAATCCTGAGTCCAAAGCCGTTTTGCCGGTTGTCGTTGCCACTTGGCATGTTATAGATGCAACCGCAAAAGCTATGGAAGTTATAGAATCTGGTGGAAGTGCTCTAGACGCAGTTGAACTGGGTTGTAAAATTGAAGAGGCTAACGAAAAAGGGCAATCTGTAGGTAAAGGTGGCTTACCAGATAGAGAAGGCAACGTAACACTCGATGCCTGTATCATGGATAAAAATGGAAATTGTGGCGCTGTATTATATCTTAAAGATATAAAGCATGCTGTTTCTGTAGCTCGAAAAGTTATGGAAGACACACCTCACGTGATGCTAGCAGGAGAAGGTGCAAAACAGTTTGCATTAGAGTCTGGATTTGAAGCTGAAGATTTATTGACAGAAGCTTCAAAAAAAGCTTGGGAAAAGTGGAAAGTTGAATCCAAATACAAACCGATTATAAATATTGAAAATCACGATACAATAGGCATGCTTGCTGTAGACAAAAATGGAGATGTTTCAGGTGCATGTACAACAAGTGGTTTAGCTTATAAAATGAATGGTCGTGTTGGAGATTCACCGATAATAGGTTCTGGATTATTTGTAGATAATGAAGTTGGTGGTGCTGTAGCAACTGGTCTTGGAGAAGAGGTCGTGAAAACCGTTGGTAGTTTTTTGATTGTAGAGTTAATGCGTCAAGGAAAATCGCCACAAGAAGCTTGTGAAGAAGCTATTGGCCGCATCGTTAATAAACCAGGAAAGGATTATAAAGATTTTCAAGTCGGTTATATTGCCGTTAATAAAAAAGGAGAAACAGGTTGCTACTCTATTCATCAATGGTTTAGTATGACTAAATTTCAAGATGGTGTGAATGAACAAATTCAATCACATTTTTTTAATAAATCTTAAAACCACTTTACAGTGAGTCTTGCTAACTTTTCTTTGATTCCTGTATAAGGTGGAAATAATAATTCTGTAATTCCAAATGTATGTTGTTTTACAACAGCACGCTCGTTACTAAAAGCTTTGAAACCATAGTAACCATGTGATTTTCCTATACCACTATTATTTACACCTCCAAAAGGTAAATTATGATTTGCATAATGAATAATATTGTTATTAATACAAGTGCCACCAGCTTTGGTATTGTTTAGTAATTGTTTTGTATTCTTTTTACTCTTACTATAAATATATAATGCTAAAGGACGCTCTTTAGTATTAATATATTCAATAGCCTCATTAATAGTCTTATAAGTTACTATTGGAAGTATTGGTCCAAAAATTTCATCTTCTAATAATGAAGCATCATTACCCAAATCAGAGACTATTGTTGGTGCTATGTACTTAACGTCTTCATTAGAATTTGCGCCACTATTTATCGTTGCATGTTTTGATTTTGCATCATCTAAATGAGCTTTAAGGCGATTAAAATGTTTTGACGTTACAATACGCCCATAAGAATCTGAAGTTTCCGGATTCTCGCCATAATATTCTTTTAACCATGTTTTGCATTCCTTAATAAATGCATCCTTTACCGTTTCATCTACTAGCGCATAATCAGGAGACACACAAATCTGTCCACAATTCATAAATTTACCCCACATGATTTTTTTTGCAGCTGTTTTTAAATTTGCAGTACTATCAACAATCGTTGGAGATTTACCACCTAATTCTAAGGTTATAGAAGCAAGATGTTCAGCAGCAGCTTTCATAACAATTTTACCAACTACTGGCGACCCAGTGAAAAAGATATGATTAAAAGGTAATTTTAGTAAGTCCGTAGAACTCTGTACTTCACCTTCTACTAAAGCGACTTCATCTTCACTAAACACAGACTGTACAATTTTCTTCATAAGCGCTGAAGAATGAGGTGTCATCTCTGAGGGTTTAATAATCGCAGTATTACCAGCAGCAATAGCAGACACTAAAGGTCCAAACGTTAGGTTAAAAGGGAAATTCCAAGGCGAAATAATTAGGCAAACACCTTTAGCTTCGTATTTAATATAAGATGAAGCACCTAACATTGATAGTGGTGTTGGTACTTTTTTGTTACGCATCCACTTGTGTAAATTACTTTTTACATATTTTATATCTCCAACTATCTGATAGATTTCTGTCATTTCAGATTCGACATCTGGCTTTCCTAAATCGTTATATAGTGCTTCTTTAATGTCATCTCTAAAAGTGATTTCTATAGCTCGTTTAAGTGTGTTTAACTTGTTAATTCGTTGATTATAGGTACTATTAGCAACCTTATATTGATTACTTTTTTGCTTTTGGAACAGATTATAATATGGATTATTAGTGTTTTTTGTCATTATATAGTATTGATTTTAAAGGGCTATCGACGGAAAACGTGTATTTCGTCGATGTTTTAAACAATTGCTTTCCGTTTATCTAAAAGTCTCCTTGATTGGTCTAAAATTTTCTTTACAAGCCCTCACCGTGACTTATGTTTGTACTGTTGTTAAAAATAAGAACAATAAAACAAATGAAAAACTTAATTCTATTACTAGTATTTCTCACTCTACCATTAGTAGAGTTCTCGCAGTCTGAAAAGCCTGTATCTGCAGATGCTACAGAATTAGTTGTTCTAAAAAAGGTAGAGGAAGCTGCGCCAAGAAAGGCTAGAGCATCTCGTAATGCCAAACATATTAAAGTTAATTACAAAAAAAGCAACGATATCATTAGCATTAAAGCTTATCGCAAGAGTCTTAGAGACAAAGTGCGACGCGTAAAATTATGCTAGGACACAATAATTTAGTTTTAAATCGTAAAATCCTTTTGTCGCAAGATGAAAGGATTTTTTATATAAAAAAGCCCAATTGAAAATTTCAATTGGGCTTTTTATTAATAGATATTATTTGATTTTGTTACCATTTTTATCAAAAAAATGATATTCAAGATAAGTGTAAGCATCTCTAGGTAAAATTTTTACCCATTTTTTGTGTTCAAAAAACCATTTTGAACGTATTGATGGATACCCTTTGGTTAAAAAGGCCGCTATAAAAGGATGTGCATGTAATGCGACCTTTTTATAGTCTTTTTTGTAAATCCTTTTTAGGTCTTGATTAATACGCTCAACCACCTTAATTGGTGCTTCGATTTCGTCTCCACCAACAGCATTTGGATTTACTTCTTTAGTTTTTATATTACGTTCTGGCCTAACGCGTTGTCTGGTTATTTGCACTAATCCAAACTTACTCGGCGGTAATATTTTGTGCTTTGCTTTGTCATCTTTCATTTCGTCACGAAGATGATTATAGAGTTTTTTTCTGTTTTCTGCTTTACCCATATCGATAAAATCGATAACGATAATGCCACCCATATCACGTAAACGTAATTGTCTAGCAACTTCTGAAGCAGATATAAGATTAACCTCTAAAGCAGTGTCTTCTTGGTTTTTCTCTTTATTAGAGCGATTACCACTGTTTACATCTACAACATGTAAGGCTTCAGTATGTTCTATAACTAAATAAGCGCCTTTAGCCATGCTTACGGTACGTCCGAATGATGTTTTTATTTGACGTTCAATACCAAATTTATCAAAAATCGGCATGCCGTTTTTGTAATGCTTAACAATGTTTTCCTTTTTTGGTGCAATTTGATGCACGTAATCTTTTACTTGTCCATACAAAACCTCATCATCGACATAAATACCAGAGAATGAATCGTTAAAAATGTCTCTCAAAATTGAGGATGCTTTATTCATTTCTCCCAGTACTTTTGTTGGGTGATGCGCTTTGTAGAGTTTTTTACACATTGCTGTCCATCTATCCAACAAGTTCTGTAAATCACTATCTATTTCGGCCACTTTTTTACCTTCTGCAACGGTACGTATAATAACGCCGAAACCTTTAGGGGTAATACTTTTTACCAAACGTTTAAGGCGATCTTTTTCTTCTTGAGATTCTATTTTTTGAGAAACAGATATACGATTAGAAAAAGGGACTAAAACAATGTAACGACCAGCAATAGATAATTCTGAACTAATGCGAGGTCCTTTGGTAGAAATTGGCTCTTTTACAACTTGTACTAATAGTGATTGATTAGACTTTATAGCTTCTGCAATTTTGCCATGCTTGTCTAAATCTTTTTCAAAAGGAAAGTTTTTTAGTGAGTAATCTCTTAATTTCCCTGTGCTTACACGTTTAATGAATTTTAAAAGAGAAGGCAATTGTGGTCCTAAATCATGGTAATGCAAAAAAGCATCTTTCTCATAACCTACGTTAACAAATGCGGCGTTTAAACCAGGAATAACTTTACGTATTTTGGCAATAAAAATATCACCAACGGCAAAGTTGTTATCCTCATCATCTTTGTGCAATTCAATAAGTTTTCCATCTTTTAATAAGGCAAAATCAACAATATCTGAACTCGATCTTACGATTAATTCTTTGTTCATAATGTAGATTTAAATCTATCTCTTAATTGAGACAGATGGATTTTACTTAATTTTTTGACACAGGATGTTCCCGAATTATTCGGGATTCCAGTAAATCGATGGTGCAATCTATTAAATACAACCAAAGATTTTATATCAAAGAACGTTATTTTAAAACCGAAAAAAGTAGTTATCTAAACTACTTTTTCGATTTATTTTTTCTTGTGACGATTAGCGCGTCTACGTTTTTTACGCTTATGCGTCGCTACCTTGTGTCTTTTTCTTTTTTTACCACTTGGCATAAATAATTCGTTTTTAAATTAATATTTTACTTAATAATATGTTTAGTTCACTTCTACTTTAGATTTAACACCTTCTAAAAAGATTTTAGCTGGTTTAAATGCTGGTATATTGTGCGCTGGTATTTTTATTGTTGTGTTTTTAGAGATATTACGACCTGTTTTTTCTGCTCTTGTTTTAATTATAAAGCTTCCAAAGCCTCTTAAATAAACATTATCACCACTCTCTAAAGAGGTTTTTACTTCATCCATAAAAGATTCTACTGTAGCTTGTACATCACCTTTTTCAATTCCTAATTTATCAGAAATTTTAGCCACTAAATCTGCTTTTGTCATTTTGTCTAATTTATTGTGTTACTACTATTTATAAGGGTTTGCAAATATATGTAATTTAATTTCAATATTTCAAACGTAATTCATTAAAATTTAAGCTTATATAGTTTTATGTTTGCACTTGCTTACACTTTTTATAAATGAATTTTTCAAAAAACGTAATTAACTGGTATTCAGATAATAAAAGAGATTTACCATGGCGACATACAGTAAACCCCTACTTCATTTGGCTCTCAGAAATCATATTACAACAAACACAAGTCAAGCAAGGATTACCTTATTACGAATCTTTTGTAAAAACATTTCCTACAGTTTATGATCTTGCTAAAAGTGATGAACAAACTGTTTTGAAATTATGGCAAGGTCTAGGCTATTATTCTAGAGCTAGAAATTTACATTTTACAGCCAAATATATAGTTAATGAATTAGGTGGTAACTTCCCAAATTCTTATAGCGAAATAATAAAGCTTAAAGGTATTGGCGATTATACAGCAAGTGCTATTGCCTCTATTGCCTTTGGAGAAACTACAGCTGTTGTAGATGGAAATGTCTATAGGGTTTTGTCACGTTTTTTTGGTATTGAGACGCCAATAAACTCCACAAAAGGTATAAAGGAGTTTAAAGCTCTAGCAACCGAATTAATAGATAAAAGAGAACCTGCAACTTTTAATCAGGCCATAATGGAATTTGGAGCCCAACAATGCAAACCAAAAAAACCTTATTGTATTATTTGTCCGCTTCAATCTGGATGTATTGCTTTTCTAAAAAATCAAACTTCAGGGCTACCCGTAAAGTTGAAAAAAATAAAAATAAGACACCGCTATTTTAACTATTTAGTCATCATTGATCAGCATAAGAAAACTATTATTGAGCAACGTACTGAAAAAGGGATTTGGCAGAATTTATATCAATTCCCACTTATAGAATCTAAAGAAAGTATAGATGTTTATGAATTTGAAAAAGAAATATCAAAACACAAACTTATTAAAAATTTAAAATTTCAAATCAACCTTTTTAACGAAAAAGATGTTATTCACAAGCTATCGCATCAACATTTACATACTAAGTTTTGGATTATAGAAACTGACCCGATAACTGAAAAATCTATTTCAGCAGAAAACCTCAAAGATTATCCTGTACCCGCTTTAATTAGTGAATTTATAAATAAATTTAAATTTTAAAAACACACCTATCCTTATTTTTATTATTTTTAATAAGTAGAAGTTGCGTAATTTTGTACGCTACAATAAAAAAAATTATTATGTCTGGAACTTTAAATAAAGTAATGCTCATTGGGAATTTAGGTGACGAAGTTAAGATGCATTATTTTGATGATAAAAATTGCGTCGGACGATTTCCAATTGCAACTAGCGAAAGCTATGTGAGTAAACAAACAAACGAACGTATAACTAATACAGAATGGCACAATATCGTTGTAAGAAATAAGGCTGCCGAAATTTGTGAAAAATACCTAAAAAAAGGAGATAAAATTTATATTGAAGGAAGAATTAAAACGCGTAAATGGACTGATGATAAAGGTATGGAGCGTTACTCTACCGAAATACAATGTAATGAATTTACGTTTTTAACACCTAAAGGAGAGCAACAAAACGCTAGTGTATCACAAAATACAACAGCCAACGGCACAGGCTCTGAAGCCACTGAAGCACCCGCAATAAATAATGGTAACGACGATTTGCCATTTTAATCTTAAATTAAACACTTATAATTTTGGATCCTGACCCCAGTAGTTTATTACTAATATTTTTAGAGATAAACACTTCGTTTCTCGTAAGTTTTGTTTTGCTTTTCATTTTACTTTTGTGTTCTGCTTTAATATCTGGTGCTGAAGTTGCACTATTTTCCTTAAAAAAAGGAGATATCGAAACTGCTGATGCTGATAGCTCTAAAAGTATAATTTTAATTACATCTCTTTTAGAACGTCCAAAAAAACTACTAGCAACCATATTAGTTGCTAATAATTTTATAAATATTGCCATAGTAATTTTGTTCGCCTACATAGGTAAGTTTTTATTCTCATCTATTGAAAATGAAGTGTTTCGGTTTTTATTAGAAGTTATTTGTGCGACATTTTTAATCCTATTATTTGGTGAGATTATCCCTAAAATTTATGCGAGTCGGAATAGTTTAAAATTCTCCATAGCCATAGCAAGACCTCTCCGATTTTTAGATGTTGTTTTTTCTCCTATTAGCATACCATTGCAATTTATTACCATCCAAATACAAAATGGATTGGGTAAACAAAAATCTAATATTAGTGTTGATCAATTATCACAAGCTTTAGAGCTTACCAATGACGATGATACCACAAAAGAAGAGCAACAAATTTTACAAAGTATTGTATCGTTTGGAAATACAGATACTAAGCAAGTGATGCGTCCTCGTATGGATATTTTCGCTGTAAATATTGATGCAGAATTTAATACTATAATACCAGAAATTATTAATAATGGATATTCTAGAATACCTGTTTTTGAAGAAAATATAGATAAAGTTGTTGGTATCCTGTATGTTAAAGATTTACTACCACATCTTAACAAAAAAATATTTGATTGGAAAACTATTTTAAGAGAACCATTTTTTGTACCCGAAAACAAAAAATTGGATGACCTTATGCAAGAGTTTCAAATAAAAAAAGTGCATCTAGCTATTGTAGTTGATGAATATGGTGGCACATCTGGTGTAATTTCACTTGAGGATATTATTGAGGAAATTGTAGGTGATATCAGCGATGAATATGATGTTGACGACCTCAATTTTTCTAAGATAGATGAAAACAATTACAGGTTTGATGGTAAAACCTCTTTAAAAGACATTTATAAAATTTTATCTATTGAAGATAATAGTCTTTTTGAAGACAAAAAAGGTGAAGCTGAGACCATTGCTGGTTTTATATTAGAATTATCTGGAGGTTTTCCAAGAGTTGGAATTGAAATAAATTTTGGAAATTACGTTTTTACTATAGAGGCCATTGATAAAAAAAGGATAAAACAGATAAGGTTAACTATCGTAAATCATTAAAATTTTAATAATAAATATACTGCATCAAGTTCAGCATAACAATGAAAAAAATCCTAATTACTATCTGTGTTTTATTTATTTTAGGTTGTGGTGATGACCCATTACCCAAACCTAAAGCATTCTTAAGGCTAGATTACCCCAATCCGATCTATAAAAGTGTTGATATTCCAGTGCCATTTTCTTTTGATAAAAATGAATTGGCAAAATCTATAACTAAAATAAAGAATAGTGAAAACGGAAATTCTTTCAGTATAGATATAGAATATCCTTCTCTTAAAGGGACAGTATATCTAACTTATAAAAAAGTTACTAAAGATAATTTACGTGATTTATTGAGGGATGCTCAAAACTTAACTCAAAAACACACACAAAAAGCAGATCAGATTCAAAGCAATGTTTTTATGAACCCTGAAAAACAAGTTTACGGTATGTTTTATGAGGTTGGAGGTAATGCAGCTTCTCAATCTCAGTTTTATGCAACAGACAGTATAAATCACTTTTTAAGTGGTTCTTTGTACTTCTACACAAAGCCCAATTACGACTCTATTTATCCTGCTGCTATTTACCTCAGAAATGATATAAAACGAGTTGTGGAAAGTTTAGATTGGAAATAATGATTACAGTTAATAAAAACAAAAAGCGCAACTTTAAAAGTTGCGCTTTTTTTATTTACTCATTAAGATATTAGAATGAATATCTTAAACCAATTTGCATTTGCCATCTTGAAGACTGAATGCCTCTATCATCAATTTGCTTGATATTATTTATACCTGAATCAAGAACTCTGAAAACTGGATCAGGTCCTGCAGTTCTTGTTTGTAAGATTTGAACGTTACCACTTGCAAAGTTTCTATTACCCCAATCTTTATTTAAGAAGTTAGTAAAGTTAAAAATATCAAAAGTAGCTTGGAATGTGTGTTTTTTACCCCATGCGTTAACTGAGAAATCTTGAGCAACTCTTAAATCAATTACATGACTCCATGGTCCTTGAGTACCATTTCTCTCTGCATATTGTCCTCTTCTACTACTAAGATATTCATTACCGCTAATTATTGCATCTAATGTCATCCATTCGTCATTAGTTGATCCACTGTTGTTAGAATCCTCTAATGTGATTTCAGTAGCATCAGCTGGCACATATATTAGTGCATTATCTCTAGAATCATCGTTCAATAAATCTCTTCCATCTCTGTAAGTAAATGAATACGGTCTTGATTCTGCACCTTCATAAAATAATCCGATTTTTGTAGATATATTTTCGTTCCATTGAAAGTCTAAACCAAAATTACTTGTAATTCTGTGTCCTTGATTAAAATCAGATCTTGTTACTGGTAAATTAGAGTTCTTTCCGTTAACCGTTTGTATACCTCTCCATTGTGAACTATTCTGTGATGATGTTCCATCAAAAATAGCTGTAGTTTCTCCGTAAGAATAATTAACTGCACCTTCAAGAGCTAACCAATCTGTTAGATTTGTATATGGCTTACGTAAAGAAAAAGTTGTATTCCACGAATCGCCAGCACCTGTATTAGAAGCAAGCATAATTCGTCCATAAGTTGGATCAACTTCATCTCGTCTGTCATAAAATGGTCTTCCATCTGCACCATTTAAAAATCCTACAGGTCCACCTACATTTAAATTTTCGTAGTAAATCTCAGTTATATTATCTACCCAAAAAGCATCTACGCTAGCAATTAATCCTAAGAAAGGTAATTTTTGATCAACAGCTATATTCATTTTAAATCTTTGAGGTAATTTAAAATCTGGAGCAAATAAATCGATATTACCACCTGTTCCACCAGAACCAGGTGCAACATGTACAGGTTGGTTATTAATATCTGGATTAAAGTTGACACCTCCACTTATATTAAAGATATTTGAATATCCTCCAGTAACACCGTTATTGTTATATGTCCCACCAGGCCATACTAAAGGAAGTCTAGATGTAAAAATCCCTAAGCCACCTCTAATCTGAGTTGTTTTATTTCCTTTAACATCCCAGTTAAATCCTAACCTTGGTGATAAATGTGCTTGAGTCCTAACTCCTTTACCTACTCTTGCACCTTGTAAATCTTTTCCTGCCGCTTCAAGAATTGGAACGGTAGTATTATTAAAAGCGTCATTAACAGCGCCATCTTCCCAAATAGGAAAATCAAAACGAATACCAGCAGTTAACTTAAAGTTATCTGAAACTTGTACCTCGTCTTGAACATAGAAACCTAATTGAGATGTATTAAATTGTGATGCACCATCCGATTCGTCTCCTACAGTACCAGAACCAACTAGAGAATATCCTTTTTGGTAAAAATCTACAATATCGTTGTTAAAATCACTTACACTATTAAACGTGTAATCTCCGTAATTAAAAGCAAAGAATAAATTCTTGATTTTTGCGAACTCATTGTGTGTACCTATTGTGACTGTATGTCTGCCTTTATAAATTTCAAAGTTATTTGTAATTGTTAAAACATCCTGGTCTAGTAAGTTAGCCGTAGAGAAAGGCTCAGCACCAAAGGTAATAGTCCCAGCACCATCATCTATATCAACAGATGGAAATGGGCTTCCCAGTGGATCTCTATCATCTCTTACTCTAGTGTAACCTAATAAGAAGTTATTACTGATATTATTACCTTGATAATTCCATTCTAAAGAAGACGAAAAAGTCTTGGTATTAAATAACTCAGAACCATTAATGAAAGATATTCTGCTGTTACTAGAACCTCTTGCCTCTAAATTATCTGCTCCTGCATATCTTGTACTTAAAGATAATTTATTGTTGTCATTAATATTCCAATCTAACTTCATAGTTATCTTATCACTCTCTAATGTTCTTGTGTTATTTTCAAAACCTCCAACATCATATCCATATTGAGATGATATTGAACTTGCAAGTGCATTTATTTCAGCTAAACTGGAGTCACCCGTATAGTTACTAAAATTGAAAGGTTGAGGTGTTTCGTCGTCTTGTCTTTCATAATTTAAGAAAAAGAATAATTTATCTTTAATGATGGGACCACCCACGCGTACACCATAGGTTTGTGCTGTAAATTCATCTAGTTTTTCTCTAGTCTCGCCTTGACCTACAAGATCTACAGGAGTTTTACCAGCTAAATCTTGATTTCTTACAAATCCATAAGCAGATCCTGACCATTCATTACTACCACTTCTTGTAACAGCACTTATTGCTCCACCAGCAAAACCAGAAATTTTAACATCAAAAGGTGCTAGTTGCACAGTAAAAGACTCAATAGCATCAACAGAAAATGGATTAACACCTGTCTGACCACCGTTAGTTCCTGAACCAGCTAAACCAAATACATCATTATTTACTGCTCCATCTATATAGATCCCATTATATCTGTTGTTTTGACCACCTAGCGAAATTGAGAAACCGTCGTTACCTTCGGTAATTTGAGCTTGAGGTGTCAACCTAACAAAATCCGCAATTGATCTAGATGTTTGAGGCAAAGTTTCTATTTGACGCTTGCTAATATTAGTAGCTGCACCCGTTTTGTTAGAATCAAAAATACCAGTTCTATCAGCTGTTATTACTACCTCATCCAGGGCATTTGTATCCTCTGTTAATTTAGTGCTAATTCTCTCTGAATTACCTAATTGTAAAAAGACATTTTGCCTTGTAAATGTTTTGAATCCAACATATGAAATTGTTACGGTGTATGGACCACCTGTTCTCATGTTTGATATACGATAATAACCTTCAAAGTCTGTCGCAGCTCCATATTTACTTCCAGTAGGAATGTGAATAGCGACAACTGTAGCACCTGGCAAGGGCTCTCCTAGATCATCAGTGATTTGACCGCCAAGTGAGGCTGTAGTCACACCTTGTGCAAAAGAAACTGTTGTAAAAAGAAGTACAACAGTGACAAATAAAAATTTAGTAATGTTTTTCATGTTATAAATAAGTTGATTAACTCGGTAAAAATACAACTAATATCACTTAAAACATTAACTCAATGTTAAGATATTTTAACAACTTATTAACCATGCAAAATAAACCTAAATTGTCAGGCTTATGGTCATATCATTTAGGCAGGATATCATCTATTTTTTGTAAAAACGTATTAAGTTTTGAGTTGAATTATCGTGAGAATTTGATTGATCAGAAAAATTGAGCTCATCTAATATATTTTTTGCCAATTTTTTACCTAATTCAACACCAAATTGATCATAACTAAAAATATTCCAAATAATACCTTGCACAAAGATTTTATGTTCATACATGGCTATTAATTTTCCTAAACTTTTAGGTGTCAGTTTCTGGATTAAAATAGAAGTTGTAGGCTTATTTCCTTCAAATACTTTAAAAGGTAAAAGCATATTTTTTTCTTCTTCTGAAAAGTTGTTACTATTTAATTCTTCTAAAACCTCTGCTTCGGTTTTACCGTTCATTAATGCTTCTGTCTGTGCGAAATAATTAGACATTAACTTATCATGGTGATTTTTATTACCATGTAGCGATTTTACATAACCGATGAAGTCAGTCGGTATCAACTTAGTGCCTTGATGAATTAACTGAAAGAAAGCATGTTGTGAATTTGTTCCTGGTTCTCCCCAAATCAAAGTTCCTGTTTGGTAGTTCACTTTATTTCCATATCTATCTATACTCTTACCGTTACTTTCCATAATACCTTGTTGCAGATACGTTGCAAACTGATTAAGATATTGTGTGTATGGTATTACAGCTTCACTTTCAGTTTTAAAAAAGTTGTTGTACCAAATAGTTATTAGTGCTGCTATAACTGGGATATTCTCTTCGAAATTAGAAGTTTTAAAATGCTTATCCATTTTATTTGCTCCGGAAAGTAAATTTTCAAAATTTTCATTTCCGACGGCTAAGCTAATCGATAAACCAACAGCACTCCATAAAGAAAATCGACCACCAACCCAATCTTTCATTGGGAAAATATTTTCTTCTGCAATTCCAAATTCTTTTACACTTTCTACATTTATTGATACGGCAACAAAATGATTAGCAACAGCTTCTTTTGGTTGTGATTGCAAAAACCATTCTCTAATTGAATTGGCATTTGATAAGGTTTCTTGTGTTGTAAATGTTTTTGAAACAATGACGAAAAGCGTAGTTTCAGGATTAAGATTTTTTATTACCTCTTGATAATGATCACCATCGACATTACTTACAAAATGTGTATTGAGTTGATTTTTATAAAATTGAAGTGAGTCTACTACCATTGCTGGTCCTAAATCCGAACCACCAATACCAATATTTACGACATCTGTAATTTGTTTTCCCGAAAATCCTTTGTGATTCCCATTAGTAACTGCATCTGTGAAATTTTTAATTTTTTTCTTTACAGCATAAACGCTCGGAATAACATTTTCTCCATCAACAAAAATGGCAGCATTCTTTGAGGCTCTGAGTGCTGTATGAAGTACAGCGCGTCCTTCTGTTTGATTAATTATATCACCTTCAAAATATTTTAAAATAGCATCTTTTAGATTAAGTTCATTAGCTAAATCTATAAGTATACTTAATGTCTTTTTAGTTATTCTATTTTTAGAGAAATCAACATAAAAATCATCCCAAATCACAGTGAGTTCATCTGCTCTTTTTGGATTGGTCTTAAATAACTCTTTTAAGTGACTATCCTTTAATTCTAAAAAATGAGATTGTAGTTTTGACCAAGCTTTGGTCTTTGTTGGATTGGTTGCTTGTAATGCCATAATTATTTTATCTCTGAAAGTGTTTCTTCAGTTTCTGGAAGAAGTGAGTCTTCGACCAAAATAATATTATCTAATTGTTGTTTTATCGGAATGATGTAATCTAAAAATTTAACCTTAAGACCCTCTGAAATAGGTTTTGCTTCTGGTAATTTTTGCTTAAATGGATCAACTTGTCTTCCGTTTTTCCAAAAGCGGTAGCAGACGTGATTTCCTGATGAGCTCCCTGTGTTCCCAACATAACCTATGACATCACCTTGTTTTACAAACTGACCAACTTTAGCTTTTCGTCGTGACATGTGTAAATACTGCGTTTCGTAAGTAGCGTTATGCCTAATTTTTACATACTTACCATTTCCTCTTGTATAAGAGGATTTTGTTACCGTACCATTAGCAGTTGCTAAAATTGGGGTGCCATTTGCTGCAGCAAAATCAGTACCTTTATGTGCTTTTACACGATAACCATAATGTGCAATTCGCCTTCTTAAATTATATCTTGAAGAAACACGTCCACCAAATTTAATTGGCGATTTTAAAAAAGCACGTCTTAGATTTTTTCCTTCTTCACTTAAGTAATCGATAACACCTTTTGCGCTATCAGTCTCAAATTCAAAAGCATAAAACGGTTTTTTATTGTGCTCAAAGTAGGCAGCTTTAATTTTATCTACTCCAGCATAAACGGAATCATCAATATACTTGTCTGTATAAATTACCTTAAATCTATCACCAGGCAGTAATCGATTAAAATCAATAGTCCATGCGTAAATCTCATTTGCCATTTTATTAGCTAATCGCTGACTTAAACCCTTTTTATCTAAAACCATCGAAATTCCACTACCTTGAGGTATGACACCCGATACTTCTCTCTCAGTATATTTAATAGGTTTTTTTCCAATATATGCTTGTATAGAATCTTGAAAATCAATGACTACATATTCTATTTTATTTGGCTGATAAATAAAACTTTTAGGAGTTTCTAAACTATCTTTTGCGCAAAGCAGGGTGTAAGGTTTACCGACTTGAAGTTTTCGAATATCATAAGAATCTTTTGCTTTTTCGGCAATATGAAAGATTTTTGGATAACCTAAATTATTTCGTTCTAATATTACTCCGAAAGTATCGCCAGACTTTATGGTATCTCGTTTTACAATAAAATCATTGAAATTAAACCCGAACTCAAAATGTTCTTTGGCTACTTCAATAACTGCTAAATCTTCCATGTTTTCTTCAGGTTGATCATCTTTGCATGTCCAAAATGTTACAGTAATTACTGCATACCATATTACCCTTTTTATTTGCATTAATTTTATTCTATTTAAATATTTGTTCCCCAATTTTTTAATTCATCTTCGCTCCATAAATCTGGAAAGAAAATACGCCTTTGGTATTTTGGATGCATATATTTTTTCCAATCACTCCCACCAGTAGCTTCACCATCTCCAATACCACTTTCTATATAATGTTTTGCTGCGTTATAATGTGCCATAACCCACGTCACATTTACGGTATAATCGTAATGACGCATAGCTTTAACTAAATCTTTATCTTCTTGATCTTCTTTTGGTAATTCTTTAAAACGTGTCCAAAGATTTTTGGTATTGTAATTTTCCATAAATCTTAAAAACTCGTCTTTGTAACGTTTTTCAAAATTTTGAAGTAGCGTAGATTTTTTACCTGTTTTATGGTCTTTCCCTGCAGCTTGCCAATATAAGTGTTCAAAAGCATGTGTGTAAGGTGTGTCTCTGTTTATGTTTTTTCTAAATCTGTAATCAATAAGATTTATCAATTCGGTTGAAGCAAATTCTATAAACCTATATTGAGCACTTTGAAATCCACTTGCAGGTGTTAATGTATAGCGAAACTTCATATACTGTTCCACCTCCATACCTTCTCTCATAATATTAAAAGAGGTAGTTAACATATCGAAGTATCTCGAAACACGCATAATTTTACTTTCAAAGTAATCTGCTTTTAAATCCTTTTTTTTAGCTACCTGAGAAATTTCCCAGAGTATCATTTTAAAAATAAGCTCATTGATTTGATGATATGCAATAAACACCATCTCATCTGGCAGTGTTGTTCGCTGATTTTGAAGTCCCAAAAGCGCATCCGTTTGAATATAATCCCAGTAGGTAATTGGTTTGCTATAAAGCAAACCTAAAAGATGGTCGTCTGTGTCTTGATTAATATTATTATACTTATGCTCAAGAGCTTTTATAATATTAGAATAGTCTGCTTGGTTGGCCATAAATTAATCGAATTGAACTTGAAAGGAGTGTTTAAGTCCTTTATATTGTGAAAGGTCAGCTCTTAAAGAACCGACGGCTAAATCTGCTTTTATCTTTAAAGGTATTTTATTTTTATCGGCACTAACCCAAAGTGTTAAACTTTCTTCTTCCTTAAAAACACGACCAGCCATAACATAAGGTCTAAATTTTAATGTTTTTACTTTTACACGGTTTCCATTAACTGAAGTTTTAATAGTTTCTCGACCTAAAAATTTTAGCTTAAATGGATAATTTTCTTCATCAAAAAACATACTTAGTTTTACAACGTCTCCAACCTTAATCTGATTTGTATTATAGTTGTTTCTTAAATAATAAAAAGCAGAAACCAAGTCCTGAACATTTGTATCTATATCGACAGTCTTTAAAGTTTTTCGTTTCTTATTATTGACCTCAGCCTTTTTGATATTATGATCAAATGCAATCTCGATATCTTTGGTGTGACCACCTTCGTCTATTTTTCTAACAAACTTATATGGTAATCCTGTATTGGTATCAAAATAGCTCTCATAACGATCTCTTACTTTAAAAAAAGCATTGATAAGACCTGTTGTTTTTCCTTTGCCAACCACATGGTAAACTGGTTTTCCGTTTAATTTTTTTTCTTTAATATTTAGAGTTGCTTCACCAGCTTTAAACCAGCCACTGTAGCTCATACGAAACTTAAACCACTCTCCATCTTTGAAAGCAGATTCTTGCTGAGATACACCAACTTGAAAACTAATTATAGCAATAAAAAAAAGTAACTGTTTTTTCATAAAAAATCTGTAATACAAATGTAGGTTTTATATCTTCATTTTATAAGTAATATATTAACATTTGCAATTACTATTCCAAAAGTATTAAAAGTAAAAAACACCATCTGTAATGAAATGGTGTTTTAACGTAAATGAAGCATTATATATTATAATGTTCCTCTCTTTGACTGTTCTCGTTCAATTGACTCAAACAAGGCTTTAAAATTACCTGCTCCAAAACCTTTTGCACCCATACGTTGAATGATTTCAAAAAATAAAGTCGGTCTGTCTTCAACTGGTTTTGTGAAAATTTGCAGTAAATACCCTTCTTCGTCAGCGTCAATCATTATACCCAGTGCTTTTAGTTTTTCGATATCTTCTTTTAATTCATGACTAAATTCTTCTAATCGGCCTGGAACTGACTTGTAATATTCGTCTGGTGGTGTTGATAAAAATTCTACACCATTAGAACGTAATTGTGATACTGTATTTAGTATATCATCTGTAGCAACTGCAATATGCTGAACACCAGCTCCTTCATAAAAATCTAAATATTCTTCGATTTGAGAACGTTTTTTTCCTTCAGCTGGTTCGTTAATCGGAAACTTAATACGACCATTTCCATTTGACATCACCTTACTCATTAATGCTGAGTATTCAGTATGAATTTGCTTATCATCAAAAGATAAAAAGTTTTCAAAACCCATAACATCTTCGTACCATTTTACCCAAACGTCCATCTGATTCCAACCAACATTACCAACCATGTGATCAATATACTTAAGTCCTGCAGCTGGTGGATTATAATCCGATTCCCATTTTACAAAACCTGGTAAAAAAGCACCACTATAGTTTTTTCGCTCTACGAACATATGCACTGTTTCTCCATAGGTGTAAATTCCTGCACGAACTACCTCTCCATGCTCATCACTTTCTACAGTTGGTGGCATATAGGATTTTGCGCCTCGAGAAGTCGTTTCTTCGTAGGCTTTCTTAGCATCTTCTACCCAAAGCGCTACAATTTTTACACCATCACCATGCTTTACAATATGGTCATTAATTGGTGATTTGCTGTTTAATGGTGTGGTTAGTATTAACTTAATTTTATCTTGAGTTAACACATAGCTTACCGAATCTTTAGCTCCAGTTTCCAGACCACAATAAGCGTGGGATTGAAATCCAAAAGCCGTTTTATAAAAGTGTGCCGCTTGCTTAGCGTTACCTACATAAAATTCGACATAATCTGTACCTAATAGCGGTAAGAAATCTTGTGCGCCTTCGAATATTTTTTCTAGCCCATAATTGACTGATTTTATTTCTTTTGCCATGACTTTAATTTTATTTTAAAATTGAATCTATAGTAATTGAATCTATTTATTTTTGTTTGTATATTCTACTGTTTTAATACCAGTAGTATCTTATTACCATTCATATCCATCCTACTAGCTTGTTAAGAGGTGATTTATTTGAAACTGGCAACACCAGTGAAATTATTCTTAATACTAATGGTGTTGGGTTTTCAGGTAATTTACTTTTAAACATTTATTTAATATTGGTTGATCGATTTTTTTATTCTAACCAAGATTTGTAATAATCGCCATCAGCTATTTTCATAGCTTCCTCAGTAACTTTTAATGGTTTGAATGTGTCCACCATTACAGCCAACTCATCCGTTTTGACTTTACCAATACTGCGTTCCATTGCTCCAGGGTGTGGTCCATGAGGTATACCTGCAGGATGCAAAGAAATATGACCTGCATCAATATCATTACGGCTCATGAAATCTCCGTCAACATAGTATAACACCTCATCGCTATCAATATTACTGTGATTGTAAGGAGCAGGAACTGCCTTAGGATGATAATCATATAATCTTGGTACAAAACTACAGATTACAAATGCATCTGTTTCAAAGGTTTGGTGAACTGGCGGCGGCTGATGTACACGACCGGTTATAGGTTCGAAATCATGAATTGAAAACGCATATGGATAATTGTAACCATCATAACCAACAACATCAAAGGGATTTGAGGCATAAACCATATCAAAAATTTCGCCCTGCTTTTTTATTTTCATTAAAAACTCTCCAGACTCATTATATGTTTCTAACTCATAAGGTCTTCTAATATCTCGCTCGCAAAAAGGAGAATGTTCTAACAATTGCCCAAACCAATTCCGGTAACGCTTTGGCGTGTAAATAGGCCTATAGGACTCTACAATAAATAAACGATTGTCATCGGTATCAAAATCTAGTTTATAGATTATTCCTCTTGGAACTAAAAGATAATCTCCGTATTTAAAATCTAAATTACCAAGATGTGTACGTAATTTTCCTGAGCCTTTATGAATAAAAATTAATTCGTCTGCATCTGTATTTTTATAAAAATAATCTTTGGTTGAGGATTGGGGTGCTGATAAAATGATATTACAATCGCTATTAGTAAGTACTATTTTTCTACTTTTAAGGTAATCACTTTCAGGTTTTACCTTAAACCCATGTAAACGGTAAGAATGCATGTTGTTAGCTTTTGCTATTTTTGGAGCAACGCTATATTTTCCTTTTATTTCTTTGACCTGTGTCGGACGTTGCTCGTGATAACTATTTGTAGACATACCGTCAAAACCAATAGTACCAAACAATTGCTCGTAGTAAAAACTACCGTCTGGTTTTTTGAACTGTGTATGTCTTTTAGGAGGAATTTCCCCGAGTTTATGGTAAAATGGCATTTTTATGTTTTTTTAGATGTTTATTATTTAGGCGTTATAATCCACCTGCCTCTAAAGTTACAAAAAATGCGTGCTTATTCTGGATTCCTTTTAATTAGAAAATTAAGGTGAAGTTTTAAGTCTGTCCAGAATGGTTTCATATCTACAAATATCTAAAAAATTATTAGAACCAAAAACCCAAATTAAAAAACCAATAACTTTCATCTACTTCTGGTGAATAGGTATACTTTGCTTCAATTGGTCCTAAAAAAGTTTCTACTGAATACCCTAAAGCATAGCCTGTATAATCCGGACTTGTCAACCATTCACCATCATCAAAAATATTATTATCTATATTGGCAAAATTCCCTGACAACATAATATGATGCTTATCAAACAACTCATAATCTAAATTTAGATCTGCTTCTACAAAACTATTGCCAATAATAGACACATAATCATAACCATAAAAAGAACGAAAATTATTAATAAAGTTTTGACCATAACCACCAAAAGCAAAATCAAGAAACCTTGTAGAACGATCTCCCAATTGGAAGCCGCCTGCAGTACTTACTTTTATTGAAAATCTATCTGAAGGACTAAATGCATAACCAATATCAGCACTTGCAATTGAAAACGGGTTAAAATCTGTATTAAAACTACTCGCGGAAATATACCAATGTAATTTTCCATCAAATGAAAAACCCTCATTGGGAAAATACTTATTGTCAAAAGTGTCAATTTTTAAGCCCCCAAAAACACTAAAATAATCAGTGTTTTCAAAAGTAAAATCTTCATCTGCTATAGTGCTATTAAGTGTTTCGGTTGTGATTTTTAATCGCTTATGCTCAAAACCAGCATTTACAGAAAATTCTTTAGCTAATAATGTTTGAAAATACAATTGATTAGTTTGGTCTTGTAATTCTATATCTACTTTATTTAAACCTACTAAAAGCGGGTCATTAGGCTCTAATAGTAAGTTGCCATTGACGCGTCTATCAAACTGATTATACCTAGACTTTAAACCAATACTTACGTAAAACCCTTTATCTATGAAATAATCAAAATCGTATCTAATATTATCTCCAAAAATAGCATCTAATGACGCAAAATCATTTTTTGAAATCAATCGTTTTTTTGTAACATTTACCAAAGCAGCACTTTTATAAAGCACATCATAATGAAGTCCTAATCTTAAGAGAGCACTTGTTTTAGACTCAGATATTTTTGCGTCTAAATCATAAACACCATTTACATCTGTTGGCACAAGGTCATAACGTAAAGCGTCAAAATTATTGGTTGCCACCAAATTATTTACACCTTTATCTAACTGGTCGTAACTAATGCTCTCGTAACCTTTGAGTTTTAACTTTCCTAAAATATATGAACGCGTATAACGCTTGTTGCCAGTGACACTTATATATCCTAAGCTAATACTATCTTGAATAATAATATTTTTTCTTTTGGAAAACTCTGTTTTTTGCTCTTTGAGTTTTACAAGAGCATCTATTTGATTTTTTGCTGCAATCTCACCATTTCTGACAATATCTCTTCCTTCATCAAAAGATATAACTGAAAAATTAGTGATATCTGGTTTTATATAGATATCCGTGAGCTTTCGCTTGATTTCCATAGCATTGATCGTTCTAAAATTATTAATCTGAAGCAGTATCTCTGGTGCCGATGCTAAAGCTTCTCTATCTTTTAAATCATCTTAACATCTACTCCAATGATAACATCCATATCTTTAGCTCGAAGCTCTTCAATGGGGTAATTATTGGATACACCACCATCTATAAAAATTTTATTATCAATTTTTACAGGCTGAAATAATGATGGAAAAGCGCCACTAGCAGCTACAGATTGTGATAAATTTCCTTTTTCCATAATTACGGGTTGACCAGTCTCTATATTTGTTGCTATACAGAAAAAAGGAATTGGTAAATCGTTAAAATCATCAACTTCTTTGACATGCAGCATCAACTTATAAAGCAAGCTATAAACATTTTGACCTCTTGATAAACCTGAAGGTAACGACACTTTAAAATTATCAAATGGTAAGCTTACTGCATAGCGTTCAGAATTTGTACGCTCGATGAGAGATTTTGAATTCCTTGAGAATTCATCATTAATCAATTCATTAAAATTTATAGATTTAAATATAGAGTCTAGTTGTTTTCCTGAATATCCAGACGCATATAAAGACCCTATTATGGCACCCATACTTGTACCTGCAATATGATCTATTTTAATACCTAAGCTATCGATTACTTTTAGCACACCAATATGAGCAAACCCTTTTGCACCACCTCCACTTAACACTAGACCAATTTTTGGCTCATTAGTATCTTGAGCTGATACTGAAAAAGTAAAAAGCATTATAAATACTCCAACACAAAATGATATATATTTAGGATTATTGGCTCTCAATTTATTCTTTATGATAATAGTTATACACTTTATTAGCTCTTGAAAAACCTACTACAGCTTCAAGTTCATCTAGTTTGGCATTAGCAATTCGTTTTACAGTTTTAAACGTTTTCATCAAATCTACTATTGTCTGCTCGCCAACACCAGGAATATTTTCTAATTCTGTTTTCAGCGCCACTTTACTTCTCCGGTTTCTATGGTGCTCAATTCCAAAACGGTGTGCCTCATTTCGTAATTGTTGAATGATTTTTAGCGTTTCACTTTTTTTATCTAAATATAACGGAATTGGGTCGTCTGGATAAAATAATTCTTCTAAACGCTTAGCAATTCCTATAATTGCAATTTTTTTTCTTAATCCTAAAAGGTCTAAACTTTTTAATGCCGAAGACAATTGTCCTTTACCACCGTCAATAATAATAAGTTGTGGTAATGGCTGTGCTTCTTTCAATAGACGTTTATACCTTCGCAAAACAACCTCTTCCATTGATGCAAAATCGTCTGGACCAACTACCGTTTTTATATTAAAATGTCGGTAATCGCGTTTACTAGGTTTTCCGTTTTTAAAAACCACACATGCAGCAACCGGATTTGTTCCTTGAATGTTTGAGTTATCAAAACATTCAATATGCCTTGGTTCTTCAGGTAATCTTAAATCGGCTTTCATTTGCGCCATGATTCGATTTGCATGTCGGTCTGGGTCTGTAATTTTTATTTGCTTCATCTTATCCATACGATAATACTTGGCATTACGGACAGATAAATCTATGATACTTTTTTTATCTCCCAACTTTGGGACTGTTATCTTTATGTTATCTCCTAAATCGACTCTAAAAGGAACATATATTTCTTTTGAATTAGAATGAAAACGTTGCCTGATTTCAGTAATCGCTAACTCTAATAATTTTATATCAGACTCTTCGAGTTTTTTCTTGATTTCTAAAGTATGTGACCGAATAATTGAACCATAAGATAATTGTAAGAAATTGATATATGCATAGCTCTCATCACTAACTATCGAGAACACATCGACATTACTAATCTTGGGATTTACAACAGTTGACTTGGCTTGATAATTTTCGAGAATATCTAATTTTTCTTTGACTTTCTGAGCATCTTCAAACTGCATATTTTCTGCAAATGTTTTCATTTGCTTTCTAAATTGCAGCAACGAATCTTTAAAATTCCCTTTTAAAATTTCGCGAATAGCCGCCACATTACTATGGTATTGGTCTTCAGTTTCTAAACCTTCACAGGCACCTTTGCAATTTCCTAAATGGTATTCTAGACATACTTTGAACTTACCAGTTTCGACTTTTTCTTCAGTTAAGTTGTAATTGCATGTGCGCAGTTGGTACAAACCTTTGATTAAACCCAGCAAAGTTTTTACCGTTTTCATACTAGTATATGGTCCAAAATACTCCGATCCATCTTTGATAACGCGTCTTGTTGGGAAGACTCTTGGAAAACGTTCGTTTTTTACACAAATCCAAGGATATGATTTATCATCCTTAAGCAATACGTTGTAACGAGGCTTATATTTTTTTATAAGGTTGTTTTCAAGCAACAAAGCATCACTTTCGGTCTCTACAACGATATGTTTTACCGATTTTATTTTACGAACCAAAATACGTGTTTTACCATTTTCGTGGTGCTTGGTAAAATAAGAGCTGACTCTTTTTTTTATGTCTTTAGCCTTTCCTACGTAAATAAAATTTTCATCAGCATCAAAATACTGATATACACCAGGTTGGTGCGGTAATGTTTTTATCTGTATTTCGAGTGTAGTTTCGGACATTACTCAAAGGTAAAAAAAGTTGTTAGTGTCACAATCTGTAATTGTGATAAACTCAACAAAAGTTTGAGTACCTTCAAATACTTTTTAACTTTAGCCTTTTAAGCACCTTAAAGATGAATATTGTTATCCTTTCTAGAAATGAAAACCTGTATTCCACAAGACGCCTTATTGATGAGGCAGAAAACCGTGGTCATGATGTTGAAGTTATTGATCCCTTAAAGTGCGATATTATTATTGAACAAGAAAAACCAACTATATATTACAAAGACCGATATCTTAATTATGTAAATGCGATAATTCCAAGAATTGGTGCTTCGGTTACATTTTTTGGATGTGCTGTAGTGAGACAATTTGAAATGATGAATGTTTTTACAACAGTAACCTCGGATGCGATTTTAAGATCACGAGATAAGTTACGTAGTTTTCAGCGTTTATCTAAAGCGGGAATAGGCATGCCAAAAACAGTCTTTACCAATTACTCAAGAGATGTCGAAGAAGTACTTAACCATGTTGGTGGGCCACCAGTAATCATTAAATTATTGGAAGGTACACAAGGTTTGGGTGTAGTTTTAGCAGAATCTAAAAATGCTGCTGAATCTGTTCTTGAAGCTTTTAATGGTTTGCAAGCAAGAGCTTTAGTCCAAGAATATATTAAGAAGCTAAAGGTGCTGATTTACGGGCTTTAGTTGTAGACAATCAAGTCGTTGGCGCCATG
>CAJQQC010000031.1 GCA_905480385.1 uncultured Winogradskyella sp.
TTAGCTTTGGCTTTTGACTACCTAAAAATAGCAATGGCAGAAATAGGTAATATTTCTGAACGTCGTATTTTTCAGCTAGTTTCTGGCTTAAGAGGTTTACCAGCATTTTTGGTTGATAATCCAGGTTTAAATTCTGGGTTATCAACCAAAAATGCTGGTAAACCTCTTAAGCCAGAAACTAGCTGAAAAATACGACGTTCAGAAATATTACCTATTTCTGCCATTGCTATTTTTAGGTAGTCAAAAGCCAAAGCTAATGGCTGACCATGAAAGTTTCCTGCTGAAATAATCTCATCCTCATCAGGAAAAATATTAGGATTATCTGTGACCGAGTTAATCTCGGTAATCATTGTTTTTTCAACAAAATCAATCGTGTCTTTTGTAGCACCATGTACCTGAGGAATACATCTAAAAGAATACGGATCCTGTACATGTTCTTTCTCTCGATTAATCAATTCGCTACCATTTAAAAACTCCCTAAAACGACGTGCCACTTTTAGCTGTCCTGCATGAGGTCTAATCAAATGTACCAGGTCATTAAATGGATCAATTCTACCATCAAACGCATCTAAAGAAATACTAGCAACAATATCCGCTAAGTATGATGTTTTGTGGGATAACAATAGACAATATACACCATAAGCAGTCATAAATTGTGTACCGTTTAATAGTGCTAAACCTTCTTTAGCTTCGAGTTTTATAGGTTTCCAATTATACTTCTTTAAAACGGTAGTTGCTTTGACCAATCTATTTTTATAGGTTACCTTTCCTTTACCAATGATTGGGAGAGATAAATGTGCTAATGGCGCTAAATCTCCTGAAGCTCCCAAAGAGCCTTGAGTATATACAAACGGGAAAATATCATTATTAAAAAAATCTATTAAGCGTTTTACAGTATCTAATTGTACGCCAGAATGACCATAACTCAAAGATTTAATCTTTAGTAAAAGCATTATTTTAACAATCACCTCTGGGACTTTATCACCAGTACCACATGCATGTGACATAACTAAATTTTCTTGAAGCTTTGTTAAATCACGTTTAGAAATTTTGACATCATATAATGAACCAAATCCAGTATTAATACCATAAAATGGTTTATCACTTTCTGCAAGTTTAGCATTTAAATATGCTTTTGATTTTTTAATATTTGAAACTGAGTCATCAGAAAGCTTAATTTTCTTATTATTAAAAATGATATCATTTATATCTTTAAGTGTAAGTTTTGCAGGTGATATGATGTAATATTTTGACATTTGATTTAGCTTTTTATTATTTATCATAAACTTCTTCTTCTACTTGAGGTTGTTCTGGTTGTTTAAATAAGTCTATGTAAGATTCTGCTAAATATTCAATAATATTACCAGCCATTAAACTTTGATAGCCAAACTCTTCCAAAGCTAAATCACCAGCTCTACCATGCAAATAAACACCAAAAAGTACAGCTTCAATTTCTGAATAACCTTGACAAATTAAACCGGTAATAACACCTGTCAAAACATCACCAGAACCAGCAGTTGCCATACCCGGATTTCCTGAAGTATTTACATAAAACTTATTACCATAAACTGTGATTGTATGTGCTCCCTTAATAACCAAAATAACTTTATGTTTTATTGAAAATGCCTTTGCTTTTTTTAGCTTATCAAAATCATCAGACCACTTACCTATTAAACGTTTTAGCTCTATAAGATGCGGCGTTATTATAGAATTTTCTGGAACAAATTTCAATAGCATTTTCTTTTTTGAAATCATATTTAAAGCATCTGCATCAATAACTAATGGTGCTTTTTGAGACTTCAAAAAACTTTCAAAAGCCTTTATCGTTTCTGTATGAGTTCCTAGACCTATACCAATCCCTATTGCTGTTGGTTTTATATCAAAATTTATGGCATCTATAAACTCTTCGTTTTCAGTTGTAATAACCATAGCCTCTGGTAAACTAGTTTGTAAAACTGTGTAACCACATTTTGGAATATAAACAGTAGCTAAACCAGCTCCAATAGCTAAAACTGCCTTAGTTGTTAGATGTACTGCACCAATTTTTCCATAACTACCACCAATAATTAATCCATGACCATAACTACCTTTATGACCAAACTTATCGCGAGGTTTATAAATTGGTAGTACTTCATTTTTAGAAATTAATTCTACTTCTGTATCAGTGGTTATTAAATATTCTCTATCGATACCTATGTCAATTACCTCCCATTGCAAAGTATAATCGGCTGTTTCAGGTAAAAAGAATACCAATTTTGGAGATTGAAAACTTAATGTATAATTAGCTCTAACAACACCTTCTTTATCATCAACTGCCTTGTCTGTGTACAATCCCGAAGGTATATCTACAGAAAGCGTAAATGCCTCTGAGGTTTTAAAATGTTTGAATAATAGTTTAATCCATTTTTCAATTGAACGGTTAAGACCTATACCAAAAATGGCATCTACAATAATATCATCTTTATGAATTGAAGGAAAATCTGTAGCGCACTTTAATAATTGAGGCCACTTTTTGGTCACATCTTTGATTTTATCATAACTTGTAAGAAAATCTTTAGAACGGCTATTACCACAATTCACAACATAAGTTTCAACATTATAACCATGAGTGATTAGATGTCGTGCTAACACTAAACCATCACCCCCATTATTGCCTATACCACAAAAAATATGAATCGGTACTTGCGCACCTTGCATACGCATGTGCATCCAGTTAAAAATTTGTAAACCTGCACGCTCCATTAATTCTGAAGCTGGAAGCTGCTGACGCTCTTCAGTTATTCTATCACCCTTATATATTTGTTCTTTAGAAAAGACTTTCATTCTAAGTATTTTAAATGTATAATCATACAGTGAATATATTTTTTTATTTGGGTAAAAATAATACATTTGATTAGCAATGTTGATATTATTACTTCATAGGTTTTTGACCATGATTTATATATCTTCAAGGTAATTAAGATTAAAGGTCACTATAGACTATAAATCCATAGTTTTTTAAACACTAACACCATGAAAGTTTTAAAATTTGGTGGCACATCAGTCGGCTCAGTAAAATACATAAACAATGTTATTTCGATTTTAAAGAGTAACGCTATAGACAAATCTGTTGTAGTAGTCTCTGCTATCGGTGGTATTACAGATAAGCTATTACATGCTGGTAAGCTAGCTATCGATAAAGATGAAAACTATAAAGATGTATTTTTAAACATTAAAGATATACACACACAATTAGTAAAAGAGTTAATTCCAGTTGAAAATGAGGCTATAATTCTTGCTATTGAAAATAAGCTTGAAAAGCTTAACAGTCTATTAGAGGGTTTATATTTACTAAATGAATTAACACCAAAAATTTCAGATAAACTTGTAAGTTTTGGCGAATTAATATCATCTTATGTTATCACTGAAGTATTAAAAGCAAGAGATTTAGATGCTGTAGAAAAAAATAGTCAAGAACTGATCATTACAAATTCTAATCATGGTAATGCAGAAGTTATTCAAGAGGAAACAAAAGAAAATATTAAAAAATATTTTAAATCATTAAATAACAAGGTGACTATCCTTCCCGGTTTTGTAGCAAAATCCAATTCTGGAGAAGAAACAACTCTAGGCCGAGGTGGATCCGATTATACAGCAGCTTTAATAGCAGCAACTTTAAAAGTAGAAGTGTTAGAAATATGGACAGATGTTAGTGGGATGTATACCGCTAATCCAAAATTAGTTAAACAAGCCACTCCTATTGATCAATTATCATTTCAAGAAGCTATGGAGTTATCACACTTTGGTGCTAAGGTTTTATATCCACCAACCGTACAACCTGTTTTAGATGCTAACATACCTATTCTGATAAAAAATACGATGCAGCCTAATGATAAAGTCACTAAAATTTTTGATGTAAGTGAAGTCTCTATAAAAAACCCAGTAAGAGGAATTACGCATATTAATGATATTGCTCTTCTCACCTTGCAAGGTTCTGGTATGGTTGGCATTCCCGGATTTTCTAAACGCCTTTTTGAAACTCTTGCTCAAGAAAGAATAAATGTCATATTTATTACACAAGCATCATCAGAACATACAATTTGCTTCGGAATTGATTACAAAGATGCTGATACTGCTCAAACTGTCATTGACAAAACTTTTGAATACGAAATTGCACTAAAAAAGATTGAGCCAATTCTTGTAGAAACAGAATTATCAATTATCGCTTTAATAGGTGATAACATGAAAAACTACCAAGGTATCAGCGGACGTATGTTCAGTACACTTGGTAAAAATAATATTAATGTTAGAGCAATCGCGCAAGGTGCTTCAGAACGAAATATTTCTGCTGTTATAAATGAAAGTGATGTAAAAAAAGCTATAAACGCTTTACACGAGCGTTTTTTTGAAGTTCAAACCAAACAACTTAATGTTTTTGTCGTTGGCGTTGGTAATGTCGGTGAACGACTTGTTGATCAAATAGAGCAGCAACACAATTTTCTGAAACAGAAACTCAAAATAGATGTACGTATCGTTGGAATGGCAAATTCACGTAAAATGGTATTTAATGAAACAGGTATAGATTTAGAAGATTGGCCATCATCTTTTGACTTTGCGGAGCAATCAAACCTTGAACGTTTTTTTAATAGAGTTTTAGAACTGAATTTACGCAACAGTATTTTTGTTGATATTACTGCAGATGAGAAAGTTTCTGAATGGTATGCACCATACTTACGTCACAGTATATCTGTTGTAGCATGCAATAAGATTGCATGTTCTGGCCCATATAGTACTTACAAAAACCTACATGACCTTGCAATAAATTTTAATACATCATTTTTATATGAAACAAATGTCGGCGCTGGTTTACCAGTAATTAATACTTTAAATAACTTGGTGGCTTCTGGCGATAAGGTCACTAGTATTGAAGCTGTTTTATCAGGAAGCTTAAATTTTGTATTTAATCATTTTAGTGACCACACTAATTTTCATGATACCGTAAAGCGAGCACAATTTGAAGGCTATACAGAACCAGATCCTCGCATTGATTTAAGCGGAATAGACGTGGCTCGAAAAATTTTAATTCTGGCTAGAGAAAATGGTGGTGAGATGGAAATTGATGATATTGAAAATAAATCTTTTTTGACCAAAGCTAACTTAGAAAGCTACTCCCTAGATGATTTTTATGATTCACTTAAGGAAGATGAAACGCATTTTCAAGAAATGTATGCGTCTGCAAAAGCAAACAACGCTCAGCTAAAATATGTCGCTGAGTTTAAAAACGGAAAAGCTATGGTAGGTTTAAGAGAAATTCCTGAAGGACATCCATTTTATAATTTAGAAGGTAAAGACAATATTGTCATGTTTTATACTGAGCGTTACCCAGAACAACCTCTAATTGTTAAAGGTGCTGGTGCTGGTGCAGATGTGACTGCATCTGGTTTATTTGCAGACATCATTAAAATAGGAAATAAATAAGATGGATCATATTAAAATTTTTTCTCCCGCAACTGTTGCAAATGTATCTTGCGGCTACGATGTTCTTGGATTTTGTTTAGACAGCGTTGGTGATGAGATGATTATTCATAAAATTTCTGAAAAAGGCGTCAAAATTAGTAAGATTGATGGTTACGATTTACCCTATGAAATAGAAAAAAATGTAGCTGGTGTATCTGCACTAGCCATGTATGAAGCTTTACAACCTGATTGTGGTTTTGACATTGAGATTTATAAAAAAATTAAACCTGGAAGTGGTATAGGAAGTAGTTCAGCAAGTGCAGCCGGAAGTGTTTTTGGAATGAATGAATTGCTTGGTAGGCCTTTAAATAAAACCGAACTTACAAAATATGCGCTTAAAGGTGAAGCTTTAGCCAGTCAATGCGAACATGCTGATAACTTAGCGCCTGCAATTTTTGGTGGATTTACTTTAGTCAGAAGCGTTAGTCCTATTGATGTATTACAATTACCAACACCTGGTGATTTATACGCAACATTAATTCATCCGCAAATAGAAATAAAAACTTCTGAATCGAGAGCAATTCTTCCAAAAAATGTAGCCTTAAAAGATGCCATTACACAGTGGTCTAACGTTGGTAGCCTAGTACATGCCTTACATACAAACGATTATGATGTTTTGAGTAAATCACTTAAAGATACTATAGCAGAGCCACATAGAAAACAACTTATTCCTCATTTTGATAGTTTAAAAGCAGAAGTTATAAAAGCAGGTGCATTAGGTTGTGGAATTTCCGGTTCTGGTCCATCAATTTTTGCTTTATCTCGTGGAGAAAAAATAGCGAAGATAGTTGAAAAGACTATGCAAAATGTATACTCAAAAACAGAAATACCATTTTACACATTTATATCAAAAATTAATACGCGAGGCATTAAGATTTTGTAGATGAAATACTACTCATTAAATAGAAAAGCACCAAATACAACTTTCGAGGATGCCGTTGTGAGTGGATTGGCGCCTGATAAAGGTTTATATTTTCCTGAACAAATAACAGCACTACCCGATTCATTTTTTGAAACTATTGAAGAAAAATCTAACACAGAAATTGCTTTCGAAGCTATAAAACAATTTATTGGAGATGAAATACCAGAATCAGATTTAAAGACAATAATTAAAGAAACACTTTCTTTCGACTTTCCTATTGTAGAGTTTAATAAAAATCTATCATCTTTAGAGCTATTTCATGGAC
>CAJQQC010000032.1 GCA_905480385.1 uncultured Winogradskyella sp.
ACTACATTGTATATTTTGTAATAGCTCTCGTGAAGATCTGTCTTTTGCTTTTAATAAATTTAGAATCTCTTTTTCAATTGTTGTTATTGTATTACCTAGAGGCGTAGATTTTTTTGAAAAACATACAGAGCAAATACCACAGCTTTCGGTTGACGTTTCGTCAAAATAGCTTAATAATTGATTGCTTTTGCAAACCGTTTCGTTATTAGTATAATCAATAACACTCTGTATTTGATGCTTTTTCTGAGCTTGCTGCTGTTCTATTATATTAATTATGGGATTAATAGTTTTTTCATCTTCACGTGGTTTTATAAAAGTAATTTCAGAATCTGTATTGGCAATATTAAGGTCTATAATATTATGACGTTCTAAATCTTTTAAAATAGCTATGATTTGTTTTGAATTGGTTTCTGTTTTACGAGCTACCAATTCTACATTTATTTTTGTTGGATAATCTATAATACCGCCATAAGTTCTCAATAGGACTTTTATAGCTTTGTCCTGAGATTTATTATTTTCTAAATATTTAAATATCGAGGCATTACTAACCGTAAACTGAACGGTTGTTTTGTAATTAAATCTCTGATCTAAAGAAATAATACTATTACTATCCAGTATTCGTAAGGCATTAAACGTCAATGTTTTTTTTAATCCATAGATATTACAAAACATATTAAAATTCAGCTGATGTAATGTGTTTTGACCTTCACCATAAGAAACCTGAAAATAGCTACATAGTTTTTTGTAGACATATTTTATAGCATCAATTGAAGGTAATGTATTTAAAAACTGAGATTTTAGTCGGTCTTCGTCTACATTTTTCTTCAATATTACAGCAACGGCATTTTCGCCATTTCTTCCTGCACGTCCAGCTTCTTGATAATAACTCTCTAAACTTTCTGGTAAATTATAATGAATAATACTTTTTACATCAGCTTTATCAATTCCCATACCAAAAGCTGTTGTCGCAACCATAATTGGTTTCTGATTATTAGTCCAAAGTTGTAAACGCTCGGTTTTTTGAATATTTGTAAGACCGCCATGATAAAACGTTGCTTCAAATCCTTTTGAAATTAAATAGTCCGTAATACTAACCGTCGCCTTTCTGCTTCTAGCATATATTATTGACGCGCCTTTATATTGTTTTAAAAGTGTTTCTAAATGATATTTTTTGTCTTCGGTGTTAATGACCTGATAGCTAATGTTTTTTCGCTTAAAAGAGCCCTTAAAAACTTTTGCATCAATAAAGTCCAAGGAGTCGATGGTATCATTTACAACTTTTGCTTTTGCTGTGGCTGTCAATGCAATGCAACTAACACTAGGTTGTAGTTCTCTTAATTTTGAAATCGTTTTATAGGCAGGTCTAAAATCGTTTCCCCATTGACTAATACAATGCGCTTCGTCAACAGCAATAAGATTCACATGCATTTGCTGAATACGTTCTTGTACTATAGTTTGCTGCAAACGTTCAGGAGACAGGTATAAAAATTTGTAATTACCATAAATACAATTATCTAGTTGCGTATCTAAATCGGTATAAGATAGTCCAGCAGTAATTGCCATGGCTTTAATACCTTTTTGTTTTAAGGAGTTGACTTGGTCATGCATTAAGGCAACTAATGGCGAGATAACAATACATATTCCTGGTTTAATAAGAGCTGGTATTTGAAAACATATTGATTTTCCACCACCTGTTGGTAAAAGTGCAAATGTATCGTGATTATCAACTACAGACCTTATAATTTCTTCTTGTAACGGTCTAAAAGCCGAATAATTCCAATACCGTTCTAATACTTCAATAGGATGCATATTACAAATCTAGAGTCTGTAATATAAAGTTAACCCTTTCTTTAATAGTCCCAAACGGAACCTCAATTAAATTATAACCGTATTTATTATATGTATCTGCTAAATGTGAATGAATGGTTTCAGATTGCTCAAAATTTTCATAGCGTTCATTATCTGAAGTAAAGATTGCTTTCCACGGTGGTAATAAAAAGACAGCATCATATTTATTTATTTCACATGCTTTTATGAAATGTTCTGGATAGTCATCTCCGATATAATCCATATAAGCCAAAACATCAGGAATACCTCTATCCAAAAATACAGTTTCAGTTTTTTCAACTTTAGCGTTTAGAAATTGTTCAATTCTACCTTCTAATAATTTTTCACTAAATAGAAGTGGTTCTGTCAAAAAAAGCTGCTCAATACCATCTTCTTGTGCTTGTAATGTTACCTGCCTCGAAATTTCGTCATAACATGTAAAACCGTTGTCTTTGAGTAAGGTAATTATCGATGTTTTTCCTGAACCTGGACCGCCAGTAATTGCTATTTTTTTTGGATTCAAAACTGAAAATATTTTTCTGTAAAATTCGGAATTAAAATTTAATTAAAAACTATAAACTTAAATGTATCTTTGCTTTTCAAAAATTAGTTATGAGTACATCAGATAAATCGGAAGCTTTTTATAAAAAATTAAAAATACAATTACAAGATACTACGCTTTGGCCGTCTGAGTATTTGTATAAGTTTATTTTGACTACTAATACCACTAAGATTAAGAAATTAAGTGACTTATTTGATAATCAAGGTGCAGTAATTACGACCAAAGAATCTAAAAACGGAAAATATACTAGCGTATCGATTAACCTCAAGATGAAAAACCCTGATGCGGTTATTTCTAAATACAAAGAAGTTGCAGCAAAAATAGAAGATGTAATTTCTTTATAATTTTGGTGTAGCTATATAAATTTTTGTACTTTGCGACAGAACCAGTAACTACAGGTTCTTATATAATTTACTACACATTTTTACAATTTTGATAGACGATTTAGAATACAACACAGAGCGTGAGCATTTGATTATTCCAGAATATGGACGCCATTTGCAAAAGATGATTAATCATGCAAAGTCACGCGAAACAAAAGAAGAACGTAACAAACTAGCAAAATCAATCATTTCGGTGATGGGTAATTTGCAACCTCATTTAAGAGACGTAGCAGACTTTCAACACAAGCTTTGGGATCAACTATTTATTATGGCAGATTTTGATATTGATGTCGATTCACCTTACGACAACCCAGAAAGAGAAGTGCTACAAGCTAGACCTGAGCCCCTAGAATATCCTCAGAATTTTCCCAAATATCGTTTTTATGGTAATAACATAAAGACTATGATAGATGTGGCAATTACTTGGGAAGAAGGTGAAATGAAAGACGCCTTGACATATACTATTGCTAATCATATGAAAAAATGTTTTCTTAATTGGAACAAAGATACGGTTGAAGATGCAGTGATTTATGATCATCTTTTTGAGCTTTCAAACGGTGCACTGAATCTTAAAGACAGTGAAGAGGCGTTAAGTGATTCCAACAGTTTATTGCGTACAAAATCCAAATACGGAAACAAAAGCAATACCAACAAGAATAAGAATAACAATAAAAAGAAATATTCCAATAACAGAAAACGTTACTAGGACGTATGGGAACATTTAAAATAGAAGGTGGCCACCAACTTAAAGGTGACATCACACCTCAAGGTGCAAAAAACGAAGCATTGCAAATATTGTGTGCTGTTTTACTAACTTCAGATAAGATTACAATTGACAATATTCCTGATATTGTCGATGTCAATAAGCTTATAAAGCTGCTTATTAATCTGGGTGTAGAAGTTGAGAAATTAGCACCAAACAAATATTCTTTTAAGGCTGAAAATGTCAATCTTAAATATTTAGAATCTGAAGCTTTTAAAGTTGAAGGTCGTGGACTTAGAGGTTCTATTATGATTGTTGGTCCAATGCTTGGACGTTTCGGAAAAGGTTATATTCCAAAGCCAGGTGGTGATAAAATTGGTCGTAGAAGATTAGATACACATTTTGAAGGTTTTATTAATCTAGGTGCAAAGTTTAGATACAACAGAGAAGACTATTTTTACGGAGTAGAAGCAGAGGAGCTAAAAGGAACATATATGCTTTTAGACGAAGCATCTGTTACTGGTACAGCAAATATTGTAATGGCTGCAGTTTTAGCTAAAGGCGAAACTACTATTTATAATGCTGCATGCGAACCGTATTTACAACAGCTTTGTAAGATGCTTAATCGCATGGGTGCAAAGATTACAGGTATTGGCTCTAATATGCTTAAGATTGAAGGTGTTGAAAGTCTTGGAGGAACAGAGCATAGAATGCTACCCGACATGATAGAGATTGGTAGTTGGATTGGTCTAGCTGCGATGACAAAATCAGAACTTACGATTAAAAATGTTAGTTGGGATGATTTGGGTGTAATACCAAGTGTGTTTCGTAAAATTGGAATTACAATAGAACGTAAGGGTGATGACATTCATGTTCCTGCACATAAAGACGGCTACGAAATACAAAGTTATATCGATGGTTCTATTTTAACCATATCAGATGCACCTTGGCCTGGTTTTACTCCAGATTTGTTAAGTATAGTTCTGACTGTTCTTATCCAAGCTAGAGGAGAAGCTGTGGTACATCAAAAAATGTTTGAGAGTCGTTTATTTTTTGTCGACAAACTTATTGATATGGGAGCAAAAATTATATTGTGTGACCCACACAGAGCAACTATTATTGGTCATGATTTTAAATCACAATTAAAAGCTACAACAATGACCTCACCAGATATTAGAGCAGGTGTATCGTTATTGATAGCTGCATTGTCTGCAAAAGGCACATCTACTATTCATAATATCGAACAGATTGATAGAGGTTACGAAAATATAGACGGACGTTTAAAAGCCATTGGTGCTAAGATTGAGCGTTTAGAGGGCAACTAGACAAAAGAATCTAGACCTTATATGTATTTAGATATTATAAAAAAGCCTGAAGATAATTTGAGGCTTTTTTTAATATTAAATATCTATTCAAGAAATTTATTTATAATCTTATTTTAATAATCTTAAACAACTTATTATAAGTTAAAAACATCACCTATAGTTCCTATTTTGTATCCTTTATCTATGACTATTTGAGTTTCGACACTCTTAGAGTTTAGTAATGGATTAGTGTGATTAAAATGAATAAATACAATTTTACTTTTCTCTATTTCACTAATATTTTTAAAGGTTTCGAAACTCTCAATAATAAAGGGATGCGGTATTTCACTTACATCTCTATTATTAATTTCTTTGCCACTATAAAAAGCTGCGTCTAAAAACGCGTAATCTACCTTTTTGATTTCATCAATAATATTTTTATCCCATTTATCCCATTTGTCAATATCAGGAATGAATAATGCACTTTTATTTGGTCCGTTAATGCGATATCCTACAGTTTCAGAATATTCGTCTCGATGAGGAACTAAGATAGGGGTCACTGTTATAGATTGCGACAGATTTACAACTTGCTCATTTTCCATTACCTGAAGTTGTATATTTTTTCTAGATACTAGTTGATCCCATGGACCATTTGTAGAAAGAAAATTTTTCATTCTAGGCATAACGTATAATGGTATTTCTTTGGCATCCATGGCTTCCTTACCCAGATACATTAAACCTGAATAATGCCCTATATGTGCATGTGTTAAAAAAATACCATCAACAGACTCTTTATTACTTTTTGACTCGTATTTGGTAATCATTTTCATCTGTTTACCAATATCTGGTGTAGCTTCAAATAAATATGTTTTATTACTTTCAGTGTCAATTAATCCTAATGATACAACTTGTCTATTGTTATTTGGATTATCAAATAGATTAGCACAACATTCTTTTTTACAAGCAATTTGTGGCGACCCTGCGTCTTGGGCAGTGCCAAGAATAACAAGTGATATTTTATTAACTGAGTAATCTGTTTTTTTAGTTTTATCTACCTTTGGTTCAGGTTTTTTTGAACAAGTCCAAAATATAAACAGCAGGAATATTATAAAATATTTATTCATTTATTCTTTCAAATTAATTTCAAATAAAATAAATCACAAAAAATCCTAAATAGGTACCTAAAGCAGTTCCTAAAGTGCCAACCAAAATTGCTGGTAATATCAATTCTTTTCGGTTGAATGATTCTGCCAATGCAATAGCTGTTGTGCCACCACCAACATTGGCTTGACTTACAATGGCTATCATTTCCCAATCACGATATAATAAACCACCTAAAAGTACCACAATAACACCATGTAACATAACAGCTAATCCAGCAAACAGAAGTAACATAACACCAACGTCTTTTAGTTCAAAAACAGCATCGAGTTCACAATACGCACCAATAACGGCTAAGAATATAAATACTAGATATAGACCTAAATTATGACTACCCTTTAAGTTGGCTACAAATTTGGTCTGAGCTAATAAAATACCAATTGTAGATAAGGTTAAAATTGAAGGAATTTGAGGAACAAACTCTTTGATAACATTTGAGATATAATAAGCAGTAACACCCAAAAAGATTAGCCACATTAGTGAAATGATATCGATATTCTCATCTTCAGGATGTGATTGATTTTCTGTGTGTATGTTAGATTTTATATTTGTTTTATCTTTCCAAAAATACCTCATAATCACAGGCAATGCTAATGTTACAATAATCCAAAGTGTGGTCACTACATTATCGACTGCAATGGTCCCGGCATACAAAACTCCTTTTTCTTGAAAGTCATATTCCAGGGCTACAGCATTAAAATTCACACTTCCTCCTGTGTAGGTTCCTGTGAGCATGCCAGCAATAACTTTTCCGCTTTCACCCAAAACACTTTCTGGCTCAAGAATAAACCATGAAATGAGAATACCAAAGGTTGTAGCTAAAGAACCAATTATAAATAAGCCAATCATTGGTAACCCTGCTCGTTTAATTGAAGTTAAATTAACATTGAGCAATAGGTAAAAAATGGAAATTGGAGCAACATATTTAAAAATCCCACCATACAAAGGGATGCTGTTAGAAGAAGAAGGAATAATTTTTAGGTTTGCTAATACAGCCGTAAAAAGAATAACCAATAAGGCTGCACCAAACTTTTTTCCAAATTTAGTTTTGCCAACATAAACGGCTAAAATTACCATAAAACATAATACTGCTAAAACGTAAGTTGGATTAGTTATAAAGTTCATCGGTTATTGTTTTATTTATTATAAACAACCTTACCACCTTTATATGTCGTAACCACCTTTAAGTTCTCTAGTTCCATAGGATCTATTTTTAATGGGTTTTTGTCTAAGATTATAAAATCGGCTACTTTTCCGATTTCAATTGTACCTTTAGTTGATTCTTCAAAATGTTGATAGGCAGCCCAATCGGTTAGTGCTTTTAAGCCATGATACGCCGAAACACGCTCATCAGGTCCTACAATTTTTACCATTCCAGCTACTATAAAAGCATAGGCTAATGAAAATCGACAAAAGATTGAAAATAGCCAATACCATCGATTACCCTTTATTTTGAGATAGAACTGTTCGAATCTTAGTGTAGAGTTCAATATATATGTTTCTTTAATTATGCATAACGGTCTTGTGTATGAAATGTAGCGTGTAAATAGACACAGATTTTTCGTATTAACACAGAACCAATTTTTATATTTAGCGGTATTTATAAATAATCACAAACTTTTTGATTAAATACTTATTAGCTATTTTTTAAACACCGTAGTTGTATGCTGGCTTTGGTTTTACAATTGTTCAACTAATTTTCTGGCAACCACAGTATCATAGATGATTTTTAGTTTACTAATTTTGTTTTGATTATCAAACTCTATAATATCTACTACATCAAATTCCACTATCTGATTATTTTTTAAAGTCCATTTGTAAGTGAAATAAAGAGCTAGATTATTTAAATCACTGTCTTCAAAAATTCCCAAAAGCGAAAGTTCTGAATTTGTGGTATCATTATTCAATTCGAGGTAAAATTCATCAGCTTTCTTAATTCCATATAATGGTGAATCAACCATCCCACCTTGATTAAATAATGCTGATAGTTGCTTAATATTTCCATTTTCAAGATGATTGATATATTCCTTTGCAATTTCTTTTTTATTCATTCATTTTTGAAATTTTACAAGTTATTTTGCAGCATACGTTCAATATGTTAGCATATATGGTTTGTGCGATTTAGAATCCGCAGGATTTCAATTGAAGCAAATCAGTTGTTTAAATATATAAATTTAAAATTGAAGTAGTAAAGCGTATTAATTATAAACGTATTGTACTTTCGTTATTTTTCAAAAGAATTTTATCATTGGTTAGTAGTTTCTGATCATAAATCACAACGGTCTCGTATACGATTCTATTAATGACTAACATGCAATGTTAAGTACTGTTTTTTTTATGAAATCATTTCTGTGAACTAATCTAGTGAATCTAATAGCGTAGCTAATTCTTTACCATAATCTATAAATGCAATGGTTTCATCTGTTCTAGCCAATTTAATTTTATCAAAAATGACTATTGCTTCTCCATTACTTTCTAAATGATAAATCTGGTGATTTTCGAAATAGCGAATGACTTCATCTTTAAAAAATGAACGAATTTCAGACTCCTTATTTCCCATAATCAGAAATTTTTTGGAAAAATCTGGATACATCTCAAAATCAATATCTTTATAGCCCGTGTATGCCATTACTCGGTCAAATATTTTTTCTAACACCCCTTCTTTTTCCATTGTAAAAACAGGTATTTTTTTATTCAATTTTAAGACCATTAAAGTTGTATTAAAAGTCTCAGCCGTAAAAGCTCCGCCTTCACTGAAAGTTATATCAGCAATTTCCCAAGAAATATCCGAATCATTAAATGTGCCTGTAAGACAATTTGATTTGCGTTCAATAGATCTAATTTCAAAAAAATGAAATTTATTTAAATATGTAGTATTCCAATCTACTTGACTTGTGTATTGATAATCTTTTTCATTAGCCAAATTTTGTAATCGAATTTGTCTTTGTGATAATTTTGCTACTTGATTATTTAATGCAATTTTTAAAGCCCTGTTATATGTTGATGATGAAACATGTGAATCTAGTCCTTTTATTATGACGTTACCACCAGAATTTTTTTGAACCTTCAGATAATCCACTATATAATCCATATAAGTAATGCCTACTAAGCGTGTTTCTGATAAATCAATATTAACATCTGAACCAAAAGGAATTTGGGCTACCATTTTATCGATTTTTAAGATGCCTAAAAAGTTTGCAATCCCTTTTACCTTTATATCATAGCTGCCATCTGGATTTATAACCAAGTTTGAACCCGAACGATAAACCATTTTAAAAAACTGAGATATGGATGCCTTAGCCAATAGCATATGACTAACCATTGCCAATAACAATCCACCAAGTAAGCCAATTAATAAATTAGTGTATAGCGTTAAAACCATTGTGGCTATAAAAAATATTAATTGCTCGATTCCTTGATTATAAATTTGCTTAAATACAGAAGGTGAAGCCAATTTAAATCCAGTGTAAACTAGTAAAATTGCGAAAGCGCATAGTGGAACCTGTCTCATTATTGGGCTTAAAACCACAATAAAAATTAATAATAAAAGTCCTTGATACATGTTGGACCACTTTGTCTTTGCACCATTATGAATATTGACCGTACTTCTAATAATCACTGCTATAATTGGCAAACCACCTATTAGACCAGCTACCATAGTACTCAATCCAATACCTATTAAATCTTTATTTAAATCTGTCTTTCGTTTATAAGGGTCTATTTTATCAACTGCTTTTGCAATGGCTAATGATTCTATACTTGTAATGATTAAAATTGATACAACGGTTGTCCAGAATTCAATGGTATTAATTTTACTAAAATTAGGGTGCATTATTGAATCCATTATATTATCTGGAATATCCAATAGTAGACTAGGTCCTACTTCATATGTCTTTCCTAAGAACGAAAGTGTATGATGGTCAAAGAAATTAAATGCATAAACAAACGGAATGGAAAGAGCTATGACCCACATTGGTGTAGGCAAAATATGGAAAAATCGGTTACTAATTTTGGAATGAAATAATAATAAGAGTAAGCCTACTATAGCTATAATCACCACAAAAGGATTCGCTTGCGGTAAGAACATAACTGCATCAACAAGGTTTTGTATAATGCTTGAACTATCTGAATGCGTACCTAAAGCGACATGAATTTGTTTAGCAAAAATAATAATTCCGATGGCTGCCAAAATACCGTGAATAACTGAAGAATGGAATATATCTGCTAAGCGACCTAATTTTAATAATCCCAATAATACTTGAATTGCACCCGAAACAACCACAGCTGCTAATACATAATTAAATGCTTGCCCTGAACCATCATCCATCAATGCAATTCCCAAAAGTATGACAGCAATTACTCCTTTTGCAGGTCCGTTGACCGATATATGACCACCACGGTAAAGTGTTGTTACAACACCACCAACAATTGCTGATATAATTCCGGACATCGCAGGTGCTCCAGCTGCCAAAGCAATACCTAATGAAAGAGGTAGAGCAATCAGTGAGACACTAACCGCTGCGATTAAATCACTTTGCCAATTCTCAATTAATCCCTTAAA
>CAJQQC010000033.1 GCA_905480385.1 uncultured Winogradskyella sp.
TTTGTACTACTTACAGTTAAAGTAGCGCTTCCACCAGAATTAATTCTGTAGCTAAACTTTAAATAATCATTTTCAGTTTTAGCTTCAAATTTAATAGTTATGATTTGTTTATCTTCATTAATTTTAATCCTATAGTTAGTAATATCACCTTTGAATTTAATACCGCCTTGGTTATTGATTCGTTTAGGGAAAAATACACGTCCAAAGTAAGGCAGAAATAAATCAGTTTTTTTACCATCGATATTGACAAAATTATCATTGCTCGAAACATCTACTCTTCCACCTTGAAAAATAGCACCACCACCTGAAATATTCTGACCAATATTAGCAACATCATTACCTAAAGGATTAGCCCAGAGTGCTTCAAACTAAAATCTACCACTTTCTATTAATTCTTTTGTAGAGTTGTAGGCAGTCTCTATACGTTCCTTTTTTAATTGATTTCGTTCTGCTCTTGTTTGAGAAAAACTGAAGCTTGAGAAAACTAAAAATAAAACTGATAGTGAAATATACTTTTTCATAGCATTGAATTTATATTATAAAATTGATCAAAAATCATACCGATTAGAATAATAATCAAGACTTTAACTATTGTTTTAAAAAATCATAACGTCATTTCTCTAAACGTAATATCTAATGATTTTTGGATGTCTATAATTTTTTGCATTTCACCTTGAATAATCAAAGCAATAGATTGCCCTGTTTTTCCTGCTCTTGCAGTACGACCACTACGATGCGTGTAATATTCAAGTTGTTCTGGTAATTGATGATGAATTACAAAAGCTAGATTATTTACATCAATTCCTCTAGCTGATACATCCGTAGATACTAAAAACTGTAAACTTTCATTTTTAAAAGCACGCATAACCTTATCTCGCTCTTTTTGTTGCATATCTCCTTCTAAAGCATCTACCGAGAAGCCTTCATTCTTTAGTTCTTGAGCAAGTTTTTTTGTACCTGCTTTGGTTCTACAGAAAATCACTCCTCTATCATTAGAATACTTATCTAATAGTTTACCAATAACCAAAGTTTTATTTGGAATTGAAGTGTTTATAAAATGGTGTGATATATTTTCATTAACTAGAGAGTTTCTGTCTATTTCAATGCGTATAGCATCATGCGACATATATCTTTTTACCATTTTTTGAATTTCAATAGGCATTGTAGCAGAAAACAACCATGTCTTTCGAGACTCTGTATTATACTTAAGAATTTTACTTAAATCTTCTTTAAAACCCATACTAAGCATCTCATCAGCTTCATCTAATACCAATGTCTTTACTTGGCTAATATCTACAGCACCACGTTCTACCAAGTCCAATAAGCGTCCAGGTGTCGCAACAACAATATGTGTTGTACGTGTTAAGTTCTTAATCTGACGGTCCATTTTTTCACCACCATATACACCTTCGACAAAAATTTTATGATCAATATATTTTGTAAACTTAAAAAGCTGCTTTTTTATTTGCTGAACCAACTCACGTGTTGGTGCTATTATTAAAGCCTGCACGTTATCGTTTTGCGAATCAATAGCATTTAAAACCGGCAACCCAAAAGCTGCAGTTTTTCCAGTTCCGGTTTGTGCCAAACCTATTAAATCGGTTTTAGACTCTAGCAACACGGGAATAACTTCTTGCTGAATTTTAGTTGGGTGTTTTATTCCCAATTCTTTTAATCCTTTTACATATGCTTTTGATATGCCGAGTTCTAAAAATGTTGCCATTACATATAATTTTCCTGCAAAGGTAAACTTATTTAGGTCTGTCGCTTTAATTATTAATGCTTCTTTGTATTTTTAAATCTTAATGAAAAACAACACCAAACTCCAATATAATGGTCTTTTAAAAACACCCTATCTTTGGTTAAGTTCAGCTGTTTTTGGTTTGAAACAATTTCAATTTGAAAATCAACAATTTTCTTTACAAGATTCAACAAACTTTAAAGAAATTAGATTAGGTAAACGTGTTGAAGAATTCCTGAGTTTTCAGTTTAAACATTCGAATGATATTGACATCATCAGTGAAAATCTTCAAATTAAAAACGAAAAGATTACAATTGGAGAGTTAGATTTTCTTCTAAAAAACAAATCAAAACACATACACCTTGAGGTGGTTTATAAATTCTATTTGTACGACTCAAATATAAATTCAAACAATAGTTTGGATTATTGGATTGGACCAAACAGAAAGGATACATTGAGTTATAAGCTTAATAAACTCAAAGAAAAACAATTACCACTACTCTATTCAAATCCATGCAAAGCAGCTTTAGAGAATTTAAAAATAGACATTGGACAAATAGAACAGTTTGTCTGTTACAAAGCCCAATTGTTTCTACCTTTTAAGAACAATGCTGTTGACATCGAGCCATTAAATAAAGCGTGTATAAATGGGTTCTATTTATCATATTCTAACATTGAAATTCTTAAGGGTTATCAATTTTATATACCAAAAAAATTAGATTGGTTAATTATCCCACATAATGACATTGCATGGAAACCCTTTGACGAGATTAAAATTCAGCTATCTAATTATATCAACGAAGAATATTCACCAATGGTTTGGCTAAAATCACCTAATGACAAACTTTTAAAATGCTTTATAACTTTTTGGTAATGCATAAGTACTTTAAAATATATAAGCCTTACGGGTATTTGAGTCAGTTTGTGAATAATCAAAACAAGCGTCGAAATAAGAAATTATTAAGCGATTTATATAATTTACCAAAAGAAATTATGGCAATTGGGCGTTTGGATGAGAAATCCGAAGGCCTTTTATTACTAACTACAAATGGAAAGTTCAGTGAACATATAAGAAGTTCAAAAATTGAAAAAGAATATCACGTCATGGTCGATGGAGTTATTTCTAAAAATGACATCGAAAAACTTAAAAATGGGATTGAGATTTTTGTAAATGGTAAACCATATATTACAAAACCTTGCAAAGCTGAGATTTTAAATAACACCAATCATATTGAAGAACGTTTTGTTAGAGATAAGCGACATGGAAAAAACTCGTGGTTAAGTATTACAATCACGGTAGGTAAATTTAGACAGGTACGAAAAATGACATCAGCAATTGGTTTTCCAACATTAAGATTAGTAAGAGTACGAATAGGTGATTATAAACTCAATGAATTAAAATCAGGAGAGATTGAAGCGATTAATTCTCCTCGTTTTTAGCGGTAATAGTGGGCTTCTCATTAATAAAAGTAATCATAGCCTTAACGCCTGTCAATAGATTCCATTCTTTTGAAGACACTACATTACCCTTATCATCATAGACTACAAATTCAGCGGTATTGGGTCCTGAATCACCTTGATTAAGAGCTGTAATATCAATTTTATTAATACCCTGAATAAGATTTATTTTAAGACGTCTATATTGAGATGTTAGTCTGATATTTGGATAAACAACTTTTCCATTTAAAGATACACTAACACGATCACCATCTGGATATTCGTGATCTCGACAAACAATATTTACAAATTCTGTATCAATATCATATTGACCTAAAAATTGGTCACTCATAAAACGTCTAATACCTGTAGCTTGAGCCTCTTTTCTCCAACGTTCTTCAAAAATAACACTTGGGCTTTTTAAACCATCGCCACCAGTCATTGAGAATGGGCGCTCAAGCTCTTTTAATTTAGTCTTAGATATTGTAGCTGTTATATTTTTATCAGAATTGTCTGCATCCGCCTTTGGATTTTTCTTAGGCGCCACCTTTATCTTCTTAGGAATAGAATCCTTATCTTTTTTAGATTTAACAGCTGATATTCTAATATTACGCTTATCCTTATCAGTTACTTGAGCATTTAGCGAAAAGCCAAAAGCAATAAAGCAAAATATTAAGATAAAACGGTTAAGCATATTGTTTATATTATAGAGTTTTATGTCTTTTAACTTAGACTCAAAAATCATACCTATGTCAAATTAAACGCATAAAAATATAAAACCTTTCAAAAAAAAGTTAAAACTTTCCGTTGAAACTCAGTCTTAATCGTCTGTTATACTCTTCAAAAAGCCAATCTTTATAATTCTGAGTACTATTCATAATACAATAGCAATATTGTTTTATGCGATACGCAATTTCATCTTGTAATTCCTTAATAAGTGCTCTAGCCTCAAAGACATCTTCACAGTTTTCAATACAAATTTTAGAGTGTTGCTCGATGGATAATTCAATGACAGTAAAAGATTTTCTACCTGAGTTCAATACTTTCTTATACTCATTTTTTACATCAAAATCTAGAGATTTCGATTTTCCAAATTTTTTACGTAGTGATTCAGGCATTTCGTAAACAAAATCTCGCTCCAGCATTTCGTCATCAACAATATTTTCCAAATAAAAATCAGGGTATTTAAAGATATGTTGCCAATCTACAGGTTGGTCCCAGGGTCCAAAACGCGCAATGTTATTACCTAAATCCACAACCTGAAATATATCTCTTTCTCCATAAATACGAGAACCACGACCAATCATTTGAAAATATAGGGTTAGTGAGCGTGTGGCTCTATTTAAAATAATAGATTCAACTGATGGTTCATCAAAACCTGTCGTTAAAATACTTACTGAAGATAAAATAGCACCAGGAGTATTTTTAAACCACTTTAGAGTTTCTTTTCGTTCTTCTTTATTGGCTGTATTATCCAAGTGTTTAACATCAAAACCAGCACGTTTAAAAGTATAATACACTTCTTTCGACGTATGTATACCATTATTAAAAATTAGTGTTTTTTTGCCTTTTGAGGTTTCGTCATACGCTGTTAGCAACTTTGTTTGCATAAAGCTATTCGTATAAAGAGCTTCAGAAGATTTTACCGTATAATCACCGTTAATACCAACTTTTAAGGTCGTAAGTCCAACATCAAAGCTAACAGTCTCTGCTTTGGCTAAAAAACCGTTTTTTATTAATGTAGATATATCATCGCCGACAATTAGCTTATTGTAATTGTCTTTCATTGGTAGCTTAATATTACTACTCAATGGAGTAGCAGTCACTCCAAGAATAAAGCAGCTATCGAAAAACTTAAATAACTTTCTAAAAGAATTGTAATGTGCTTCATCAATAATTACAAGACCAATATTTTTAAGTTCAAATTCTTGTTCAGAAAGCCTGTTATTTAATGTTTCTACCATGGCAACAAAACACTGATAATCGTCTTGATCTGGTAAAGTTTTGACTTTACTATTTATAATTTTATTCTTGACATTAAAACCAGAAAGCACGTTAGATGTCTGTTTACAAAGTTCAATACGATGTGTCAGAATAACTACTTTTTGATTCTTTTCCGTGATATAACGACGAACAATCTCAGAGAAGATAACCGTTTTTCCTCCACCTGTAGGTAGTTGGTACAGAAGGTTGTAATCATCAGGTGAATTATGCATAACATCAAAAATGCGATTAAGGTCATTTATTTGATAGTCATACAGTCGCTTTTCGCTTTCCTTTTCTATATGTAATTGAGTCTCTACAGACATAAAATCTTGTTATGTATGGTATTTATAGCTGGGTCATCACAATATTTGTAACAACCAATTTCGCAAAAATAGCGCATAATAACGGTTTCATATAGCGTTGTTAACAAGATTTTAAAAGTGGTATCGTTTTTGTGATTTTCTTAACATTAATTTTAAAACTTGAACAATTATGAGAAATTTTAGAAGAGATACCCCAACAGTTAATGCAGGATCAATGGCAGACATTGCTTTTTTATTGCTTATTTTCTTTTTAGTGACGACAACAATTTCTGCAGATAAAGGTATGTTAAGGAAATTACCAGCAGAATGTGATGCTCCTCCATGTATCGTTGATTTTAACAAACGTAATGTTTTTAGAATTTTTATAAATAGGAATGATGAAATCATGGTTGAAGATGAAATTATAAATATTGGAGACCTCAAAGATTTAGCCAAAGCGTTTATAGACAATAATGGCGAAAATGTTTGTGATTACTGTAATGGAGAGCAATTAATAACTTCATCAGATAAACCTAGTGAGGCTGTTATTTTTTTAAAGCACGATGCATTAACTAATTATGGTGCATTTATACTAGTACAAGATGAAATCAGTAAAGCTTACTATGATCTACGTTCTAACTACGCTAAAAAAGTATTAAATAAAAGCTCTGAAGAGTTGACAAAAAAAGAATTACAAGTTGTAAAAAAAGCATATCCTTTTATATTATCTGAGGTAAAAGTCGAGCGTAATTAATCTTATTACTAAGTTAATGTAACGTTAACGTGTGTTAAATCAGCTGGTTAATTGTAACACAACTTATTTTTGGCCGTCTTTATAGTGTAATCAATTAAAATCGAACAATCATGAGAACTTTAAACAACAATCAGTTAACAAGCAGAAATTCAGACGCTAAAAGTTTTACTTGGAATAGTAAAAGACGATTTAGATAATCTTTTTAAATCAATCAATTATAAAATGAGTTAAGATGGATACTCAAACTGAAAACTTACTTTTAAAACGATTTTCATCTGATTTATTTATTAAAATAAAAAAGAACAGATGAAAGCCTTATCAAAAATCGTCAACACATCTAACAGTTTAGATGATGACCTAGAAAACATTAGACTATGAATTTAATCAGAATTAAATTTGAATAAACCAGTATTAATAATAATGCTGGTTTTTGTTTTTAATATATTCTACGCTATTTTTATGCAAAATAGAATTCTAAATTATGAAACATTCTTTTCTCAAATATTTTGCGCTTGTCATTTTATTAACTAACTGTAATTCTGAACCAGAAACTGAAGAAGAGCTTATTGCTTTTGCAAAAGAAATCCATGACCGTGTGATAACTTTAGACACACATTGTGATATTAATGTCGCAAATTTTACAGATTCTATAAACTATACCCAACGTTTAGATAACCAAGTAAATCTGCCAAAAATGCTGGAAGGTGGATTAGACGTACCATGGTTTATTGTTTACACAGGTCAGGATTCGTTATCTAGAGAAGGTTTTGAAAAAGCACATGCTAATGCCATGTCTAAATTTGATGCCATACATCGCCTAGTCAAAGATTACGCGCCAGATAAGATTGAATTGGCTAGAACATCAGATGATGTTAGACGTATCATTAATTCTGGTAAAAAGGTCGCCATGATTGGGATAGAAAACGGTTATCCTGTTGGACTAGATATAGAAAACGTGCAGAAATTTTATGATTTAGGTGCACGTTATATGTCATTATCTCATAATGGGCATAGCCAATTATGTGATAGTAATACTGGCGAAGCTGATGACGTATGGCTACATAATGGACTGAGTGATTTTGGTAAAATGGTCGTAAAAGAAATGAATAAAGTTGGGATGATGATAGATGTTTCGCATCCATCAAAGGAATCTATGCGACAAATGATTGAATTAACCAAGGCACCTATTATTGCTTCACATTCTTCAGCAAGAGCGCTATGTAACCACAGTCGTAACCTTGATGACGAGCAGTTACAATGGATAAAAGAAAACGGTGGCGTTGTCCAAACCGTAGCTTTTAGAAGCTATATAAGCACAGAAAAATCTGAAGCTAGAAATGCTAAAGCAACAGAAATTAGAAATAAAATTGCCGATTCTATGGGCGTCACATATTATGGGCGTAGAGAATTAAGAGCTTTAGATAAGACATTACAAGACTCGATTAGAGAAAGTGGCTATTTATCTAAAATTAATGACTTAACAAAAGCCAAGATTAAAACCATGACAGATTTCCCACCAGAAGTTAATGTCTCGGATTTTGTAGACCATATTGATTATTTAGTAGAGAAAATGGGATTAGACCATGTTGGTATTAGTAGCGATTTTGATGGTGGTGGCGGTATTGAAGGTTGGAACGATGCTTCTGAAACATTTAATGTCACTTTAGAATTAGTACGTCGTGGTTATTCTGAAGACCAAATCGAGCAATTGTGGTCAGGTAATTTATTACGTGTTTTGGATGAGTGTCAGGCTGTTGCT
>CAJQQC010000034.1 GCA_905480385.1 uncultured Winogradskyella sp.
CGAATGAAAGCATCATTCTTTTTATTAAAACGATTAAGCTTGTTTACTTTTTGCATTAATTTTTCCCATTCTGGCATTGGGTACAGCTCTAAACATGGCTGAAAAACCGCGCGTTTAAGGACAAATCCAGATTGCATCACAGGAGCCAACTGTTTTTTTAAAACAGCTGGCAGCATAAGCCTTCCTTTGGCATCTGCTTTCACTTCGTATGTTCCTATTAATGCATTCAATCTATTGGGTCAAAAAAGGTTGCAATTCAGTTTGCAAATCAAATATATCGAAAAAATACCCACATTTTACCACATTCTACCACTTTTGTTAATAAGTTTTTATTTTTTCGACAAAAAATATTGTCAATAACGCAAACAAAAACTTGTATAATTAGATTAAAAATGTGGATTAGAATTGAAGTTATTATACCAAGTATTTAACTATATTTGTTTTTAACTATTCTAACTAATTCATGGCACACCTTTTAAAGGAAGAAGGAGATTTTAAATACATCGAAGTTGGTGAAGGCACACCAATTATAGTCCTTCACGGACTTATGGGTGGGCTTAGTAATTTTGATGGCGTTACTAATTTTTTTAGTGCTAAAGGCTATAAAGTCGTTATCCCAGAATTACCACTTTATACCATGTCACTTTTAAAAACTAATGTAAAGGCTTTTGCAAACTACCTGAAAAAATTTATAGATTTTAAAGGTTATGAAAGTGTATTATTGTTAGGAAATTCTCTAGGCGGTCATATTGGTTTATACCACACAAAATTATATCCCAAAAAAGTGAAGGGTCTTGTAATCACAGGAAGTTCAGGGCTTTATGAAAGCGCGATGGGAAGTGGCTATACCAAACGAAGTGATTATGAAGTTATAAAGAAAAAAGCACAATATGTTTTTTATGACCCTAAAGTTGCTACAAAAGAGATTGTTGATGAAGTCTACGAAACTGTAAATGATAGAAATAAACTCATCAAAACATTGGCTATTGCAAAAAGTGCTATTAGACACAACATGGCCAAAGATTTACCTAATATGCATACACCAACTTGTATTATTTGGGGGAAAAATGATAACGTAACACCACCAGAAGTTGCTGATGAGTTTTACGAATTACTTCCAGATTCTGATTTATTTTGGATAGACAAATGCGGCCATGCTGCTATGATGGAACACCCTAATGCGTTTAACAAGATACTTTTGGGCTGGTTAAAATCTCGAAAGTTTTAAAATCTATATTTACAATACTTTCATCTCAAGCTCTTTTACACAAAGATGCTTAACTTTGCGCCATGAAAATAAAATCTGCTGAATTTATAATTAGTAACTCAGAAGTATCAAAATGTCCTACTCAACCATTTCCTGAGTATGCATTTATTGGCCGAAGTAATGTCGGAAAATCTTCGCTAATAAACATGTTGACTGGTCGTAAGAGCTTAGCAAAAACCTCTGGAAGACCTGGAAAAACTCAGCTTATCAATCATTTTTTAATTAATAAGAATTGGTTCTTAGTAGATTTACCTGGCTATGGGTATGCACGAGTTTCAAAGTCATCGAAAAAGACCTTTCAAAAATTTATAACTAACTATTTTGAACAGCGTAAGCAATTAGTTTCTGCATTTGTCTTGATAGATATTAGACACAAACCTCAGCCCGTAGATTTGGAATTTATGCAATATTTGGGCGAGCATGAGATTCCATTTTCTATCATCTTTACAAAGGCGGATAAATTAAAGCCTAAAGCAATTGAACGTCACGTCAAAGAGTATTGCAATAACCTTTTACAGTTTTGGGAAGAATTACCACCTCATTTTGTGACATCTTCTAGTAAAACCATTGGCAAAGATCATGTTTTAAGGTTTATTGGTGAGACTAATGATGAGATTGAATCTTTGAGAAATAACCTATAGCTAATGAAACTCATAATTAGCGTTTTCACCATTTTACTTTGGTTTAATTTTAACTTTAGCCAAGAATATGTCTTCATAAATAAATTTGGAAAAGAAATTAGCAGAAGCTTATTTTATAAAAATCTACGAAATCAAACAAGATGGGACTCGATTGGTGAGGACAAAATCAGATATGCTAAATTGGGAGTTAATCGCTATTTGAATGGTAAATCTAATTATGAAAAAATAAAAACTGAATTAGAAAAAATAACAAAATCTAAAATTCCTAATAATCAAATTTTATTTATTGATTATAACTTTAAAGATGACTTATACGATAGTGTAGCAAAAAATAAATGGCATAGATTTAAAATAAACAGCGTTAAACGAAATCTAAAACCATATATAAAAACACTTAAGGAGCATAATGCGTTTTTTTTTAAACTATTTGAAAGCGGAATGATTATAAAAACTAAGAAAAACTCAAAAAAAGAGTTCTTTTTTATAGACGAAAATAACTTTTTCAAAGAAAACATATTTATAAATCGCTCTATGTATGGCTCTTCTGCGGCAATAAAACCGAATGGAGAAATTTTAATCTATAATGGAGAAGGCTCTGTCACAATACTTGTTAAAAATCTAAAGAAAGAAAAATGGGACAAATTCTTTCCCAGAAATTAAGTCTTAACATCCAAAGCATCTCTTAATGCATTTCCAATAAGCATAAATGCCATAACCAAAACCATAATACAAACTCCTGGGATTAGCGCTAAATAAGGCTTCCCTAAAATGATATAATTGTAATGGTCTTTTATCATGGCGCCCCAACTAGCCATTGGTGGCTGAGCACCTATACCTAAGAAGCTTAATCCACTCTCTATTAAAATAGCAGCAGCAAAATTCGCAGCGCATATTACTATTAAAGGAGCCATTATATTGGGTAGTATATGTTTGGTAATAATTCTAAAATCTGTGAAGCCTAAAGCTCTTGCCGCAGTAACATATTGCAACTGTTTTGCACCAATAATTTGACCACGTACTACTCTAGCTACTTCGACCCACATTGTTAGACCTACAGCTATAAATACTTGCCAAAACCCTTTTCCCAAAGCCAAAGTAATGGCAATTACCAAAAGTAGTGTTGGGATTGACCAAGTGATATTAATTATCCACATGATAAACGCATCTACCTTACCTCCATAATAACCTGCCAAACTTCCCATAAAAAGCCCAATTATTAATGAAATAAAAACCGCTACAAAACCTATAAAAAAGGAGATTCGAGCACCAATTAATATACGACTTAAGTAATCACGTCCATATTTATCTGTTCCAAAAATAAAAATTCTCTCTTTTATAAAATTCTTGTAGTAATGGTTTGGAAAAGCAACTAAAGACAAACTTTTTTCTTGACCAACTAAGCCATCTGAAGCATATTCCGTATAAATCAACTTTTCGTTTTCTACTTTATAATCAGAAATAGGAATTTCGGTAGTTGTATTATTTTTTCCGAAAAAGAGTTTAGTTATAAACGTGGATTTGTCTCTTATATCACTAGGAACTTCTAACATTTTAACTTTAAATCCAGGTGATTTAGAATGAATCGATAAATGCATTTGGTTGGCATTTTTAGAATTATCAGGCACCAAAACATATGCAAAAACAGATATTAAACCAATACTAACAATCACCCAAAAACTGAAAACGCCCCAAATATTCTTTTTGAATTTTTGGAGCGCTAAACTTGATAATGAAATATTAGTTTTTGACATGAATTGTCAGGTTTTAATTCTTCATTTTTGCTACATTACTTTTTATAGAGTAAGATAATTTTAAATCGTTAAGTACGTTTAAAGCTTCTTCTATATAAACGTCTTTGCTAAGACTCACATGCCAACGCTTTCGCTTTTCTTTTAAAGTTGAATCATTTTCAACCAACTTTAGCTCGTAAGGCAAAGAATAAAACGTCAAGTCAGTTTTGTAATCAGATAGTTTCTGGAAACGCTTAGCTTGTTCTTCATTTTGCTCCAAACGTTTTTTATATGCATCATAATTTAATGAGAATGTTTCATTTTCTCTAATGTCGTTTATCCATTTTGCATTTTCATCAATTAGTTTTAATTGCTCATTATTAGCAATTCTTGTTTTGCTTTTTTCGATGGCAATATCATAATCGTAATAGTTTTCCCAAAGATTATAGTCTGCTGAGTCAATCTTATCCCATGACAACGGATTATCTTGTGTACGTTCACCAATACCAATGTATTTGTAACGGTCTGGAACAATAATATCACTCTTAACACCTTTTAGCTGTGTAGAACCACCGTCTATCCTGTAGTACTTATCTGTTGTGAATTTAATTGCGCCTAAATCACCGTTTGAGTTATTACGTACCATTCTGTTTAAATCTACAACACGTTGTACGGTGCCTTTACCAAAGGTTTGCTCACTACCAATAACAACCGCTCGTTTGTAATCTTGCATTGCTGCTGCTAAAATTTCAGAGGCTGAAGCTGACAATTCGTTTACCATTAAAACCAATGGGCCATCCCAAACTATAGATTTATCAGTATCTTTTAATATTCTTTTTGGTTCTGCTGTACTTTTTACTTGTACAATAGGACCTTCTTTGATAAATAGTCCTGCCATGTCAACCACAGCTCCAAGTGAGCCACCTCGGTTATCTCTTAAATCTAAAATAACTCCTTCAATATCTTCTTTTTTAAGTGCCTCTATTTCACGTTTCACATCTATTGAACAACTAATTCTATTAGAAGTATCGAAATTATCATAGAAACTAGGCAAATTTATAAGACCATATTTTTTTCCGTCTTTCATGACCGTGGAAGATTTGGCATAGGTTTCTTCTAACACAACTTCATCTCGAACTATTGAAACATCTTGAACAGTACCATCTACTTTTTTAATCGTTAGAGTTACTATTGTACCTTTTTCTCCTAATATAAATTTTACAGCATCTTCGAGACGCATTCCAATGATATTTACACCTTCGTCTTCGTTTTCTTGAGTTACTTTTAGGATTTGGTCACCTGGTTCTAATTTATTTTGTCTCCAAGCTGGTCCTCCACTAATCAACTCGCTTATAGAAATAATATCTAATTTACGCTGCAGGCGTGCACCAATACCTTCATACTTTCCAGACATATCTCTATCAAAACGGTCTTTGTCTTCAGGCTTGAAATAAAATGTATGTGGATCAAACTCACTAACAACAGCATTGATATATACCCCAAACCAATCTTTACGCTGACGTTCTTCCATGTAAGTATATAATTCTTCTAAAGATTTTCTTGTTGTTTCTCTAGCTTCTGCTTCCAATTCTTTTTCTGATTTTAGAGCAACATTATCATCTTGTTCAACCATTATGTTGTTATTCTCAATAGCTTCGTCATAATTAGCAATCGTAGAGAATTTAAGTTGTTTTCTCCAGCGTTCTTTCATATCACGCTTACTCTTAGGATAATCTAATTCATCGTAGTCCGAATTAAATGCTTCATCTTTTGTGTAATCGAAAGGTTTGTTTAAAATCTTATCGAAAACCTCTTTAGATTCTGAAATTCTATCTATTAAGCGCTTGTGTGTCATATCAAAAAATGATAGTTCATAAGCCTTTAATTGATCATCTAGTTCATTTTTATAAGTCTCAAACTCTTTGATGTCAGATTCGTAAAAATAACGTTTAAAAGGGTCTAACTGATTGATGTAGTCGTCATAAACACGTACTGAAAATTCGTCGTTAATATCTTGTGGTGCAAAATGTCCTTGATCTAGTAAATAGGTGATTAATCTAACTAATAATTTATCTTTATCTCCATCTCCAGCATCTACCTTACTCGTAAAACTACAAGAAGCGAATGCTATTAATAATGCTAATAATAAAAATTTATATTTCCCTCGCATGTGAACTCTCATTTTAAAATTGAAAATATTTTTCAACATATAATTGACTAAAATAGATGAAAAAATCGTGCCATAAAACCAAAGCGTTACTAATTTTTTGTTAAACCATTTAGCTCTGGCTTTTACTAGCTATTTTAGTATTTTTGTGAATAGAATGTAAAACGCCTTAAATGTCAAAAAGACCTCTAATATTAGTTATCAACGATGATGGTATAACTGCTCCTGGAATACGAACTTTAATAAGTGTTATGAATACTATTGGAGACGTTGTAGTAGTTGCGCCGGATAGCCCACAAAGCGCTATGGGACATGCCATAACTATAAACTCAACACTACACGTAGAAAAGGTTAAAATTGACGATGGACCACAAACCGAATACAGTTGCTCAGGGACACCTGCAGATTGTGTAAAGTTAGCAGTTAGAGAAGTTTTAGACCGAAAACCAGATTTATGTGTCTCAGGAATTAATCATGGATCAAATTCTTCAATAAACGTTATTTATTCTGGGACAATGAGTGCTGCTTTAGAAGCTGGTATAGAAAATATACCTGCTATCGGGTTTTCTTTATTAGATTATAATTGGAGTGCAAATTTTGAACATAGTAAAACCTTTGTCAAAACGATTGCTCTTAACGTTTTAAAAAACGGTCTACCAAAAGATGTTGTTCTTAATGTAAACATACCTAATACTGAGAAAAAGGATATTCGCGGTATAAAAATTTGTAGACAAGCACGTGCTAATTGGGAAGAAGAATTTGACAAACGCACCAATCCTATGGGAAGAGATTACTATTGGCTTACGGGTAAATTTGTAAATATGGATAATGGCGAAGATACAGATGAGTGGGCTTTAAAAAACAATTATATATCTGTTGTTCCTGTGCAATTTGATTTGACAGCACATCATGCTATACAACAATTAAACTCTTGGGATTTTGATTAAACTAAAGATTATTAAATACTCGCCAGAATGAAGTATTACATCATAGTAGGTGAAGCTTCAGGAGATTTGCATGGCTCAAATTTGATGAAAGCTTTACTCAAAGAAGACCCAAAGGCAGATATTAGATTTTGGGGTGGAGATTTAATGCAAACTGTTGGTGGTTCAATTGTAACCCATTACAAAGAGCGCTCTTTTATGGGGTTTGCAGAAGTCATTATGAATCTTAAAACCATATTAGGATTTATAAAATCTTGCAAAAAAGATATTGAATCTTTTAAACCTGATGTAATTGTTCTTATAGACAATTCTGGTTTTAATCTCAGAATTGCCAAATGGGCAAAAGAAGAAGGCTATAAAACTCACTATTATATTTCGCCACAAGTTTGGGCATCTCGTGCTAGTCGTGTTAAAAAAATAAAACGCTATGTAGATGCCATGTACACTATTTTACCTTTTGAAAAGGAATTTTATGATAAACATGGTTACGAAGTGAACTTTGTAGGTCACCCATTAATTGATGCTGTTTCATATAGAGAATTAGTTGATGAAATGGCTTTTAGAGACAGTTATAAACTGAGCAATAAACCTATAATTGCATTATTACCAGGTAGCCGAAAGCAAGAAATAAAAAAGATGCTTGATGTGATGCTTAGTGTGGTTGATGATTTTACGGATTACCAGTTTGTAATCGCTGGCGCACCTAGTCAAGATTTTAGTTTTTATCAATCTATAATTCAATCGAGAGATATCGCTTTTGTAGATAATAAGACATACGATTTGCTTAGTATTTCATTCGCCGCATTGGTAACCTCTGGTACGGCAACACTTGAAACTGCTTTATTTAAGGTGCCACAAGTTGTTTGCTACAAGGCTAGTAATATTTCTTACCAAATTGCAAAACGAATTGTAACTTTAAAATTTATTTCGTTAGTTAACCTAATAATGGACCGAGAAGTCGTAACAGAATTAATCCAAGGTGACCTAAACACTAAACGTTTAAAAAAAGAATTAGAAGCTATTCTAAACCCAGAAAAGCGCGAACAATTATTCTTGGATTATTATGAATTAGAGAAAAAACTCGGCGGAAAAGGTGCTAGTGAAAATACTGCTAAACTGATATACAAGGCAATATCTTAATGAAGAAACTATACTTTCTCCTCATCATAATTATATCGTTAAGCAGTTGTAAATCTGTACAGAATAAATCACAACGTAAAAAGACGACTACTAGTAAAACAACAAAAGTCGTTACCAAAAAGCCTAAACCTTCAGAAAAGTCAATTTCAAATACTGCGAAAGCCATTATTAAAGAGGCTAAATCTTATAAAGGCACCAAGTATAAATATGGTGGTAATAGCAAGCGTGGGATTGATTGTAGTGGATTAATCTACAACGCATTTGGCGAAAATGGTGTGGTTATGCCAAGAACAACAAGAGACTTATCTAAAACCGGAGATTGGGTAGATATAAAAAAGGTACAAGAAGGTGATTTAGTCTTTTTTGCAACAAATAAAAATAGCAGAAGAGTAAATCATGTTGGTATTGTAACTGATGTAAATCTAGGCGAAATTTCTTTTATTCATGCGTCTTCAAGTCGAGGTGTTATGGTCTCAAAAACCTCAGAACGCTATTGGTATTTGGCTTACGTTCAAGCTAGGCGTTATCTTTAAATAAATATTTTGTAGTAACTTTCTGTAATGAAGTTACTTAATTTCAATATTATAAAGCTTACCACTTGTCTTATTGTGGGGGTTTTAATTGGGTTTTATTTTAAGATCTCCATAAAAACAGCTCTATTTTTGTTTTTGATAGTTTTTGTAGGATTTTGTCTTTGTTTCATATTTTTAAAACAAAAAAAGCGTAATTATCTTTTTGGAGTTTTCACATTTTTGACTTTTGTAGCCTTAGGAATTATAAATACCAAGATAAATGACGAAACACTTCACTCCTCTCATTACATCAACTTAAAGAATAATGTTGAAACTTATAATGATATAAGTTTCAAAGTCACAAAACGATTAAAGCCTGATGCGTATAACACAAAGTATATTGCTGAAATTCTTAACCTTAATAAAGCAAAATCATCTGGACAAATACTTATAAACCTTCAAAAAGATTCAATTGCTCAAAGCTTAGGAATAGATCACATTTACTTTACGAACAACAAACTAAATGAAGTTGTAAAACCAAAAAACCCTTTTCAATTTGATTATAATAATTATTTAAAACAACGTAATGTTTATCATCAAATATATTTGAGTAATGATGAATTTATTGAACTAAAAAACACCTCAAAATCAATTAATGGTTATGCCGATACTTTTAGAAATAGAGTCAATGAAAAACTAAAAAATTATGATTTTAAAACTGATGTCTTAGCTATTATAAATGCATTGCTTTTAGGGCAGCGTCAAGATATTAGCCCAGAGATTTATAACAACTACGTTAATGCTGGCGTAATACATATTTTGGCTGTTTCAGGTTTACATGTTGGCATTATTTTTCTGATTTTGAATTGGTTATTCAAACCATTGCATCGTTTCAAATATGGCAAACACCTTATAAAACCACTACTAATTATCCTAATTTTATGGAGCTTTGCTTTTGTGGCTGGTCTGTCACCATCTGTCACTAGAGCGGTGACTATGTTTAGTATTGTTACTTGTGCTCAATTTCTAAAGCGCCCAACTAACATTTATAATACGATAAGTATATCAATATTTTTAATGTTATTGGTGAAGCCTATTTACCTTTTTGATGTTGGCTTTCAAATGAGTTATTTGGCTGTTTTAGCTATTGTAAGCGTTCAGCCAATGCTTTATAAACTTTGGAAAACTCCTAATTTAGTTATCGATAAATTTTGGCAAATTTTGACTGTCACCATAGCTGCTCAATTAGGAGTTGCTCCTCTTGGTTTATTTTATTTTCATCAATTTCCTGGACTCTTTTTTATATCTAATTTGGTTATTATTCCTGTTCTGGGCATCATTTTAGGTTTAGGAATATTTGTTATTTTCTTAGCTTTATTAGACAGCTTACCTGAAGTCATCGCTGAAGTTTTCAGTTTTATTATCGATACATTAAATGCATTTATTGTTTGGGTCGCACAGTTTGAGACTTTTCTGTTAAAAGATGTCTCATTTAGTCTTTATCACCTATTAGTAAGTTATCTAGTTTTGATTAGTGTCATATTTTTATGGAAAGAAAAAACAATTAAATATCTTAACTATGCATTAATGAGTCTTCTTTTGTATTCAAGTGTTATGCTATACACAAAACACCAAAACAGCTATAATGAATTTATTATTTTTAATAAAAATAGAGCGACAATTATAGGCGAAAAAAGGAATACTAATTTACAGATTACTCATAGTTTTGATTCACTTAAAATGAAATCAGATAATACGTTGAAGAATTATAAAGTTGGTCGCTATATAAATTTAACTACAATAGATAACTTAAACTTTGTGTATCCATTTAAAGATGATTATATACTCGTTGTTGATAGCTTAGGTGTTTATGAGACGAAAAAACTTATGTCTAAATATGTTCTACTCACTAATTCGCCAAGAATAAATCTAAACCGATTAATTGATTCTTTAAAACCAAAATATATTATTGCTGACGCAAGTAATTATAAATCGTATGTACAAAGATGGAAAACGACTTGTATGAATAAAAAAATCCCTTTCCATAGCACTTATGAAAAGGGAGCTTTTGTATTAAAATAAGAATTCTTATTTAGTCTGACCAAATGTAGGCTTGAAAGCTTCGTAGTAATCATTAAAAGCTTTTTGAGTTTTTACTTCTTTATATTTATCGCCCTTAAAAATCGTTAAGAAAATCTCTAGTTGCTGCGGTGTTTTATAACCCACAACTGGAGTTATTAAATTTGCTTCTTCATCTAAAAATAAAATGGTTGGATAAGAACGAATTCTATAGTATTGAGCGAGTTCATGCGAGGCGTTACGTCGTTGAGCTTTAGCTGGGTCATAATTAGGATTTTTAAAAATATTGCCTTTAAAATTAACTTCTTTATTCCCTTCTGCGTTAAACTTTACAGCATAATAATTTTCATTAACATATTTTGAAACATCCTGATTCTGAAATGTATTACGGTCAAGCAGTTTACAAGGCCCACACCAAACGGTATACATGTCTACCATAATTTTCTTAGGATTTTTCTTTTGTAGCGCAATTGCCTCTTCAAAAGTCATCCAATTTATTTCTTGGGAAGAAACGTTGATTGCAGTGAGCAATACAAGTGTTAGTAAAATTATCTTTTTCATCATTACCTGTTTGTAGCAATTACTGAGTCAAACTTACAAAATAAAAAACGCCCTATGTAGAACGTTTTTTATTTTAACTATTATTTATATTTATCGGATACCGTGCATCATTCTAATTAATGTCTTGTTAAGAATCAACATGATAATACCCGCTCCAACAGGTATAGCCGTAAATATTAAAAAGAAAGTTGCCATACCATATTCCTCAACAATTGGGTCAATATAACTACCTGTCCAACCTGCAGTTAAATTAGCTATAAAATTAGCTACAAACCAAATACCAAACATCATTCCTACTAACTTAATTGGTGCTAATTTACTAACATAAGATAATCCTACTGGAGATACACATAATTCTCCAAGTGTATGAAATAAATAAGCAAATATTAAAAACATCATACTAACAGATGCCGTTTTTGCTCCTAAAGGAATACCCATAGAACCAAACGCCAATATTCCGAAGCCTAAACCTAGTAGCATTAAGCCAATAGCAAATTTTACAGGTCCAGTAGGATTATATTTACTCTCCCAAATCTTAGAAAATAAGGGTGCAAAGGCAATTATAAAGAAGGAATTTAAAATCCCAAACCAAGAAGCCGGCACTTCTGACTCTTCAGAGTAAAATTCTCTCTGTAACATCCAAATTACAATACCCCAAATAATTACAAAACTTGTACCTAGCAAAATATTTGATAGTGCGTATTTTTTAAAGGTCTGTTTAAAAAGCAACATTAGAACCCATGTAATGATCAACATAGGAACCACAGTTAGAAGTGTATTAAAGATTTTGAAAGTAGTTGCTCCTTCACCTGTTAAAACTCTATCAGTGTAATCAGCAGCAAAAATAGTCATTGAACCACCTGCTTGCTCAAAGGCCCACCAAAAGAAAATAGTAAAGAATGAGAAAACCCCAATTACCTTGAGTCTATCTGATGTTATTTTAGATTTTGAAGAATGGTCTACTACAGCTTCAATAGCGTCTTTAGTATCCTCTAAAGAGTCTTCAAAAACATCATCAATATCTTCAGTATTTTTTGGAGATAAACCAATATTACCAAATATTTTTTGTGCATAAAAGAATTGTAACATACCAAAAAACATAAAAACACCAGCTAATCCAAAGCCATAATGCCATCCTACTTTTTCTCCAATATAACCACATAATAAGATACCTAAAAAAGCTCCAGCATTAATACCCATATAAAAAATAGTATAACCAGCATCTTTTTCTTTTCCTTGAGATTTATATAATTGCCCAACCATAGATGAAATATTTGGTTTAAACATACCATTACCAATAATCAGTAAACCTAGACCTAAATAAAAGAACATGTCTGCTGTTACCTCTAAAGCCATTGAAGCATGGCCTAAAGTCATTAATAAAGCACCAATTACTACAGCATTTCTATAGCCTGTAAATTTATCAGCAATAAAACCACCGATGATAGGTGTGATATATACTAATCCTGTATACCACCCATAAAGTATTAATGCTTCAGAGCGTTCCCAGCCCCAACCACCTTCACCTAAGATAGCTGCTGTTAAGAATAATACAAGTAATGCTCTCATTCCGTAATAAGAAAAACGTTCCCACATTTCTGTGAAAAACAAAACAAAAAGGCCTGATGGGTGACCTAGTACGGTTTTCTGATTCGTTTCAGAACCTCCAAATTTAAATTCCATATATAATTATATTAGTTAGTATTTAGTTAGTTTATCCTTTAATTTTTGATTTTGTCTTTTCTGTTGTTTCAGACTTATCTCTTTTATCTCCAAGTGTATCATGAATAAAATTTGTCATTTTATTATACAAATGTAGTCTTGTATTGCCTCCATAAATACCATGATTTTTATCTGGATATATCATCCATTCAAACTGTTTGTTTGCCTGGATTAAAGCTTCGACCATACGCATCGTATTTTGCAAATGTACATTATCATCACCTGAACCGTGAATTAATAAAAAGTCCCCTTTTAGTTTGTCAACATGGTTTATTGGAGAGTTTTCGTCATATCCACTAGCATTTTCTTGAGGTGTGGTCATATAACGTTCCGTATAAATGGTATCGTAAAAACGCCAGCTTGTTACTGGAGCAACAGCAATAGCCATTTTAAATACGTCGTTACCTTTAAAAAGGGCATTACTACTCATAAAACCTCCATAACTCCAACCCCAAATTCCCATTCGAGTTTCATCTATATAAGGTAAACCGCCTAATTTTTTTGCTGCTTCAATTTGGTCTTCGACCTCATATTTTCCAAGTTCGTTTTGTGTGACTTTTTTAAAGTCTGCCCCTTTAAGTCCTGTTCCTCTTCCATCTACACAAGCCACAATATATCCTTGCTGTGCTAGATGCTGATACCAGTAATCGTTTGCACTGTTCCATCGGTTTGCCACTTGCTGAGAACCCGGACCAGAATATTGATACATAAATAATGGATACTCTTTATTTGGGTCAAAATCTGCAGGCTTAATCATCCACATATTTAAGTCATTCCCATTTACTGAAATGGTGCTAAACTCTTTTTTAGAGGTTTTGTAATCTGTTACTTTTTTTGTCAACTTATCGTTGTCCTTAATACTTTTTATAAGTCTTCCTGACTTTGAGTCGTTAAGTGTATACTCTTGTGGAGATGTTGCACTTGAGTGTGTATTTATAAAATAAGTAAAGTCAGCACTAAACGAAGCGCTGTTGGTACCATCACGCTTGGATAGACGTTTCTTGTTTTTTCCATTCAATTTAACAGAATAAATATCTCTATTAATAGAGCCATTCTCCACAGACTGATAAAAAATAGTATTAGCTTCCTCATTAAAGCCATAATAATTGGTCACTTCCCAATTACCATTAGTGACTTGATTAATCAACTCACCATCTTTTGCATAATGATAGATATGATTATATCCATCTTTCTCACTTGTCCAAATAAAACTATTGACTTTTAAAAATGTAAGATTAAAAGTAACGTCTACATATGCTTTATCAGTTTCGGCTAGGACTAAAGCTGAACTTGAATTTGAAGTATCAATCATCCATAAATCCAGTTCGTCTTGATGACGATTCATATACTGAACACTTAAAACATCTGGATCATTAGTCCACTCTAAACGCGGAATATAAAAGTCTTTATAATCTTTACTAACCTTTAATTCTGATAGCGCATCAGATTCTAAATCATATAAGTGCAATGATACTCTTGAATTTGCTTCACCGGCTTTTGGGTATTTAAAAACCTGTTGTGTTTGGTATAATCCTGAACCAAAAACATCCATAGAAAATTCAGGCACTTCAGATTCATCAAATCTTATAAAAGCAATTTTATTGCCATCTGCGTTCCAATCAAAAGCACGGACAAAACTAAATTCTTCTTCATAAACCCAATCCGTAATACCGTTAATGATGCTATTCTTTTCACCATCAAAAGTGAATTGTTTAAGTTCTCCAGAATTTAAATCTTTAACATATAAATTATTCTGAAAACCGAATGCTACTTTGCTCCCATCAGGAGAAAAGGTTGGTTCTTGTACTAAGTCATCACTTAGTTTAGTTACTTTTTTAGTATTAGTATCATATATATAATATTCGCCCAAAGTTGAGCGTCTAAAAACAGGTTTTGATTGTGTAGTCAATAAAATTTTGGATTCGTCTTTACTAAAGCTATAATCAAAAAAAGCTACGATTTCAGGTAAATCTGACGAGCTTAATAATGTATTTACTTTTTCTAAAGTCTTATAGTTATAAATATCAATTGAAGATATTCTGCTTGACCTATTAAAATTTAAAACTGAATATTGTTTACCGTTGTTCATAGAATGCAACGCTTGCATGCCTTCGGTTCTAAACGTACCATTCCAAATTTCCTCTAGGCTAATTTGTTTATTCTGGGCAGTTACATGTATCGTAACCAGAAAACCAATAATGGTAAAAAAACGCATGAATTTCATCTGTCTATATTTTCTTTTTGTGAAGGTCAGATGCAGTTCGCTATTAATAATTCCATTTTGTAATAAAATTTCTAACATGCTCGTTTCATTAATCTTCGTTATTTAATAAAGCAATGTCAAGTTTACTAAAAATTATGCAAAAAACCCCAATTATTTAAGGAAATCAGCAATATTCCAGAACATGCAATACATATTATGCCAATCCTAGTATCTTTGTGTTTTTAAATGAAATATTATCATGCACAAGACAATTTCTGGATTTTCTAAATTGACTAAAATCGAAAAAGTTGATTGGATACTTAAAACTTACTTCAATGATGATGACAGTTCTCGCAACCTAGTAATGCAGTATTGGAATTCGGACCAGAAATTACAAAAACTACATGATGAATTTATTGAAAACACCATCACCAACTTTTACTTACCCCTTGGCGTAGCTCCAAACTTCTTAATCAACAAAACGCTTTACACAATACCAATGACTATTGAAGAAAGTTCGGTAGTAGCAGCAGCTAGTAAAGCTGCTAAATTTTGGTTTGAGCGAGGTGGTTTTAAAGCTGAAGTTATTTCGACTACTAAAATTGGTCAAGTTCATTTTAGTTTTAGTGGTAACAAAGATGAGTTACACAATTATTTTAATGCTATTAAGCCAAAACTTATTTCAGATGCCGCATCGATTACAAAAAACATGGAACGTCGTGGTGGTGGAATTTTAGATATTGAACTGCGTGATAAAACTGAAGAATTAGATAACTACTATCAACTTCATGCTACTTTTGAAACGCTCGATGCTATGGGTGCTAATTTTATAAATTCTTGTCTGGAGCAATTTGCTAATACTTTTAAAAATGAGACCGAAACTCACAAGATAAATGGTATCTCTATTGTAATGAGTATACTATCCAACTATGTACCACAATGCCTTGTAAAAGCAGAAGTGCGTTGTAAGATTGAAGATTTAAAAGATAAAGATATACTAAACCCTGAAGAATTTGCTGAAAAATTCAAACAAGCCGTATCTATTGCCGAGGTAGAACCTCATCGTGCAGTGACACATAATAAAGGTATTATGAATGGTGTTGACGCTGTTGTTTTAGCAACAGGAAATGACTTTAGAGCAGTTGAAGCTGGTGTACACGCTTATGCTTCAAAAGATGGCAAATACTCTAGTTTAACACATTGTAGTATTGACGATAATGAATTTTGCTTTTGGTTAGAAATACCTTTAGCATTAGGTACAGTCGGTGGATTAACCAGTTTACATCCATTAGTGAAATTTGCCTTACAAATGCTTGGAAAACCATCTGCGAAAGACTTAATGAAAATTGTTGCTGTTGCTGGTTTAGCTCAAAATTTTGCTG
>CAJQQC010000035.1 GCA_905480385.1 uncultured Winogradskyella sp.
TGGTGGTGGCCAAGCTTAATGATGTTAGGACCAACTGATGATGTTTCGGTTCACACCGAGCAATCTATGAAATGGAAATTAAAGCGTAAGTCTAACGACGATTTACGTCAGCAATTCATTGACCAAACAGTTCCACAAGCAGAATTAATCGGATTAACAATTCCTGACCCAGATTTAAAATGGAACGAAGAACGTGGAAGTTATGACTTTGGAGAAATTGATTGGGATGAGTTTTGGCAGGTAGTCAAAGGCCACGGACCGATGAATAAAGAGCGAATGAAAGCTAGAGTTGGCGCATGGGAACGTGGTGCATGGATAAGAGATGCAGCAATGGCTCATGCGGCTAAGAAACAAGAACGAAAAGAAAAACAAGCAGTTTAAACTATATAACTATGTCAACAAAAAACTGGCCCTTATGGGAAATCTTCGTAAGAAGTAAAAACGGATTAGAACACAGACATTGTGGTAGTTTACATGCTGCGGATTCTGATATGGCGCTTGAAAACGCACGCGACGTATATACAAGAAGAAATGAAGGTGTGAGTATTTGGGTTGTAGAATCTAAGCATATTACGGCATCTAATCCTGAGAACAATGGTGAGTTATTCGAGCCAGCTCAAGACAAGGTCTATCGTCACCCAACATTTTATGATTTGCCAGACGAAGTAAAACACATGTAATGAAGAACGGAAATTTATATAATTACATACTTGGTATTGCAGATAATAGCCTAATTCTTGGACAAAGAATGGGTGAACTTTGTGGTCACGGACCAAGTTTAGAAACAGATATTGCTTGTACCAATATATCATTAGATTTATTTGGACAGGTGCGTAGTTATTTTCAGTATGCAAGTAAGATAGCAGGAGATGGAAGAACAGAAGATGATATTGCTATGCTACGTAAAGAGCGCGATTATAAAAATGTGTTATTAGTGGAGCAGCCAAATACCGATTTTGCCTATACACTTGGACGTCAATTTTTATTTGATGTTTACCATTTGGCCTTTCTAAAAGAACTTCAAAAAAGTACAGATTTAACATTGTCAGCAATTGCTAATAAGTGTGTTAAAGAAGTAAGTTACCATGAACGTTTTTCTTCAGATTGGGTTAAGCGATTAGGTGATGCTACAGATGAAAGTAAAGAAAAGATGCAAACTGCCATAAATGATTTGTGGACCTATACGGATGAATTATTTCATCAGACTGAAGCAGATAAGACAATGGTAGCTGAAGGTATAGGTGTAGATGTGACGAAACTGAAGGACAGTTATTATAGAGAAGTATCTCAAATTCTAGAAGAAGCAACATTGCAAGTGCCAGAATCTAAATATTTTCAAAAAGGAGGAAAACAAGGTATACATACTGAGCATTTAGGCTATATATTGGCAGAATTGCAATATATACAGCGCGCATATCCAAACATGGAATGGTAGAATGATATCTACAGAACAAAATATAGATAAAAGACTAATTGCAATACTGGAACAGGTGTCAGACCCTGAAATTCCAGTTTTGTCTATTATGGATATGGGTGTTGTCCGTTCTGCAGTAATTGAGGATGATATTGTAAATGTTGAAATTACGCCAACATATAGCGGTTGTCCAGCAATGGATGTCATCGGGGACGATATCAAAAAAGCATTGAAAGATGCGGGTTACCAATCTAATATTGATTTAATTTTACATCCTGCATGGACAACCGATTGGATTACACCAAGAGGTCGTAAGGCATTAGAGGATTACGGTATTGCAGCGCCTTTAGATGCAGAAGCAGACAAAGATGTATTACTAAATGGTAAGCGTATTGTAAAATGTACTAATTGTGGTTCTCAAAATACCAGATTAGTTAGTCAGTTTGGCTCAACAGCATGCAAAGCACAATTTCAATGTGACGATTGCCAAGAACCATTCGATTATTTTAAATGTTTGAAATGATGTTAGGATTAAGAACAACGGCATATATAGTTAAAGACCTAGTCAGAGCAAAAGCCTGGTATGCGGAAGCTTTTAGAACTGAACCTTATTTTGATGAACCTTTTTATGTTGGATTTAATATTCAAGGCTATGAGCTCGGACTCATGCCAGAAGGTGATAAAGCAAACCTAAAAGGCGAAAATGTATTATCTTATTGGGGAGTCGAAAATATTGAAAAGGAATATAATAGACTTTTAAAATTAGGCGCAACTGAATACGAAAAACCAACAAATGTCGGAGGCGAATTAATGGTATGCTCTGTTAAAGACCCTTGGAAAAATATTATTGGACTGATCAATAATCCATATTTTAAATTACCAGAATAATATGAGTAATTCAATTGAATTTAAAGTTGAAAACAAAGTTGCGTATATAACACTAAATAGGCCAGAAGTATTTAATAGCTTCAATCGAGAGATGGCATTAAGCCTTCAATCCATATTAGATGATTGTAATGCTAACTCAGATGTCAGAGCAATTGTATTAACCGGAAATGGAAAAGCATTTTGCGCAGGTCAGGATTTAAAAGAAGTTACAGATCCAGAATTAAATCCTGGATTTAAAAAAATATTAGAAGAGCATTACAATCCAATCATAACGAGACTACGATGCATTAAAAAACCAATCATTGGAGCAGTGAACGGAGTAGCTGCAGGTGCTGGAGCTAATATTGCATTAGCTTGCGATATTGTTGTGGCTCATGAGAAGGTGAGTTTTATTCAAGCCTTTAGTTTGATAGGTTTGGTTCCAGATAGTGCTGGCACATTCTTTTTACCACGCTTAATTGGATTTCAAAAAGCACAAGCCTTAGCAATGCTAGGTGATAAAATTTCTGCAGAAGAAGCAGAAAAAATGGGAATGATTTATAAGTCTGTTCCTTTAGAAGAATTTGAAGAGACGATTTCTAAATTGGCAATTAAATTAGCCAATATGCCAACCAAAGCATTAGGTCTTATCAAGGAATTGTTTAACAAATCCATGACTAATACTCTAGAAGACCAATTGGCTCTAGAATCTAAATTACAAATTGAAGCAGCAAGTAGTAATGATTATGCAGAAGGAGTTGCAGCATTTATAGAAAAACGTAAACCAAATTTTAAAGGGAACTAATTGAATAAAGAAACCCTCATAGAAGTTCACAATAGAATAAAACCATTTATTCACAAAACACCTGTATTAAGCTCTAGCTTAATAAATGAAATGGTAAGCGCCAATGTAGTTTTTAAATGTGAGAACTTCCAAAAAATGGGTGCTTTTAAAATGCGAGGTGCGGCCAATGCAATTTTGTCTTTGTCCGATGAAGAAAGAAAATGCGGTGTGGTAACACACTCTTCTGGAAATTTTGCGCAAGCTGTTTCATTAGCAGCTCAGAAATTAGATGTTAAGGCATATATCGTTATGCCAGAAAATGCACCACAGGTTAAAAAAAACGGTGTAAAGACTTATGAAGGTGAGATTATTGAATGCGAGTCAACACTTAAAGCAAGAGAAGCCACAGCAAATAAAGTAAAAGAAGAAAAGGGTGCGTCCTTTCTACATCCTTCTAATCAAGATGAGGTTATTTTAGGTAATAGCACAGCTGCAATAGAATTGATTGAGGAATATCCAGAATTAGATGTAATTTTAACACCAGTTGGTGGTGGCGGTCTCATTGCAGGTACCGCTTTGGCTGCACATTATTTTTCAAATAACTGTAAAGTTATTGGTGGCGAGCCGATGGAAGCGGATGATGCTTATCGTTCTTTAATTTCTGGTAAAATAGAAACTAATGATAGTTTTCATACGGTTGCAGATGGATTAAGAACACATCTAGGTGAACGCAATTTTCCGATTATTCAAAAATACGTCGATAAAATTATCCGTGTTGAAGAAGATGAAATTATAAATGCGATGCAATTGATTTGGGAACGAATGAAGATTATTATTGAACCATCATGTGCTGTGCCTTTTGCCGCAGTATTAAGAAATAAGGAAGAATTTAGAAATAAGAAAATAGGAATTATCTTATCAGGCGGAAACGTTGATGTTAAGAATTTACCTTTTTAATATAAAACTATGAACGTAGGAATAATAGGAGCAGGAACAATGGGTTCTGGTATAGCTCAGGTAGCATCAACGGCAGGATATACTGTAAAAATATTTGATGCAAGCGAAGCTGCTTTAAATAAAGCAGAGACATCACTTGAAAAAATATTAAATCGTTTAATTGAAAAAGGTAGAATTGATAATAAAGAGAAAGAAAGAATTCAAAACAACATATCTTATGTTGGTAAGCTTAAAGATTTATCGGGTTCGGATTTAACAATAGAGGCAATTGTAGAAAATTTAGAAGTTAAGCAAAATGTACTTTCTGAACTCGAAAATTACTTGTGTGATAAATGTATTATAGCATCAAATACATCTAGTTTATCTGTGGCATCGATTGCAGCTTCTTTGAAAAAGCCTGAACGCTGCATCGGTATTCATTTTTTCAATCCTGCACCTTTAATGAAGTTGGTAGAAATTATACCTGCTATTCAAACTTCGGAAGATACACTTCAAACAGCTATAAAAACTATTTCTGATTGGAAGAAAGTTGTTGCTGTAGCAAAAGACACACCAGGATTTATTGTTAATAGAGTAGCGAGACCTTTTTATGGCGAAGCACTACGTATTTATGAAGAAGGCGTTGCTGATTTTGCAACTATCGACTGGAGTTTAAAAACTATTGGTGGTTTTAGAATGGGACCATTTGAATTGATGGATTTTATAGGTAATGACGTTAATTACACGGTAACAGAAACCGTTTTTACAGCGTTTTATTTTGACCCAAGATATAAGCCAGCATTTACACAAAAACGATTTGCAGAAGCTGGTTATTTAGGACGTAAATCTGGTAAAGGATACTATGATTATTCCGAAGGTGCTACAAAACCAAGTCCAAAAAAAGATAAAGAAATAGGACAACAGATATTTGACCGTGTTATAGTAATGCTTATTAATGAGGCGGCAGATGCTTTGTTTTTAAATATTGCTTCAGCTGAAGATATTGACAATGCCATGACTAAAGGTGTAAATTATCCCAAAGGCTTATTGGCTTGGGCAAATGAAAAAGGAATTGATTGGTGCGTATCTAAGTTAGACGAATTGTACGATGAGTATCATGAAGATAGATATCGTTGTAGTCTATTATTACGAAAAATGAATACAAATAATAAGAACTTCTTTTAATGAAAGGAGAAGATATTCCATATAAAATGCTGAGTCAAGATGCTTTTAGTCAATGGCTTGGTATTGAGATTTTAGAATGTGAGTTAGGACGATGTAAATTAGGGATGAACATCAGAAAAGATATGCTCAATAGTATGAAAAAAGCTCATGGAGGAATTAGTTACTCGCTAGCAGATACAGCTTTTGGATTTGCAGCCAACACACATGGTAAATATTCGGTTTCTATTGAAACAAGTATCAATCATATTGAAGCATTAGATGAGGGCGACTATTTGGTTGCGGAATCGGTAATTGAAAAGGTTAATAATAAACTAGGGTTTAATATCATCGAAGTAAAACGCGTTGACGAATTAGTAGCACTTTTTAAAGGTGTGGTTTACAGAACTCAAAAAGATTGGGAAGAATAATATGAAAGAAGCATATATCATAGATGGTGTTCGTACACCAATAGGAAATTACAAAGGCACGTTATCAGCTGTTCGCACAGATGATTTAGGTGCTCTGGTTATTTCAGAAGTTGTAAAACGAAATCCAAATATTCCAAAAGAAGCTTATGACGATGTCATTATGGGTTGTGCCAACCAAGCAGGTGAAGACAATCGTAATGTAGCACGTATGTCATCACTTTTAGCAGGATTGCCATTTACAGTTCCTGGTGAAACAGTCAATAGACTATGTAGTTCAGGATTGTCAGCAATCATTCATGCTAATCGTGCTATAAAAGCAGGAGATGGCGATGTGTTTATTTCTGGTGGTGTCGAAAATATGACACGCGGTCCTTATGTAATGGCAAAACCTTCAACTGCATTTGGAGGTGATTCTAAAATGTATGACTCGACCTTTGGATGGCGTTTTGTGAATCCAAAAATGCATAAACTGTATGGTACTGATGGCATGGGAGTCACAGCTGAAAACTTAGTCGAGAAATATAATATCTCTAGAGAAGACCAAGATAAGTTTGCCTATTGGAGTCAAATGAAAGCTACAAAAGCTCAAGAAAATGGAAGGCTAGCAAAAGAGATTGTAACTGTTGAAATTCCGCAACGAAAAAAAGACCCAATTCAATTTTCTAAAGATGAATTTGTAAAACCAAACTCATCACTTGAAGTTTTAGGAAAACTAAGAGCAGCTTTTAAAAAAGAAGGCGGAAGTGTCACAGCAGGAAATTCCTCAGGATTAAATGATGGTGCAGCAGCTACCATTATTGCATCAGAAGATGCTGTCAAAAAATATAATCTAAAACCGTTAGCCAGAATTTTAAGTTCTGCCGTAGTTGGTGTAGAACCAAGAATTATGGGAATTGGTCCTGTACAAGCTTCTAATAAAGCATTAGAAAAGGCAGGATTGACAATGGATGATATGGATGTCATAGAACTTAACGAAGCATTTGCGGCACAAGCATTAGCCTGCACAAGAGCTTGGGGATTAGCTGACGATGACATAAGATTGAATCCAAATGGTGGCTCGATTGCTATTGGTCATCCACTTGGAGTAACAGGAGCAAGAATTGCATATTCTGCAGCTGTAGAGTTACATGAACAAAATAAAAAATACGCATTAGTAACCATGTGTATTGGCGTAGGTCAAGGTTACGCTGCAATAATTGAACGCGTTTAATTATGGAAAAAATACATCATTATGTTCAAGGGAATTGGACAACAGGTAAAGAAGAAGGAACACCAATCCTTGATGCTGTAACAGGTGAGGCATTCACAAGTGTAGCAATAGAAGGATTAGATATTCCTGAAATTCTAAATTACGGACGTACCAAAGGAGGTGAGGTGCTTCGTAAAATGACTTTTCAAGAACGTGGAAATATGCTTAAGAAATTAGCATTATATCTCACAAAACGAAAAGATGCATTTTATGATTTAAGTTATAGAACTGGAGCTACAAAAGTGGATAGTTGGATTGATATCGAAGGTGGTTTTGGAAACTTATTCGCTAATGCTTCTTTAAGAAAATTATTTCCAAATCAACCATATCATGTTGAAGGAGATGCAATAGATTTATCACGTGGTGGACGTTTTATGGCACACCATATTATGGTGCCTAAAAAAGGTGTTGCGGTACATATCAATGCTTTTAATTTCCCGGTCTGGGGTATGTTAGAAAAATGTGCTGTGAATTGGATGGCTGGAGTTCCAGCCGTAGTTTTACCAGCGCCATCATCATCTTATTTAGCCGAAGCTGTTGCAAGAGTAATTATAGATTCAAAAATTTTACCAGAAGGTGCTCTGCAAATTATAAATGGAACGGTCAGGAATATCCTCGACACTGTAGAATCTCAAGATGTAGTTACTTTTACAGGTTCTGCGCAAACAGGACGCTTATTAAAAGCACATCCAAGATTGATTCAAGAATCTGTACCATTCACTATGGAAGCTGATTCTTTAAACGCATCAATTCTTGGAGAAGATGCTGTTCCAGGAACACCAGAATTCGATTTATTCATAAAGGAAGTCAGAAAAGAAATGACGGTTAAAGCTGGACAAAAATGTACAGCGATTAGACGAATCATTGTTCCTGAAAATTTAGTAAAAGATGTTCAGATTTCATTAGGTAAAGCTTTAGATAAAGTGACTATCGGCGACCCGAGATTAAAAGAAGTAAGAATGGGTTCTTTAGTGAGTCACCAACAAGTCAAAGCGGTTAGAGATTCTGTTAATGATTTAGCCAAAGAGGCACAAATCGTTTATGGCGATTTAGATAGAATTGAAACTATTGGTGCAGATTCTAAAAAAGGAGCATTTATAAGTCCAATTCTTCTGAGAGCTAACCATCCCTTTCAGAATACAGTAATTCATGAACGCGAAGCTTTTGGTCCAGTCAGTACCATAATGCCGTATAAGAATTTAGAGGAAGCTATTACATTAGCGCAAATGGGTAAAGGCTCATTAGTGTCCTCAATTGCGACTAATGATGATAAGATTGCGAAAGACTATGTAGTGAATGCTGCTAGTCATCACGGACGTATTTTAGTATTAAATAGAGAAAGTGCTAAAGAAAGTACAGGTCATGGTTCGCCATTACCATATTTAGTGCATGGTGGTCCAGGACGTGCTGGTGGAGGTGAAGAAATGGGAGGTATGCGTGGTATTAAACATTATTTGCAACGTACGGCAATTCAAGGTTCACCATCAACAATTACATCTATTACAGGTATTTATCAGCAGAATGCAAAGTATACTGAAGCAGCAGAGCATCCATTTAAATACCATTGGGAAGATATTGAAGCTGGTATGTCAATGAAAACGCATAAGCGTACTTTAACTGATAATGACATACAGAATTTTGCAAATTTAACTTGGGACCATTTCTATGCACATACAGATATTACATCTTTAGATGGAAGTATTTTTGAAAAAAGAACAGCACATGGTTATTTCATTATTTCGGCTGCGGCAGGTTTATTTGTGTATCCAAATAAAGGACCTGTAGCTGCCAATTATGGATTAGATAGTATTCGATTTTTAAGACCATTATATCATAATGATACGATTTATGTGCGATTAACCTGTAAAGAAAAAGTAGATAGAGACGTCGCTTCAGCAGAACATCCAAGTGGTATTGTAAAATGGCATGTTGAGGTGTTTGATGCAAACTTTGAAAACAGACCTGAAAGTCAAAAAAATGAAAAAGATAATCCGTTAGTGGCGGTTGCGACAATCCTGACTATGGTTCAGAAAAAGCAAGAAATTTTGGTGGAAATGACTGATAGTAAGATTGACGAATGTTTGTCAAATCTATCAGAAAATATGAAACCTAAATGGGGAATCATGACACCACAACACATGATTGAGCACCTAGAATACACTTATAAGATTGCTGCCGGGGAAATTCAGGATTTTGAAATTTCAACACCTGAAAGAATTTTAGAGAAAGTGAAAAATAGCCTTTGGAATTATGATAAATTTCCAAAAAACAGTCAGTTTCCATTACTAGATAAAGACACTTTAGATGTTTTAAAACATGAAAAATTAGAAACGGCCATTTCAAAATTCAAAGCACAACGAAAAGCGTACTTAGAATATTTTAAAGAACATCCAGATGCTTTATTATCTAATATAGTATTTGGTGAATTAAATAAATATGAGTGGTATTTACTAGAAAGAAAACATTTAAATCACCACTTTGAACAATTTGGATTAATATAATTATGTCAGAAAAACAACCATACGTAAAACAAACCATAGAAAACAGAGTAGGTTACATTGAGTTTTTTCACCCTGCACATAACTCACTTCCAGGAGATATATTAGCAAAATTATCTAACACTATAAGTGATGCTGGACAAAATGATGACATCAAAGTCATTGTTTTAAAAAGTGGAGGTGACAGAACATTTTGTGCTGGTGCAAGTTTTAATGAACTCATCAATATTAATGATGCTGCTACTGGAAAAGTATTCTTTTCAGGATTTGCTAACGTGATAAATGCCATGCGTAAATGTCCCAAGTTTATCATTGGGCGTATACAAGGAAAAACTGTAGGTGGTGGCCTAGGACTTGCTGCTTCAACAGATTATTGCATGGGAACAAAGTTTGCATCAATCAAATTAAGCGAACTTAATATTGGTATAGGACCTTTTGTGGTTGGACCAGCTATTGAGCGTAAAATGGGTCTAAGTGCCATGTCTCAAATAGCTATTGATGCGAATTCATTTTATTCTGCCGAATGGGCAAAAAATAAAGGGTTATACACACACGTATTTGAAAGTTTAGGAGAACTAGATAAAGCTGTTAAAGCAACTGCAGAGCATTTGTGTACTTACAATACAGAAGCCATGCTAGAAATGAAAAAAGTATTTTGGAAAGGCACTGATGACTGGGATGAGCTTTTATCAGAACGCGCACAAACAAGTGGAAGATTAGTGTTGTCTGATTTTACAAAAGAGAAGTTGAAAGGGTTTAAATAGAATGATTTACGAATTTAAAGGTTTTATACCAGTTGTTCATGAAAGTAGTTTCGTCCATCCTTTAGCAGCAGTTACTGGAAATGTCATTATTGGTAAAAATTGTTATATAGGACCAGGAGCTGCAATTCGAGGGGACTGGGGACAAATCATTTTAGAAGATGGCGTAAATGTTCAAGAGAGTTGTACCGTACACATGTTTCCTGGTAAATCTATTGTATTGAAAGAAAGTGCTCACGTTGGTCATGGAGCTATTATTCATGGCGCTAATCTAGGACGAAATTGTTTGATTGGTATGAATTCAGTCATTATGGATGATGCCGATATCGGTGACGAATCCATTGTTGGTGCTATGGCTTTCGTTAAGGCTGAAACAAAAATTCCGAAGCGAAGTTTAGTTGTTGGAAATCCAGCAAAAGTTATTAAGCAATTAAGCGACGAAATGATTGCTTGGAAAACAAAAGGAACTCAACTTTATCAAAAATTACCAACGGATTGTCATGAATCTTTAAAGGAAGTTGAACCACTTAGAGAAGTTCCTGAAAACATGAAAGTTCAAGATGATATGTATAAAACACTTCGAGAAACTTTTAAGAAGTAATAGTTATATTCTACTCAAGTCCAGTTCATTAGTTTCTTTTCCAGTTGATAAGGTTATTATACTCTGCACATTTCCAAGATAGGGAAGAAGTGTTAATTTAGAGATGATAAACGTCTCATAAGCTTCAATATCCTCAACAACAAGCTTTAAGAGATAATCAAAATTTCCACTAACACGGTGGCATTCCACAATTTCTGGAAAATTATTTATTTCTTTCACAAACTTTTCCAAATAACTTCTGGTATGACCTTGCAGGGTGATGCCAATAAATACAGTCAATTTTAAGCCTATTTTCTTATTATCTAAAACAGCGACGTATTTTTTTATATAGCCTTCCTTTTCAAGCTTTTTAATGCGTTCAAATACTGGAGAGGTCGTCATGCTTAATTGCTCGGCAATACGCTTAGTTGTTTGATTACTATCCTTCTGAAGAATCTCCAGTATTTGAGTGTCAATTTTATCCAGTGAATAGGCCATAAGAAAATAATGTCTTTTAATGATTTAAAACACAAATATAAAAGAATAAAAAACTTAATTAATTTAAATATTAAGAAAAATATTCTATTTAAATCTAATTTAGAAGTTGTTAGTAGTTGTAAAATAGGATATTGCCTATATTTGTTTCTTGTAATTTTAATTAAACAGAGTTGGAAAATTTTGAATTTAAAATGCCTAAACTAGGTGAGAGTATCACTGAAGCAGCAATTATTACGTGGTTTAAAAATGTTGGAGATATAATCGAAGAAGATGAGATGCTTCTAGAAGTCGCAACTGATAAGGTAGATTCTGAAGTGCCATCTAATGTTTCAGGTGTCATAGAAGAAATATTATATGAGGCTAATGAAGTTATCAAAATTGGTCAAACTATAGCTGTAATTAAGGTTGACGGTAGCGTACAATCAAATTCTAAATCAACAGATTCTAATAATACAAAAAATAAAATTGAGAAGAAAAAAGTCACTAAAAGACCTAAGTCTGTTCAGGTTGCCTCTAGTCCAACTTCAAATTCATTTTCAGTTGGAAACAGTAATATATTTTTTTCACCGCTTATTATTTCAATTGCCAAAGAGCAGCATATTAGTTTTGAAGAACTAGCTCGCATTCCTGCTACTGGAAATGAAGGAAGATTAAGGAAGAGTGATTTGTTTCAATATATAGAAGACGGAAGACCATACAAATTTGCACAACTGCCAGCACAACAAGATCCAACAGCATATCGTATTCCACAATTAAGTTTCGATAAGGGTAAAGGCAAAATTGTAGAGATGGACCGAATGCGTAAGATGATTGCGGATCATATGGTGTATTCTAAACATACTTCACCACATGTTACAGCTTACGTTGAAGCCGATTTAACAAACATGGTTAATTGGAGAGATGCTAATAAAGTTGCTTTTCAAGAAAAGTATGGAGAGCGTTTAACATTCACACCATTATTTGTTGAAGCTGTTGCTAAAGCGGTAAAGGATTTTCCAAATATTAATGCTTCTGTAGATGGAGATAATATCATTATAAAAGAAGATATAAATATCGGTATGGCTACCGCATTACCTAGTGGCAACCTTATTGTTCCAGTTGTAAAAAATGCAGACACTAAAGATTTAAAGCAGCTTGCGGAAAACGTCAACGAATTAGCAAATAAAGCAAGAGAAAATAAACTTGTTGGAGATGATATTAAGGGCAGCACTTTTACGATTTCTAATGTGGGAACCTTTGGAAGTGTCATGGGGACACCTATTATCAATCAGCCTGAAGTAGCAATTTTAGCTCTAGGAATCATAAAGAAACGCCCAGAAGTTATTGAAACTGAAAATGGAGACGAAATCGCAATTCGAAGTATGATGTACTTATCCTTGTCTTTTGATCACCGTGTGGTTGACGGATTTTTAGGTGGAAGCTTTGTACGTAGAGTTGCTGATTATTTTGAACAATTTGATACAAATAGAAAAATCTAAGTCATGTATTTTAATATAAATATAACCCAAGCAGAAAAATCTAATCTTAATGAGCTAGATTTTAATAATATTCCTTTAGGAACGACTTTCACAGATCATATGTTTATCTGTGATTATGAAAATGGAGAATGGACAAATCCTAGAATCGTCCCTATGGGATTAATTCTTACGCATCCTGCGGCCATGGCTCTACATTATGGTCAGGCCATCTTTGAAGGGATGAAAGCTTATAAGGATACTGATGGAAACCCCATGCTTTTTAGGCCAGAACAAAATGCGAAGCGATTAAATTTGAGTGCAGACCGAATGGGAATGCCAAATGTATCAGAAGATTTGTTTGTGGAAGGGCTTAAAGAATTGGTAAGTTTAGAGCACAATTGGATTCCACCACAGCGAGGAAGTGCATTGTATCTGAGACCATTTATGTATGCAGATGAACCGTTTATAGGTATGCGTGCTGCGACACATTACAAATTTATAATTATGGCATCCCCTGCTGGACCATTTTTTAGTAAGCGCATAAATTTATGGGCTGAGAAGCAATTTATCAGAGCAGCTTCAGGAGGAACAGGTGAAGCAAAAGCAGCAGGTAACTATGCAGCAGCTATTCGTCCAACAGAGCTAGCTAAAGCAAAAGGATATGACCAAGTATTGTGGTTAGATGCTTTTGAGCATAAGTTTATACAAGAAGTTGGTACCATGAATATATTCTTCAAGATTAATGGAGAATTCATTACACCTGAATTAGACGGTTCTGTGCTTCATGGAATCACTAGAGCTAGTGTTATAGAAATGCTTCGAGCTATGAACTATAAGGTTACTGAGCGAAAAATCACTATTAACGAAATAAAAGAGGCATCTACTAACGGCACTTTAGAAGAAGCTTTTGGTACTGGTACTGCTGTAGGTATCGCTTACATTCAAGAAATCGGATTAGAAGGTGAAACTATACATGTTTCAGATGAGAGTCCAGTTGGATTAGAAGTAAATGATACTTTAAATGCAATCAAAA
>CAJQQC010000036.1 GCA_905480385.1 uncultured Winogradskyella sp.
CTCCCGCATAGTTACGATCAGGTATCATAAACTTAGTATCTTTTTGTTTACCGTCTGGTCCCCACATTTGCCCAGAAGCACGAAGTGCGGCCGGCATTGATGCATCAATAATCACATCACTTGGTACATGTAGGTTTGTAATACCTTTATCAGAATTTACCATGGCTAAATCAGGTCCATTTTCTAAAACTGTTTTGATATCAGCTTCTATTTCTTGGCGCTTGGTATCTGAAAGCTCTTCTAATTTTTCTATAAGGTTACCAAAACCATTATTAACATCGACACCAATTTCTTCAAATGTAGTGGCATGTTTTTCAAATAATGGTTTAAAAAAAGCACGTACTGCATATCCAAAAATAATAGGGTCAGATACTTTCATCATGGTCGCTTTCATATGTAGTGAAAACAACACATTATTTTCCTTAGCATCCTTTACTTGTGCTTCTAAAAATGAAATTAATGCCTTTCGGCTCATTCTTGTAGCGTCTATAATTTCACCATCTAATAAGGCAATGTTTTCTTTAAGTGTGGTTTGGTTACCATTACTATCTGTATGAATAATTTTGGTTGTCGTTGCACCATTGATAGTTACAGATTTTTCATTGTGTGCAAAATCACCTTGCGACATTGTTGCGACATGCGTTTTTGAGTCTGATGCCCAAGCGCCCATACTATGCGGGTTTTTCTTAGCGTAATTTTTAACTGCTTTAGGTGCACGTCTGTCTGAGTTTCCTTCTCTTAAAACAGGATTCACTGCAGAACCTTTAATTTTATCATATCGCGCTTTAATTATTTTTTCATCATTATTTTCTGGCTCGTCTGGATAATCAGGTAGAGCATAACCCTTAGACTGAAGCTCTTCAATGGCATTTGTTAACTGCGGAATTGACGCACTAATATTTGGTAGTTTAATGACATTAGCTTCTGGATTTTTTACAAGCTCACCAAGTTCTGCTAAGGCATCAGATACGCGTTGTTCTTCAGTCAAATAATCAGAAAAAGCGGAAAGTATTCGTGCAGCAAGTGATATATCTTTAGTTTCTATAGTTACATTAGATGATTTTGCAAAAGCTTTTACAATTGGTAAAAATGAACGTGTAGCTAAAGCAGGTGCTTCATCTGTTAGCGTATAAAAAATAGTTGAAGATTTTGTCATGTCTGTATGTTCAGTTTTATAAATGAAAGGCTATTTTTTAGCCGAGCAAATATACAAAAACTTAGCCTTTGAATAAAGCTTGATTTTGTGGTTGTTATAAAATCACGACTTAATCATAATTCCCTTAGATTTTAGTAATCCTGATAGATTATCTAAAGAAAACACTGCCTTTTTTAAATGATTTGATGACAGTGTGATATTGAAATTATAGGCAGACAAAAAATCTGCCTGTTCTAAATTTGTATTACTAAAGATGACATCTTGTAAATTACAATCTTTAAAAACTACTTTCTTGGCTTGAGCATCTGTAAAATCTGTATCGATGAGTTTGCAAGAATTAAAGTGTGTCTCTTCAATTTTGATATCAATAAATACAACCATATTAAAAATATAATCTGTAAAATTAAAACACCTTAAAAAATCATTATAATTATTAAACTGTATACCATCTAATCTGCATTGTTTGAACTCCACATCTTTTATACTGTGTGTACATCACGTTTACATTACTAAAATTACAAACGATAAACTCACATTCTAAAAATACATTATTTGAGATGTCGGAGTTTTCAAAGTTGTAATTTATAAAACGTACAGTTATCACATTCGCCTTTGGGTAGGATAGAAGAGGTGTAGTATTTTTATTGATATATTAGGCTGTCTATAAAAGGTAGATTTATTAAGCTGATATAAAAACAAAAAGCCATATCATTCAGTAACACTGAGGTGACATGGCTTTTTTAGAAACTTACTTGGCTTAACTTATTTAGTTTTCACTAACTCAGCTGATGGTTAAAACCCTCATCCTTTTCAGTTCAAGCTTTTCTTTTTCTATGAAATGCTTCGTAACTTTCAAAATGTATTGACTTGTTACTACACATCTCATGAGATTTTCTAGTCCGCTTTATCATTGGCTCTTACTTTCGTAGTAGTAATGTTTAGTCGAACTGTTCTTATTTTTCGAAGCTACAAGTAGTTTCTACTTTTCAGAACCCAAATCTTAAACCATTTCCACAACCGAAGTAGCTTCATTGTTTTAAGTTAGTTGTATCCTAAATCTGCATACACAGTTTATTCTGCAACTGAGAAAACTCATTATACAAAGATTAAATCCTTGCAACAATTTTACATAAATCTGAATTTAATTTCAAAACCAAACCAGGTTTGTTGTTAATTGTTTAGCTAATTTATGGTTTAAGTTAAGAATTCCAAATTTTTTAATAGATTAGATATTCACATTTTATGAACCATACTTATCAACAAAAGTTCATAACGCAAAAAAGCCCTGATTTCACAGAGCTTTTAAATATTGTAAGTAAGATTAAAGTCTTATCTTCTAACTTCTTTAATTCTTGCTTTCTTCCCAGTAAGACCTCTAAAGTAAAAGATACGAGCGCGACGTACTTTACCTGCTTTATTAACTTCAATTTTTTGTATTGCTGGTAAGTTCACTGGAAAGATACGCTCAACACCAACTGTACCAGACATCTTACGGATAGTAAATGTTTCAGAAGTTCCTGTTCCTTTACGTTGTAATACGACACCTCTAAAGAACTGCGTACGTGTTTTGTCACCTTCTCTAATTTCGTAGAATACTGTGATAGTATCACCTGCACTAAATTCAGGTAAATCTTTTCTTGTTACAAATTCGTCTTGTACAAATTTAATTAAAGACTCCATTCTATTTTATTTGTTATGGTTAATTCAAACCAACATTCGCGATTCTCGCCAGAGGTTAATTCAAAATTGGGTGCAAAGATAATTAAAAAGTGTAAAGTATAAAGCTAAAAGTAAAAAGTTTTTAACCTAATCTTCAAGTAAGTCTGGGCGCCTTTCCAGTGTGCGTTGGTAAGCTTGTTCTTCACGCCATTTTTCGATTTCAGCAAAATTTCCACTAAATAATACCTCAGGGACTTTCATACCATCATATTCCCGTGGTCTTGTATAAATTGGAGGTGCTAATAAATTATCCTGAAAGCTATCCGTTAGGGCAGAAGTCTCATTACCCAAAACCCCAGGAATTAATCGTATTACAGAATCGCAAATGACAGCAGCACCAAGCTCGCCACCAGAAAGTACATAATCACCAATAGAAATTTCTCGTGTTATGAATTTATCTCTAACACGTTGATCTACACCTTTATAATGTCCACAAAGGATAATAATATTTTCTTTTAATGAGGTTTGATTAGCAATACTTTGGTTAAGTCTTTCGCCATCTGGTGTCATATATATGATTTCGTCGTAGTTACGCTCTGACTGTAGTTTTGTAATACACTTATCAATCGGCTCGATAAGCATAACCATCCCAGCACCACCACCAAATTGGGTATCGTCCACGGCTTTGTAACTACCTTTGGTGTAATCCCTAAGATTATGGAAATGGACTTCTACTAAACCAGCCTCAATAGCACGTTTAAGAATTGAGGCGTCAAATGGACTTTTTAGTAATTCTGGTAATACGGTAATGATATCTATACGCATTTTGCAAAGATGCGATTAATCTTGGAAAATGAGAAATGAACTTTGTTATTCTGAAATTGACTACTAACTTTATACTTATAAAAAAACAAAATCAATTAAAGATATAATATGTAACAGTCTTAGTTCGGCCAGAATGAGAAAAAAATCATCACTTATTAAACTAAGATTTATTTTTATTTATCTCGTCTTGTAATTGGCGTCTTACTTTTTGCTCACGCTCTAAAGCAATACGACGGTGATCTTCAAATTCAGTTTCGACTTCTTCTAGTTTGAGTTTTGCTTCTTTGGTTGAAGAGTTACTGCTTTTAAAACGAAACAGGAAAAATAATGCTAAAGTTAAAAGGCCACCAATAATACACCACATTAATAGGTTATATCCTGTTTTACTCATTTGCATACCAAACAAAGCCATACTGTTTTTTTCGGTATTTGTATTTGTGAGTTCTGTTTGGATTTTACTAAGCTGTGATTTTAATGAAGCAATCTCTTTAGCTTGAATCTTCACTATATTTTCAGAGCTGTCTAGTTTTGCATGTGTTGTTTTTAGAGAGTCTAACACATGTGCTTTTAATTTTAACAGCGAGCTGTATTTTACAGCTTCATATTTTTGTCCGTTTACACCTTTAAAATTTCCTGATTTACGAAAGATATATTCAAATTGACTATCAATTGAGCCACTATCTAAAGACAATTCTTTGTCTTCTGTAGATGTCTGTGCTTGTGAAAACGTAAAGCTAAGCGACAATGCTAATATTAGTAATAGTTGGGTTGCTTTTTTCATTTTAGTTTATGTTAGGTTAGGCCATGTCTAAATATATGAATTTTAACACTATTTCTATAGTTTGTATAAACAAATAGCCCTACAAACTGTAAGGCTATTGATATACGTCGAAACGTCAATTTTAGATTTTTTGATTTAGTAATATGTATAACGTCTCACTTTAGATACATATTTAGCCAAACGAATCACTTGATGGCTGTATCCATATTCGTTATCATACCAGATATATAGTATTGTATTCTTACCATCAGCCCTAACTATAGTCGCTTTACTATCATAGATTGAAGGCGCAGAGCTACCAACAATATCACTAGAAACAAGCTCATCACTCATTTCGTATTTTATCTGCTCTACCAAGTCACCTTCAAGTGCATATTTCTTCATCAAAGAATTCATAGCGTCAACAGATGTTTTTCTGTCTAACTCTAAATTCAAAATAGCTAGAGAGCCATTTGGTACAGGAACTCTAATTGCATTAGAAGTTAGCTTGCCTTCTAAAGACGGTAATGCTTTACTGACTGCTTTTCCGGCACCAGTTTCAGTAATAACCATATTTAATCCTGCAGCACGACCTCTTCTGTATTTTTTATGAAAATTATCTACTAAGTTTTGGTCGTTTGTATACGCATGAATCGTTTCTAAGTGACCAGATGTAACTCCGTAAGAATCTTCAATAGCTTTTAAAACAGGCGTAATAGCATTTGTTGTACACGATGCAGCTGAAAAGATATCTACATTATCAGGGTTGTGTTCTAAATGATTAACACCATGAACGATATTAGGAATACCTTTTCCTGGTGCAGTTAATAAAACCTTTGAAGCACCTTTGGCTTTTAGATGTCTACTCAAGGCTTCTTTGTCTCTAAAAGCACCAGTATTATCTATAACTAAAGCATCGATAATATCATATTTTGTATAATCTATTTCTTCTGGTCCATTTGCTGAAATTATATTTACAGTTGTACCGTTAATTACCAAAGCTTCATTTTTTACGTCAATGGTTACTGTCCCAGTAAAGTCACCGTGTACTGAATCGTTTCTTAATAATGAGGCTCTTTTTTCTAAAACTGTAGCATCAATTGTACCTCGCGTTACAATTGCTCTTAAGCGCATTTGACTACCTTTTCCTGTTTTAGTCATTAATTCTCTGGCTACCAAACGTCCAATACGACCAAATCCATAGAGTACAACGTCTTTGGGTTTAATACCATTATTATCTTCTGCATTCTTAAGTTTGTTTGCGGTAAAACTTAATGCATCACTGAATTTTTCGTCCTCTAAATGATACTCGTATGTTAATTTACCGATGTCTAGTTTTGCTGGAGGTAAATCTAACTGATTGATAGCTTTAGCAATTTCTACAGAATCAAAGATTGAAATTGGTTTCTGAACAAACTCGCCAGCATACTCATGCAAGTTTAAAATATCACTGACAGTTCTGTCGATTAGTGGGTTTCTAAAAATTACCAATTCGATAGATTTGTCATACCACAAATCGTTTAGAATTTTGATGAATTCTACAGTAGCGCGACGTCTGTCGGCTTGAAAGGCTAATTCTTTTTCGTAAGTGTCTTTTACGGGCATTTCGTTGTGTGTTAGTTGTTTTTAATTAAAAAAATTTGAAATCAATAAAATCTGCTTTCAAAATTTTCGGCAAAAATACTATATTTCAAACGTTTTCGTAGCGTGTTTTTATAAAAATAAAAACCCTTCAGGATTTTCATTTCTGAAGGGTTTATTTTATTGGGTCTGTAAGATGATTTATCTAAAAAGGATTTCTTTTTTTTCTAAACTACCATCTAAGAATTCTAATTTATTTAAGCTTTTAAAGAAGTCTTCGTCGTTGTACTTTGCTTTTAAAGCATTAATATCTTCAATCGATTCAACTTTTACACCGTTGATTGCTGTAATCACATAGCCTTCTCTTAAACCAACTTTATTATAAAAATATGGATTTCGGTTTTGGCTAATCATGACGCCTTTTTCTAGTTCTGGATATTTCTGTTTTGCTTTTAAAGGAATATCTCTAAGCTGCATATCCATAAACTCAACATATAAGTCCTCTTTATTAGTAAGTGTTACAGATATGTTTTTTATGTTGTTTCCTCTTAAAACTTCAACATTAACAACATCATTTGGGCTTTTAGTTTTTAAGTAACCACTTAAGTCCGAAAATTTATTGATTTCTACATTGTCTAGCTTTCGTATAATATCACCTTCGGATATCCCAGCTAAGTCAGCTCCAGATTTTTCTTCTATGCCACTTACATAGAAACCTTCAGTAATATCGACTTTAAGTTCTTCTGCAGCTTCGCTATTTAATGCCAAGCCTGTAACTCCTAAAATTCCATTTTGCACATCCCCAAACTCCATAATATCTTCAACAATCTTACGAGCAATGTTACTTGGTACTGCAAAAGAATAGCCTACGTAAGAACCTGTTTGAGATGAGATAGCAGTATTAATTCCCACCAGCTCACCATTGATATTTACTAATGCACCACCAGAATTACCTGGATTAACTGCAGCATCTGTTTGGATAAAAGATTGTCCACCAGATAAATCTCTAGATTTTGCACTGATAATACCAGCAGTTACTGTCGAGGTTAAATTAAAAGGATTACCAACAGCCAATACCCATTCGCCAATTTGTGTCGCATCAGAATCTCCAAAGGTCACAAATGGTAATTCGTCATCAGTATCTATTTTTAAAAGTGCAATATCATTTTTTGCATCTGTACCTACCAATTCGGCCATATACGTCTTATTATCATTTAAGGTTGTTGAAATCTCAACAGCACCTTTAATCACATGATTATTGGTAATAATATGCCCATCAGGTGATATAATAACACCAGAACCTGCACCAGCCAGTTGTTTACGCTCAGCTTGTCTGTTACTAAAAATATCTCCCCAAGTTTGAGGTCTTCTATTAATTTGTGTGTTTTTTACGTGTACAACAGCGTCTATTGTTTTGTTAGCAGCTGTTATTAAGTCTGGTCGCTCAGTATTGGTTAATAATGTGTTGCTTGTAGATGTTGGCACATACACTGGCAATTGTGTTTTTTCGTTTTTAGCGATTTGTGTATGCTCTTTTTCAACAAATAGTTTATAACCGCCAAGGGTTAACAGACCACCTAATGCGGAAACACATACTAATGTCAAAATCTTCTTCATTTTTTCAGTTTTAAGTATTACTATTTAACGTTTAAAAATATATAATTATTGATTTTAAAATTCAACTTTAACGACGATTTAACACCATAGTTTACGGTGTTTTATTCTTATATTTGTCAGTAATTATGACAATGAATTTTTATAAATATCAAGGCACAGGCAATGACTTTATTATATTAGATAACAGATCGCTATTGTTTGATAAAACTAACGTCAAAAACATTGCCAAACTCTGCGACCGCCGTTTTGGCATTGGTGCAGACGGCTTAATTCTTTTAGAAAATCATCCCACAGTCGATTTTAGAATGGTTTATTACAATGCGGATGGTAATGAGAGTAGCATGTGTGGCAATGGTGGACGTTGTATCACAGCTTTTGCTAAGTTTCTTGGTGTTATTAAAAATGAAACCATTTTTGAAGCCATCGATGGTATGCATAAAGCCGAAGTTAAAGACGGAATAGTAAGCCTGCGAATGAAAGATGTGTCAGATATTGAAACCTTTGAAACACATTCTTTTTTAGATACAGGTTCGCCTCATCATGTGCAATTAGTTAATGATTTAAAAGA
>CAJQQC010000037.1 GCA_905480385.1 uncultured Winogradskyella sp.
GGGGTGATTTATACCAACGTATGCCAAAACCAGAAATAGGAGCCGTTGGATCTACTTTTGCTGAAAGTGAAGTACGTCATGCAGATGCATATTCACATTTATTAGAAATCCTAGGATTAAACAACGAGTTTAAAGCATTAAAGAAAAAGCCCGTGATTATGAAAAGGGTTCAGTACTTAGAAACTGCTTTAAAAAATTCAAAAAGTGATGATAATAAAGAGTATGCAGAAGCAGTATTGTTATTCTCATTATTTATTGAGCACGTATCACTGTTTTCTCAGTTTTTGATTATCATGGCTTTCAATAAGCACAAAAACATGTTAAAAGGAATCTCTAATGTTGTTGAAGCAACATCTAAAGAAGAGCAAATTCACGGTGATTTCGGTATCGATTTAATCAAAATTTTAAGAGATGAGCACCCAGAATGGTTTACTGAAGAATACCACGAAACTATTCAAGAGATGTGCAAGCAAGCTTTTGAAGCAGAAAGCGAACTCGTAGATTGGATTTTTGAAGAAGGTGAATTAGAGTTTTTACCAAAATCTGTAGTGACCGAATTCCTTAAAAATAGATTTAATAAATCTCTAGAGAGTATTGGTATAGACAGCGTTTTTGAAATTAACGAAACACTATTAAACGAAACTGAATGGTTTGATGACGAGATCATTGGAACTAAACATGGCGATTTCTTCGTAAAACGCTCAATCAACTATAGCAAACGTACACAAAGTATTACAAGCGACGATTTATTTTAAAAACCTACACCAATCATAAGACCAGACTATGCAAAAAAAAACCATTGAACAACAGGTAAAAGCAACCACAGAGAACCCTCTAAAAAATGCTCGAAAAGAAGCCTTGAAAAAGTACAAAACATTACCACAAGGTAATTTTGAATGGCTAAACGATAACAGCCGTAAATTTTTAGGAGCAGGGTATTTAATTGAAGGTGTTAGTGCAGAAGAGAGAATAAGAGAGGTTGCCGAACGTGCAGAAAAGATTTTAGAAATGCCTGGTTTTGCAGATAAGTTTTACAACTACATGTCTCATGGTTTTTATTCTTTAGCTTCGCCTGTTTGGTCTAACTTTGGTAAAGAAAGAGGTTTGCCAATTAGCTGTTTTGGTTCTCACGTTGATGATGATATGGGAAATATCCTATACACGCAATCAGAGGTCGGTATGATGTCAAAACTTGGTGGTGGCACATCTGGTTATTTTGGTAAAATACGTCACCGTGGTGCTGCCGTAAAAAATAATGGTGAAGCATCAGGAGCTGTACATATCATGCAATTGTTTGAATCTATGGTAGATGTGGTTAGCCAAGGTTCTGTAAGACGCGGTCGTTTCTCGCCATACTTACCGGTAAGTCATCCAGATATTAAAGAGTTTTTAGAAATTGGCACAGAAGGAAATCCTATCCAAGGCTTGACTCACGGAGTTACTGTAGACAACAAATGGATGGAGGAAATGATCGAAGGTGATACTGAAAAAAGAAGCATTTGGGCTAAAGTTTTACAACGTCGAGGAGAAATGGGTTATCCATACATCTTTTTTAATGACAATGCTAACAATGGTGCTGCAGACGTTTATAAAGATAAAAAACACCCAATTTACGCAAGTAACTTATGTACAGAGATTATGTTACCATCTAACGATGAGTGGTCTTTTGTATGTGTACTTTCAAGTATCAACGTTTTACATTATGACAAATGGAAAGATACAGATGCTGTTGAAACTATGATATATTTCTTAGATGCAGTTATATCTGAGTTCTTAGAAAAATTAGAAGCTTACAGAGATTCTGATAATAGAGAAGACAGACAAACCTTCTTGTTTATGGAACGTGCTTATAACTTTGCTAAAGAAAACAGAGCTCTCGGAATGGGTGTGCTAGGATGGCACTCTTTATTACAATCAAAAATGCACGCTTTTAACAGTAAAGAAGCATTTGATTTAAATAGTGAAATATTTAGAGTTGTAAGAGAAAAATCAATAGCAGCTTCCGAGCAATTAGCAGAAAAATTTGGAGAGCCAAAGGTTCTTAAAGGTTATGGTAGACGTAACGCAACATTAAATGCTATTGCACCAACAACGTCATCAGCATTTATTTTAGGACAAGTGTCACAAGGTATTGAACCAATATGGTCTAATATCTACGTAAAAGATATTGCAAAGCTAAAAACAACTATTAAAAACCCATTTTTACAGGAGTTGTTAGCTAGTAAGGATAAAGATACCACAGAAGTATGGCGCTCCATAAGAGATCGTGATGGTTCTGTACAACATCTAGAATTTTTGACTGAAAACGAAAAAGATGTATTTAAAACATATCCAGAGATTGACCAAATGGATATCATATATCAAGCTGCCAATAGACAGAATCATATAGACCAAGGACAGTCTTTAAATATCATTGTGCATCCAGAAATGCCTGTTAAGGATATTAATAAAATCCATGTTACAGCATGGAAATTAGGCTTAAAATCATTGTATTATCAACATAGTATGAATGCTGCACAGAAGTTTAAGCAAAAGAAAGAATGTGCAAGTTGTGAAGGCTAGCTATACTACTTAATAAATTGAAAAAGGGGATAAAATTAATTTTGTCCCCTTTTTTATTCAAATAGTTTTTATCAGCAATAACTTAAATAAACAACTGCTTTTATTATCTAAAAAAAGATTGTTATTTATTAAATTTTTCTTTGGCAACAGACTCTAACTCCATATACCAATCTTCACCAAATTTTCTAATTAGTGCTTCTTTTACAAATCTATAAACAGGCACTTGCAATTCTGTTCCTAATGTACAGGCGTCATCACAAATTTCCCATTTATCATAATTTACAGCAGAAAATTCAGAATAGTCTTTTACTCTAATTGGATATAAATGGCATGATATTGGTTTTTTCCAATTAATTTCACCTTGATTGTATGCTTCTTCGATACCACATAGTGCAGTTTTTTTATCGTCAAAGATTACATAAGCACAATCCGCACCGTTAATTAAAGGCGTTTCTAACTCATCAAAAACTGTAGTAATCGATGTCCCTTTAGATTCTATAATAGCAACACCTTCTTTACGTAAAAATGGTTTTACTTTTGGATATATTTCCTTAAGAATCTTAGCCTCTTCTTTATCTAGCGGTGCACCAGCATCGCCGTCTACACAACAAGCACCTTTACACGCAGATAGATTACAGACAAAATCTTTTTCTATAATATCCTCTGAGACTATTGTTTTTCCTAGTTGAAACATGCTGTAAAAATAGCTAAACTTTACGGTAATTTAATATTGAAAATCTGCAATTTAATTGCACCTTTGCGGCGATTTTGAAAAACCTAAACAAATCAAACTACAATGGAATTTAATTTAAAACACATATTTACAGCCTTTATGGTATTATTTGCTGTAATTGATATCATTGGAAACATTCCAATTATAATAGATTTACGAAAAAAAGTTGGTCACATACAGAGTGAAAAAGCATCAATTATAGCAGGAATAATTATGATTATTTTTTTATTTGTAGGTGAACGTCTTTTAAATTTTATCGGTGTAGATGTTAACTCATTTGCAGTTGCCGGTGCATTTATCTTGTTTTTTATCGCTTTAGAAATGATTCTAGGTATAACTCTTTACAAAGAAGAAGAAAGTAATTCAATTACGGCATCAGTATTTCCATTAGCTTTTCCGCTTATAGCTGGCCCTGGGAGTTTAACTACATTACTTTCATTGAGAGCTGAATTTAAAATTGAAAATATTATTGTTGCATTAATTATTAATGTGTTAGTAATTTATATCGTCCTTAAAACTTCAGTAAAAATTGAACGTATTATAGGTCCTAACGGAATTAGGATTATAAGAAAAGTTTTTGGTGTAATTTTGTTAGCCATAGCGGTAAAATTATTTACTGCAAATATTAAAGCTTTATTAGCTTAGCATAAAAAACTAAATTCTATGAGAGTATTTACCATCGTCGCGACAATAATAGCTATCGCCTTAATTATCTTTAATGCCACAAAATTAAACTTTGATGCCCTTTTTAGAAGTGAAAGTGCTACAGCTGCAATGACAATTATAGCTGCACTTTGTGTTATTGTTTTACTGCAGATTTTTAGAATCTCAAAAAAAATTGAAAAATTACATAAACGTAGATAATGAGTTTTGACGCTTTAATTATAGGTGGCGGCCCAGCTGGTATGTCTTGCGCCTTAGTTTTAGGTTCTGCTAAACCAAAACCGTTTGCAACAAATAAAAATATTGGCATAATTATGCATCAAAAAACGTCACATTTACAAAATGCTCTTCTAAATAATGTCCTTGGTCTAAAACCAGGAACCTTAGGAAAAGATATTTTAGAAAATGGGAAACAACAACTAAAAGATTTATATCCACATGTTTCACAAATAGAGAAAGAAAAGGTGAAATCAGTTTCTAAAATTACCGAAGGATTTATTATAGAAACTAATAAAAACACATACAAAGCCAAAAGTATTGTCATTGCCGTCGGTTATACAAGCTTACTTACAATAAAAGGTCTTGAAAACTATATTGAGTCACATCCTCTAGCAGCAATTGAAAAAGATAGGATTTGGCTTAAAAACAAAAATCACTTAATTGAAGAAGACCTATATGTTGCTGGAAGTTTAGCAGGTTGGCGGAGTCAGTTTGCAATGGCAAGTGGTAGTGGCGCACAAGTAGCAACAGACATTCTAACTAAATGGAATAATGGTAAGCATACTAAAATTCATGATAAAATTTCTAGTTAGTAGTTTCTTCCGGATTGTCTTGACTTAGAAGAATCACCTCATCAATCATAATATCGCTTTTGTTTATAATTTCTTCAAAAGCATTGTCGTCATACAACTGTCTTGCTAGAGTTGCTTTTATAAGACGCTTTATAACATCATTAAAAGCTACAAAACTAATTTTGGTACTTTCTTGTCGGTTGACATATTCCTGAAATCTCACAACTATATCGTCACTCAAAAAGAAGTTGTCTATAAAATCGCGTTTAGCTACTCCATCATAAATTACTCGATTTCTATCCAGTTCTTCAAAAACAAAAAAACCAAAATGCCCTGCACGCCTTAAATAATTAATCGTTTCGTTATCAAAAGAGCGGTCTAATGGAACAAAAATATCTGGAATAATTCCGCCTCCACCATAGACAACTTTACCATTAGGTGTTATAAACTTTAATGAATCATCTATTTTTATATTCTCAGAATTTATTAGCTCTCCGTTGCTTAAACGCTTGTAATAATCTCGAAAATAACTTCTGTTTCTTCCATTATTGTATGGCTTTTGTATACAACGGCCTGTTGGAGTATAATATCTTGATACGGTTAATCTTACTGCACTACCGTCACCAAGAGCCATTTCTCGTTGTACCAATCCTTTTCCATAAGAGCGTCGTCCAACTATGACTCCTTTGTCATTGTCTTGTAATGCTCCAGCAATTACTTCGCTCGCCGAGGCAGAACTTTCGTTTATTAATATATATACTTCACCTTCTTCAAAATCACCGCGATTTGTTGCGAAGGTGTTTTCGATTTTACCTTTTTTGTTTTTTGTAAAAAGTATAAGCTTATCGTCTTCTAAAAATTCATCAGCGATACGCTCCGCAATACCTAAAAATCCCCCTGGATTATCTCTTAAATCTAATGCCAACTTTGTAGCACCTTGCTCCTGTAATCTATCTAATGCAGATTTGAATTCTTCATAAGTAGATTCAGCAAAACGATTCATTTTTATAAAGCCTAAATTATCTGTGAGCATATATGAAGCTTCAACACTTTTTATTGGAATGCTCCCTCTTTTAACTGTAATATCTAGAAATTCTTTGGTCTGTGGACGATACACTTTCAGCTTAACTTTAGTACCTGTTTTACCTTTGAGTTTTTTACTGATTCTTTCAGCATTAAAATTATTACCAAAAATAGAATCACCATCAGCCATTAGTATTCTATCACCACTTTTAATACCTGCGCGTTTACTTGGACCACCTTCAGTTGGCCTAATCACAGCTAAAGTGTCTTTATAAGGGTAGTAGTTAACACCTATACCTACAAAATCACCTCTCATGTTTTCAGTAACGCGCTCTAAATCTTTTTTAGGTATATATATGGAATGTGGATCTAAGTTGTCTAAAATACCATTGACTGTAACATCTACAATGCTATCTGTATTAACTTCTTCAACATACTCATAGTCAATATAATCTATAAGTCTATTTAGTTTGTCTTTTTTACTATTAGTTGTAAATAATCGGTCCGATGTATCTGTAAAATTAAGTTTACCTCCAATAAAAACACCTATTGCAATAGCAACACCTATTATTAATGGTATGAACTTTTTGGTTTTAGACATCTATGCTTCAACTTCTTTAATTAAGTCTAATTTAACACCCGCTTTTTTAAGGAAGTTTAATCCTGAATCGTCTTTATAGGCTTCAGAGTAAACCACTCTTACAAAACCTGCTTGGTGAATGAGTTTACTACACTCTTTACATGGTGATAGCGTAATATATAAGGTTGCTCCTTTGCATGATTGTGTCGAAGATGCTACTTTTAAAATAGCATTTGCTTCGGCATGTAACACATACCATTTAGTGTAACCCTCGTCATCTTCGCAATAATTTTCAAATCCTGTGGGTGTACCATTATAACCGTCAGAAATTATCATACGGTCTTTGACTATGATAGCTCCTACTTGTTTGCGTTTACAGTGCGATAACTTACCCCATTCTTTGGCCATGCGTAAGTAAGCTTTATCGTAACGTAATTGTTTTAAATCTTGCACTATTTAGATTATCTGATTATTGTAATTAACGAATATAATGGCTTAGTATTTTGTAAGCAATGGCTTGTCGTTAAAGTTTTGACAAACTTTGAATGGATTAAAAAATACTATTTTCAAATAAAATAGGAATAACTAAACCTATAACCATAGAAGAAATAACAATAACCCAATCACGTTTTGAAAATCGAAATATGGTTTGAAATAAGAATCCAAGAAAAAGTATAACAAATACTATTATAACTTGTGCTAATTCGATACCCAGAGCAAATTCCAATAATGCTAAAAGTTTATTACTTTCGTCGCCAAATACCATGGTAAACTCTCTTGCAAAACCTAGCCCGTGAATAATACCAAATGCTAATGCTGTAAAAAATAAAACACTTATTTTTTTGTTTTTGTCTTCTACGCCACCAGTAAAGACATTGTAAATAGCTGCGACAAAAATAGTTATAGGTATTAAGAATTCGACTAATTTTTCATCTACAGAAACCATATCGTAAGCTGCTAAAACTAATGATAAGGTATGACCTAAAGTAAAAAGAGAAACAAAAACTAAAACACGTTTCCAATCCTTGAAAATATATGGTACCGCAAGTAATACTAGAAACAGTAAGTGGTCATACCCATTAATATCTAGTACATGATTAAGACCATATTTTACATTGAAAAAAAAATTGCTCATCCTTTAAAAATTTATTTTTTTATAAAATTAAATGTATCATTGATGTAGGCATCGCTATTTAATAACTTTAAAAAATATATCCCATCTGAAAGTGACGATACATTTATCTTTTTTGAAAAAGTGTTTTCAAGTACTTTCTGTCCAATTAAGTTATAAATTTCAAATTTTTCAATGTTTTTGTTCGTTTTTATAGACAACTCAGATGTAACTGGATTTGGATAGATTTTAATAGTTGTTACTGGGTTTTGATTAACTTTCAAAACACCAGAAGGCATAACAGTTACAACCTGATTGGATGAAATGTTATTTACAATCGTTTCTGTATTATCAGGCCATTCAATTTTTATTTCGTCAACAAAACTATTATTCCCAACCCCAAAAAATGCCTCAGCAGGTTCTTGACCAAAATGACTTGTCCCAGCGGTTATTAGTCTAATGTTTGTTACTCCATTGTATGTAACTGAAATTTTTGCACCAATAGCAAAATGATTACTCCCATTTAACCTTGGTTTAACTACCAAATAATTATTTGAATTTGTAGTGGAAGAATAATTGTTTTCGTATAATCTAGCTGCTTTTTTATCACCTATGTTAAGTTTCATAGATTGTAGTAAATCTAAATCACCATCTCTTTCCATATCAAATGCTACTAGTGATGCCGCTTCCCAGTTATCATTAAAATTTGAGGTATTTGATATATCTGAGAATAATAGACCATCTATATTTAACCAGAGTTTTGATGGATCTGGTGACCAATTTATTTGTGGCCAACCGTTAGTAGAAGCCAAGTCAACATAACCATCATTATTTGAATCAAAAAATGTAGTACCCCAATCCCAACCACTTGCGCCAACATTGATTCCAGAGTTTTCAGATATTTCTACAAAACTTAAAGTATTATTGAGCGACCAATCATTTCTCAAAAGAATATTGTGTCTTGGCTGTGTTTCTCCATCATCAATTCTCGAAATATTAGTAGCATAAATATCAAAGTCTCCATCGTTATCATAATCACCTAGTGTCATGCCCATTTCATTAAATGGGTGGTCAGCGCCAATAGTATTTGCTATATTCTGAAAAGTACTATCCCCATTATTTAACCAAAATTCGTTAGAGTCAAAATCGACATTGACATAGACATCCATATCACCGTCTCTATCAAAATCATGAAATATTGATTGCCATCTAAACATAGTACTCTGCGCTAGATTACTTATAATGCTAATATCAGAAAAAGTACCATTTCCATTATTTAAAAACAATGTAGACTCAGCGCCCCAAACGGATACAAAAACATCTAACCAACCGTCATTATTAATATCAGCAGCTGATACACCTCCAACGACCTTTTCAGTATCTAAAGAGGTATTATATTTACCGTTAAAATCCAGACCTGCGTTTGTTTCTTCTACAAATTGACCTCCGGAGGTTTGTCTGTATAAATAAATATCTAATTGCTCAACACAACCAGATGATACTTTAAAACAATCTCCTACAAGAATTAAATCTAACAACTCGTCTCCATTATAATCAATCCACAAACCAACTCTAATCCTATCAGTATTTGATATGCCTAGACTACTTGCTACCTCTTGAAACTGGCCGGAGCCATTATTACGATAAAGTTGACTTGTTTGACCAAAATTTGTACCAACAAAAAAATCTAAATCACCATCATTATCAAAATCTACTACAGAGGCACCACCACCATAAATTTTTGCAATAATTGGGTCTACACCTGTATCAATTAGTTCTATTATCCCTTTTGCAGATGTTACATCACTAAAAGATTGAGAGTATATGTTAAAACTTATAAAACAAAAGAAAATTGGAACGCATAAGCTAAATATTTTTGATGTTTTTCTGAATAAATTTTTCATAATATCTTTCCCATTTTTATTTAATTCAGTATTTGAATGCTAAGTTAAAAAATATATCCCCAAGAATAAATTATTATTCTTGGGGATAATTTGTACTCAAGGCGGGAGTACGTAATATGTTTCTATTTGAATTCAATTAACTCTTTTTATGCTTATTACCAGTACTTTACAAAAATAAATATAACAAAAAGATTCAATATAATGTAATTAAATGTAACTTTACCGTACAAATACCGTACAAAAAATGGCAACAGTAAAGTTTTTATATAGATCTACTCGTGATATTGCACCAATCACACTTAGGCTATTATTTCGAGATGGTTTAAAAGACCATGTTATAGAGTCTAAAACTCAAATTACTTGCAGTAAAGAGGATTGGAAGTTAATGCAAAACTCAAGACGTATTAAGGATGCTAAACTGAAAAATAAGAAAAACAAGATCGACAAAGACACTCTTGATATTGAAAGTCATATCTTGACAGCCTTTAACAATTCTAATCCTAGTGCAGTCGACAAAGTTTGGCTTCAGAATAAACTCGATGCGTATTACTATAATGATGATACCGAGGTAATATCTGATAACATCTTAGAATACTTTGAAAAGTATCTCGAGTTAATA
>CAJQQC010000038.1 GCA_905480385.1 uncultured Winogradskyella sp.
TAGTTGTTAATTAAATCAACCTCTACGTTTTGGAGTTCTATTTTAGATAATAGTTTTAAACTATTATTATTGAAAGCTTTTGCTAAATCTATAAGATAAAATTTCTTATCCTCAGATTTGTAATTATTATAATCTACAAAGCGTAAATCGTTAACATAACGTTCATTATATGCTTCTCTAAAACGCATCCCTTTGCCATCGTCTTCGTTATAAGAATAGGCTAAATAATCTGGTTTGAAACTAGCTTTATTTATCCAGTAGATAAATACATCTTCAAAATCTTCACCACCACCCTCTTGACTAAAAGTGACTTCTATCTTATAGTAATCCTTGCCTTTAATTCGCTCCTCACCTATCAGTTTTTTGTTTACAGCCTTGTCATTTAATCCATACGGTAAAACTGAAAAATAATGTACAGAGTTTACTGAAGCAGAATATTTTATAGCCATAGAATCTTCTACAAAAACCGGCTTTTCATTAATATAACGTTGGAACCGTTCACCTTTTAGAAAATCCAAAATGGTGTCATTATCGTATATTGTAAGCCTTCTCAAAACTTTAGTGTTTGAAGTATATGTTGACTTGTATTGGATATTTCTGAAATCAAAATTTATACTGACTACTGCAGAATCAAATACTTTTCCTACAGAAACAGCAATAGATTCATTGATAATTTCATTAGCCGTTAGTGCTTTCGATGTAGGTTCAGAATTTTCATTCTTACAGTTTAAAAACAATACCGATAATAAAAGAATTGACAAATACTTCATTTTCAAAATTTAGATTTTATAGTCGTAAAATTAGGGATTTGCTTACATTTGCCAGGCATGCAACAGAAGATTAACATACTCAATAAAAAAGCAAAATTCCAATACGAGATATTGGACAGATATACTGCTGGTATTGTGCTGTCCGGAACAGAAATAAAATCCATTCGTTCTAGCAGGGCTTCTATTGCCGAAAGCTTCTGTGAGTTTAATGAGAAAGGCGAACTTTTTGTGATTAACATGACTATAGAAGAGTATGCTTTTGGTAACTATTACAATCACGCGCCTAAAGCCACACGTAAACTTCTACTAAATAAACGCGAACTTAAAAAGTTAGAAAAAGAAGTCAATATCAAAGGAAATTCAATAATTCCGTTACGCTTGTTTATTAATGAAAAAGGTCTCGCTAAACTAGACATCGCTCTTGGAAAAGGTAAAAAACTCTTTGACAAAAGAGACACTATAAAAGACCGTGATAATAAGCGTAATCTCGACCGCATTAAGAAAAATTTCCGATAACTTTAGGAAATTTATAACGTTACATCGAACCTTTTTAATCTATGTTTGATTTTAATAGGCAACTATTTTTAATAATTTGAAGTCTATTCAATTAAATCATCAAATCATTCCAATGCAAAAAACTTTAATCTCAACACTACTAATACTTACAAGCATAGTATCATTTTCTCAAATCAAAGGAAATATCACAGATACAAAAAACCAACCATTACCATTTGTAAATGTTTTTATCGAAAACACTTATAAAGGCACTACCACTAATGACTCAGGATACTATGAGCTCGGTGTTAACGATAAGAAAAGCTATAATTTAGTTTTTCAATATTTAGGCTATAAAACAGTAAAGAAGACTGTAAATGTGACTGAGTTTCCATTTACTATTGATATTACGCTAGAAGAAGAAAATGTTTCGTTAGATGAAGTCGTAATTAATTCAGAAGAGAACCCTGCCAATATTATATTAAGAAAGACCATAGCCAAGCGGAAAGAAAACCTTGAAAAAATAAGAGACTACAAAGCGAATTTTTATTCTCGTGGTTTAATGAAAATTAAAGATGCACCAGAAAAATTTCTTGGTCAAGAGGTTGAAATCGATGGTTTAGACTCAACTAGAAGCGGTATTATTTATCTGTCTGAAACCATCTCAAAATTAAAATTTCTAAGACCTGACCGTCTTAAAGAAAAGATTACTGCCTCAAAAGTTAGTGGCGATTCTAATGGTTTCAGTTTTAATAATGCTCAAGATGTAGACTTTAATCTATATAACAACACCATTTCTCTGGGAAACGAAATAATTTCTCCTATAGCCAATAATGCATTTACATATTACCGCTATAAATTAGACGGTGTATTTTATGATGACCGAAGTAACCTCATCAACAAAATAAAAGTAATCCCCAAACGAGAAAACGACCCTGTATTTTCTGGCTACATATATATTATTGAGGACAAATGGAATTTATATGGTATAGAGTTGGATATAACTGGGAAACAAGCAAAGATTCCTGTAGCAGATATAATAACTCTAAAACAAAATTTCTCCTATTCTGAGACTAATGATATTTGGGCGTTAATATCTCAAAGTATTGATTTTACATATGGCATCTTCGGAATTAAAGGTGATGGTCGTTTTACAGCTGTTTATAGTAACTACGAATTTAATACAGATTTATCTAAAAAAGATTTCGGAAGAGAGTTGGTTGCTTTTGAAAAAGAAGCTAACAAAAAAGATTCTTTGTTCTGGAACAAAATAAGACCAGTACCACTAACTAGTGAGGAAGTTACAGACTACATAAAAAAAGATAGTATTCGTATTCTTAAAGAATCGAAACCGTATCTAGATTCAGTTGACAAAGCGCAGAATAGATTCAAATTAGGTAATCTTTTGGGTTATTCATATCAGAACTCTTTTAAAAATTATCGCTTTGGTTATGATATTCCGTTAAATGGTATTCAGTTTAATACTGTTCAAGGCTTTACAACAAAGGCAGATATTTTTTTCAGAAAAAGATATGATGATTTTAGACGCTCTTTTAATGCAAATGCAAGTTTACAATATGGTTTCTCTGACAAACGTCTTCGAGCAACGGGATTTCTATCTTATAAATTTAATAATGTTAGCCGTGCTTTTTTAAGTTTAGCTGGCGGTGTTACTGTCAACCAGTTTAATGCATTACAACCAATTAGACCTTTTGTAAATACTATAAGCACCTTATTTTTTGAAGATAATTATGCAAAATTTTACGAACGTCAATTTATACAACTTGGATTTTCCGAAGAGCTTTTTAATGGTTTTAGATTAAACTCTAGTCTTAGTTTCGAAAAACGAAAAGCGCTCTTTAATACAACAAACCAAACCTTTATTAATGACGATAATGATTTTTACACGAGTAATAATCCTTTAAATGAAACTGCTTTTGGTATTGCGCCTTTTGTAAACCATAATATTGCAAAACTTAATATCTCAGCACGTATAAATTTTGCTCAGAATTATTTGAGCTATCCAGATAGCAAATTCAATATTGGTAATGATAAATATCCAACGCTTGTATTAGGTTATGAAAAAGGATTTTCTTCAACAAATTCGGATTATGATTTTGACCAGATTAAAGCTAGAGTTTCACAATCATTTACGATAAGTGACAAAGGACGTTTTAATTATAATATTAGAGCCGGACAATTTTTTAATGCAGATGATATAGCATTTGTAGATTACAAGCATTTCAATGGCAACCAAACACATGTCAGTACCGCAGGAAACTATACCAATGTATTTAATGACCTAAATTATTACACTGCAAGTACAAACGATAATTATCTAGAAGCACATGTAGAACATGATTTTAACGGTTATATTTTAGGAAAAATTCCACTATTAAATAAACTAAACTTTAATCTCGTTGTTGGTGCTCATAACCTAGCGACAGCAGATAATAAACCTTATCAAGAATTCACCATTGGTTTGGATAATATTGGCTGGGGCAAATGGCGTTTTTTAAGATTTGACTATATTAGGTCATATCAAAACGGGTATCAAGGTGATGCTTTAGTTTTTGGTTTAAAATTTTTCTAGACGCTTTTGTAATTCCAAATGATAAAGGAATAAGAATCTCATTATAATAATAAAATTAAATCATGAAAAAAACAATCACTCTGCTTGCTTTATTAATTGGGTTTAGTCTTTCTGCACAAGAAACTAAGGCGTCTGACTACTTAAACGAAGTCAAAACACTTGACAGTACAATTAAAACACTTTATGCTGTAATATCTGGTGATAAAGGTGTAGAACGCAACTGGGAGTTATTCAAATATTTATTTCATCATGACGCTAAATTAATTCCCACTGGAAAAAACCAAGATGGTCAAACCGTTGCAAGATACATGACAGCAGATGATTATATAAGTAACTCTGGTAAATGGTTGCTAGAAAATGGATTTCATGAAGTAGAGCTTAATCGAAAAGTAGATACATTTGGTAATATTACACAGGTATTTAGTACCTATGAATCCTATAGAAGTAAAAGTGATGCCATTCCTTTCATGCGAGGCATTAATAGCATTCAACTTTTAAATGATGGAAAACGCTGGTGGATTATTAATATTTATTGGATGCAAGAATCAGAAGCCACACCTATTCCAAATACCTATTTACCAAATAATTAGAATTTCCTTAAAGTCATTTCAGGTAATAAACAAAATTACAAAGTCATTTGAGGTCTAACTATTAGTACTTATTTTTAACACAAAAATTTATAATTTCTATTATGACATATTATTTAAAAGCTAAAACTGCATTAGTTGTAACACTAATGTTTTCATTATTTACAATCGCACAAGAAAAAGCTCTCCCAGTTTTTGTAAATGGAGAAGCCCAAATAGTTGAAGCATTTAGTGATGCTTCCAAATACATAAGACATGACTTATGGGTAGAAACAGAATTTGATACTGACGGTGATGGCGAATTAGACCGCATGCATGTGTCCGTAACACGACCGGATCAAACAGAGACAGAGAACTTAAAACTTCCTGTGATTTATATTACAAGTCCGTATTTTGCAGGAGTTGCAGGTGATGCACCTGGTACTATGTGGAATGTAAAACATGAACTTGGAGAAATCGGAGAAGAACGTTTTCACCCAGAAGTAAAACGACGTGGAAAACGACCTATAATTTCTAACTCTCACATTAGGAAATGGGTACCACGAGGGTATATTGTTGTTCACTCTTCATCTCCAGGCACAGGATTATCTGATGGCGCACCTACCATAGGTGGTCTTAATGAAGAATTAGCACCAAAAGCTGTTATACAGTGGTTAACAGGAAAGAACAAAGGATTTACAGAACGTAACGGCAATGAAGAAGTTAAAGCCTATTGGTCAACCGGAAAAGTAGGTATGACAGGAACATCATACAACGGCACATTACCTCTAGCAGCTGCAACAACAGGAGTTGAAGGTTTAGAAGCTATTATCCCAATAGCTCCAAATACTTCATCATATCATTATTACCGTTCAAACGGATTAGTTCGTTCTCCTGGCGGTTATTTGGGTGAAGATATCGATGTGCTTTACGATTTTGTTCATAGTGGCGATGAAGACAAGCGTGCATTTAATAACAAAACTGTTCGTGATACAGAATTAATGAATGGTATGGATAGACAAACCGGAGATATGAATGATTTTTGGTACAATCGCGACTATTTACCTAAAATGAAGAACATGAATGCTGCTTTATTTATGTCTCATGGTTTTAACGATTGGAACGTAATGCCAGAACATAGCTATCGTATCTACAAGAAAGCAAAAGAAATGGGGTTGGATACAAAAATATACTATCATCAAAACGGACATGGTGGACCACCACCAACATCTCAGATGAATAAATGGTTTACAAAATACCTTCATGGAATAGATAATGGTGTTGAAAATGAAGAAAACAAAGCCTATATCGTAAGAGAATACGATAACAGACAAGAGCCAACAGCTTATAAAGATTATCCAAATCCAGATGCCAAAGACGTCACTTTAAATTTAACTAAAGGTGGAAATAAAGCTGGTGGATTAACAACTTCTAAAGGTAACAAATCAAAAGAAAAATTAACTGACGATGTTAGCTTCACATGGAAAGACTTAGCAAAATCAGAAACTTCTCAAAATAGATTGTTATATGTTACTGCTCCTTTAAAAGAAGATTTACATATTTCGGGAGTAGCAAAAGTAACTATCACACTATCTTCAAATAAGTCAGCAGCTAACTTATCTACTTATTTAGTTTCTTTACCATTAAAGGCTGGAAAAAATGCTAAGATTACCGAAAATTTAATTACGAGAAGCTGGGCTGACCCAAAAAATTACAAATCTTTAACAGATGAAGAAGATTTAAAACCAGGAAAGTTCTACACCATAAATTTTGATTTACAACCAGACGACCAAATTATAAAAAAAGGACAGCAAATAGGTTTTATGATTTTTTCAAGTGATCCAGAGTTTACATTACATCCAAAAGCTGGTACAGAATTGAATATTAAGCTAGATAAAACTAAATTAAAGCTTCCTGTAGTTGGTGGTAAAGATGCTTTTGAGAAAGCAGTAAACTAATTTTTATCTTCTAAAAGCGGTACAAAGCGAAATTCACCGAGTTCATGCTTTTCAAATTCTTTTGGCCCTTTTCTTATGAAAAGGGTCATTATTTGTGTAGCATCTCCAACAGGGATAATCAAACGTCCTCCAATATCTAATTGAGCTAATAATGGTTTAGGAACAAATGGTGCACCAGCAGTAACAATAATACTTTTAAAAGGTGCTTCTTCAAGTAAACCTTTGTAGCCATCACCAAAAATTAATTTCTTTGCGCGATAGCCTAATTTTGGTAAAAATTTAGATGTCTTTTTAAATAGTTCTTTTTGGCGCTCAACACTAAATACTTTAGCACCAAGCTCTAACAAAACTGCAGTCTGATAGCCACTACCCGTTCCAATTTCAAGTACTTTATCTCCTAGATTAACTTCCATTAATTCACTTTGAAAAGCAACAGTATAAGGCTGAGAAATCGTTTGGTCAGCAGCAATTGGAAACGCCTTATCTTGATATGCATGATCAATAAAACCAGAATCCATAAATAAATGTCTCGGAATCTTTCCAATAGCCGCTAACACTTTTTTATCTTTAATTCCCTTTTTCACAAGTGTATCAACCAATTTTTGGCGCATACCTTGATGCTTAAATGTATCTTTCAAGAATAGTAATTTAATAGTTGCTAAAATAATTCAACATACAGCAAAATCCAATATAATTTTACACTTCAAATAATTATAGAATTAATACTATTTTATAAGTGCATTTTTATATTTTCCAATGAAAACGCCTATTTTTGTGGAAAAACTAAAAAACATGCTTAATGTTGGTGTTCTTGGTGCTGGTCACCTTGGGAAAATTCATTTAAGATTACTCAATCAATCTAAAAAATATAATCTGGTTGGCTTTTACGACGCAGATCCAGATAATGCACAAAAAGTTGTCGAAGAGTTTGGCTACAAATACTTTGATACTATCGACGCTTTAATTGATGCTGTCGATGTTGTAGATATTGTTACACCTACACTTAGCCATTACAAATGTGCAAAACAAGCTATTTTTAAAAGCAAGCATATTTTTATTGAAAAACCTATTACAAATACTGTTGAAGAAGCTGAAACTATTAGAACGTTAGTTGCTGAACATAATGTAAAAGGTCAAGTTGGACACGTAGAGCGTTTTAATCCTGCTTTTATTGGCATAAAAGAACAGATTGAAAATCCAATGTTTATAGAAACGCACCGTTTGGCAGAGTTTAATCCTCGCGGTACAGATGTACCTGTAGTATTGGATTTAATGATTCATGATATCGATATTATACTAAGCGTTGTTAATTCACCTGTCAAACATATTTCAGCAAGTGGCGTTTCAGTCATTTCTGAAACACCAGATATTGCCAATGCCCGCATTGAGTTTAAAAATGGATGTGTGGCTAACTTGACTGCAAGTCGTATTTCGCTGAAGAATATGCGTAAAACGCGTTTCTTTCAGAAAGACGCCTATATCTCTGTAGATTTCTTAGAAAAGAAATGTGAGGTTGTAAAAATGAAAGATGCACCAGAAAATCCTGGTGATTTTGATATGATTCTTCAAAATGCTGAAGGCATTAAAAAACAAATTTATTTTGACAATCCTGAAATTGATAACAACAACGCTATATTAGACGAATTAGAAACTTTCGCTGATGCCATCAATAATAATACAAAACCTATTGTAACATTACATGATGGTACCGAAGCGCTTCGAGTAGCAAACATGATAATTAATCAGTTTTGATTCCTGCTTAAAAAAGGAATCTAATAATACCAACTTAATTACAAATAAACTCTTGCTTTTGCAGGAACAAAAAAATAAAATTTTTAATGAAAAACATAGCTGTAATAGGTGCAGGGACAATGGGTAACGGGATTGCCCACACATTTGCACAATCTGGTTTTAAAGTTCAATTAATTGATATTAGTGAGGTGTCTCTAAAAAGAGGTATGAATACCATAGCTAAGAATTTAGACCGAATGGTTGCTAAAGAAAAAATCTCTGAAGCCGATAAAGCTAAAACATTAGGAAACATCCAAACGTATACAAATATTACTGAAGGTGTTAAATCTGCAAGTCTAGTTGTAGAAGCTGCGACAGAAAATTTAGATTTAAAACTTAAAATATTCAAAGAGCTTGATGAAGCGTGTCCTGGAGATACGATTTTAGCAACAAATACATCTTCTATTTCAATAACTCAAATTGGGGCAGTCACATCTCGACCAGATATGGTTATTGGTATGCATTTTATGAATCCTGTACCAATCATGAAATTGGTAGAAATTATCCGTGGTTATAACACAAGTGATAAAGTAACAAATACTATCATGGAACTTTCTAAAACCTTAGGTAAGATTCCTACTGAGGTTAATGATTACCCAGGGTTTGTAGCTAACCGTATTTTGATGCCTATGATTAATGAGGCTATTGAAACGTTATACAATGGAGTCGCTGGTGTATCAGAAATTGACACTGTAATGAAACTTGGTATGGCACATCCAATGGGACCATTACAATTAGCGGACTTTATAGGTTTAGATGTTTGTTAATCCATTTTAAATGTAATGTACGATGGATTTAAAAACCCTAAATATGCACCTTGCCCATTATTAGTAAATATGGTTCGTGCTGGGAAACTTGGTGTAAAATCTGGTGAAGGATTTTATGATTATACAGAAAGTAGAAAAGCAGAAAAAATAGCGAAACAGTTTAGTTAATAAATTTAACGACCATCTCAAATACTCTATGTAAAACATGGCTAAAGTAATTCCATTTAAGGCAGTAAGACCAACACGAGCAATTGTTGGGCTTGTTGCATCAAGGTCTTACCAAAGCTACACGCAACCTGAGCGAAAAGCAAGATTGGATTATAATCCATTTTCTTTTTTACATATCGTAAATCCTGGTTATAAATATGATAAGGTAATTTCAGGAAAAGAACGTTACAAGCTAGTAAAAAACAGATATCAAGAATTTAAGGAAGACGGCATTTTTGTAAAAGACAAAAAAGCTTCGTTTTATATCTATCGTATTGTAGATAGAGACAATCAAATATTTAATGGAATCGTTGCTGCAGTTAGTGTAGAAGATTATAAAAATGATGTCATAAAAAAGCATGAAGACACCATTCAAAGTAGAGAAATAATCTTTAAAGATTATTTAAAAACAGTAGGCTTTAATGCTGAGCCCGTACTTCTTACATATCCTGATAATGAAAATATTTCTATTATAATTTCTGAAATCCAGAAACAACGCGCTGAGTTTGAATTTACCACCACCTTTCGAGACACCCATTATTTATGGCAAATAGATAACGAAAATGATATTCGTGTCATTTCTGATGCTTTTGCAGAAATGGATGTGCTATATATTGCAGATGGGCATCATCGTTCTTCTTCTTCTGCTCTTTTACAAGAAGAATTAAAAGCTGATAACAAAAATCACACTGATAAGGATACTTACAACTCATTTATGAGCTTTTTAATTCCGGAATCAGAATTAAGACTGCATGAATTTTATCGCGTTATTAAAGATTTAAATGGATTAACAAAAGAGGAGTTCTTAATTGAATTAGATACCATATACCGCATCGAAAATCGCGGTATAATGCCATATAAGCCCTCAAAAGCACATCATTTTAGTATGTACTTAGATGGTGAATTTTACTCTCTTTACCTGCGTAAAAACAATTATGAGTTTAAAACATCTTTAGAGGTTTTAGATGCCCAATTACTCTATGATACCATTTTAAAACCAATTTTAGGTATCGACGATTTACGTAACAATACGCGCATAGATTATCTAAGTGGTAAAAAAGATATTGTAAATTTAAAAAGCATGATTGATAGTCAAGAGTTTCAAGTTGGTTTTGGTATGATTCCTGCAACTATTGACCAAATGAAAGCTATTGCAGACGATGGCCTAAAAATGCCGCCTAAAAGCACCTATATTGAGCCAAAGCTAAGAAGTGGCGTTACTATTTACGAATTTTAAATATGAGCATAAAACAAAATCTCAATAATATAAAATCACAACTACCAGAACATGTTACTCTCGTAGCTGTTTCTAAAACAAAACCTGTTAGTGACTTAATGCAAGCTTACGAAGTTGGTCAACGCATTTTTGGAGAAAATAAAATCCAAGAAATGGCGAACAAATGGGAAACGATGCCAAAAGATATTCAATGGCATATGATTGGTCATGTACAACGCAACAAGGTGAAGTATATGGCAGATTTTGTAGATTTAATTCATGGCGTGGATAGTCTTAAATTACTAAAAGAGATAAATAAAGAAGCCATAAAACACAATCGTGTTATCAATTGCCTACTACAAATTAAAATCGCTAAAGAAGATAGTAAGTTTGGTTTATCTGCAGAAGAAGCAAAAACCGTAATTTCCTCAGATGAATTTTCAGAACTAAAAAACATCAAAGTTATTGGTCTAATGGGAATGGCAACTTTCACTGATAATATGCAACAAGTAGAAAATGAATTCAAATTTTTGAAGCATACTTTTGATGATTTAAAGTCAAAGCGATTAGACAATTTTAATCTTGAAACTCTAAGTATAGGAATGAGTGGTGATTATCCTTTAGCAATTGATTGTGGTAGTACAATGGTTCGTATTGGAAGTAGTATATTTGGTTCTAGAAATTATAATTAGATACGACTAGGCATTTACGCAATACTCGACATAGAAACCACCGGTGGAAAATTCAACGAAGAAGGCATCACTGAAATAGCCATTTACAGATTCGATGGCCACGAAGTTGTTGATCAGTTTATAAGCCTTGTAAACCCCGAAAGAAAAATACAGCCTTTTGTGGTAAATCTCACAGGCATTAATAGCAAGATGCTTCACAATGCACCTAAATTCTATGAAGTTGCCAAGCGTATTGTTGAAATTACCGAAGGTTGCATAATTGTAGCACATAACTCTTCTTTTGATTACCGGATTTTAAAAACTGAATTTAATAGATTGGGCTATACTTTTAAACGTAAAACTCTTTGTACTGTTGAGTTATCAAAGGTGTTAATCCCTGACCAACCATCATATAGCTTGGGTAAACTCACACGTTCTTTAGGAATTGTAATCAGTGACAGACATCGCGCAGATGGTGATGCTAAGGCCACAGTAAAGCTCTTTAAAATGCTATTAAATAAAGACCTTAAAAAGGAAATTATTACGCAAGCTGTAAAGACTGAGCAAAAATCGAAAATGACTTCAAATTTAAGAACCATAATCGAAAAGATGCCAACCGAAACAGGCGTTTACTATATTCATAATGAGACTGGTGATATTATTTACATTGGAAAAAGCAACAATATAAAAAAGAGGATTACGCAGCATTTTACTGGTACAAACTCCAAATCAAAAAAAATACAAACTCTAGTAACTGCAGTCACCTTTGAAAAAACGGGGAGCGAGCTTGTGGCTCTATTAAAAGAAAGTGAAGAAATAAAAAAGAATAAACCTGTATTAAATAGAGCACTTCGTAAAACAATATTCACACATGCTTTGTACCAATTTATTGATCATAATGGTTACATAAATCTACAAATAGA
>CAJQQC010000039.1 GCA_905480385.1 uncultured Winogradskyella sp.
TCTCTCCAATGTTTTTCGTTCTGTACAAAGTGATAAAAAGGCTTCACGTTCAATATCTAATAAATATTGTTCGCTAACTTTAGTAGGCTCTGATAAATCACCACCAGCCATTACATAACCTAATTTATTAGCAATTTTACGGTCGTGTTCACTAATGTAGTTGGAAGCTTCCATAGAATCTGTTCCCACCATAAACATACTTAGTGCTTGTTTACCGAGGACTAAAACATCTTTACGCCTCACTGGTTGTGTGTATCCTGCGTCAGCCATTAGTTTAGCATGTGCTTTCGCTGTTGCTATCTGACGATCTTTATTAACTACTACAACATCTTTTCCTTGTTGCATTAGGCCTAAATCAAAAGCTTCGTATGCAGAGGTTGACACTTTAGCCATACCTATAGTTAAGAAGTATTCTTGTAGTGTATTTAATTGAACATCACCTTTCTTGAAAGTATCTGAAGCTCTTAAGGCCATTTCCTTAGAACCACCACCACCGGGAATCACACCAACACCAAATTCTACAAGTCCCATGTAAGTTTCTGCTGCAGCAACAATTTTATCTGCGTGTAATGAAATCTCGCAACCACCACCAAGTGCCATGCCATGAGGAGCAGAAATTGTTGGTATTGAAGAATAACGCATGCGCATCATTGTATCTTGGAAATATTTAATAGCAGCGTTAAGTTCATCATATTCTTGCTCTGCGGCCATCATGAATATCATACCAATGTTTGCACCAACAGAGAAGTTAGGTCCTTGATTTCCAACTATCAATCCAGCAAAATCTTTTTCAGCCATATCTATGGCTTTGTTTAATCCTGCTAAAACATCACCACCAATAGTATTCATTTTGGATTGAAACTCTACATTTAATATGCCGTCACCTAGATCTTGAACAGAAACTCCAGAGTTACTAAATACTTCAGTTGTTTTTCTGATATTATCTAAAATGATAAATGCATCTTGCCCTGGAACTTTTTCTTGTTCTTTTTTAGGAATATCATAAAAGTATGTTGCACCATTTTTAACAGAGTAGAAGCTATCGCTACCTGACTCAATCATATCTGCTACCCAATCTGCAGGTTTTAAACCTTCTGCAGCCATCATTTCAATACCTTTTTCTACACCAATAGCATCCCATATTTGGAAAGGTCCATGTTCCCAACCAAATCCTGCTTTCATAGCATCATCAATCTTATAAAGCTCATCAGTAATTTCAGGAATACGATTTGAAACGTATGCAAATAATGCAGCAAAACTTCTTCTGTAGAATTCACCTGCTTTATCTTTTCCTTTTACTAATACTTTGAAGCGGTCTACGACTTTATCAATAGATTTAGTCAATTCTAAAGTGGCAAATTTTGCTTTTTTAGCTGAACGATATTCTAAGGTATTTAAGTCTATACTTAATATCTCTTTTTTGCCTTCAGCTGAAACAGTTTTTTTGTAAAATCCTTGGCCAGTTTTACTTCCCAGCCATTTATTCTCCATCATCGTACTGATGAAATCTGGTAGTTTAAATAGTTCTAAACGTTCGTCATTTTTACAGTTTTCGTAAATACCATTAGCGACATGAACTAATGTGTCCAAACCTACAACATCTACTGTTCTGAAGGTTGCAGATTTAGGACGACCAATAACAGGTCCAGATAATTTATCTACTTCTTCTATAGTTAAATCTAAATCCTTAACGGCATGAAATAAACTCTGAATACTGAAAATACCAATACGGTTTCCTATAAATGCTGGAGTATCTTTAGCAATTACGGATGTTTTTCCTAAGAATTGCTCGCCATATCCACTTAAGAACTCTAAAACTGAAGCATCAGTTTTTGGACCAGGAATGATTTCGAACAATTTTAAGTAGCGTGCTGGATTAAAAAAGTGCGTACCACAAAAATGCTTTTGGAAATCTTCACTTCGGCCTTCGTTCATAAATTTAATAGGAATACCAGAGGTATTTGATGTGATTAATGTGCCTGGAGTTCTATATTTTTCAAGCTTTTCAAAAACTTGTTGTTTAATGTCTAATCTTTCAACAACAACTTCCATAATCCAATCGACATCTGCAACTTTAGCTATGTCATCTTCTAAATTACCAGTGGTAATTCGTTTTGCAAAAGATTGTTTGTAAATAGGAGACGGCTTTGATTTTAAAGATGCCGTTAAAGCATCGTTTACCAATCTGTTTTTGACTGTTTTGTCACTAAGCGATAGGCCTTTGGCTTTTTCTTTATCGTTAAGCTCTCTTGGAACAATGTCTAATAATAGGACATCAACACCAATATTTGCAAAATGGCAAGCAATGCCACTACCCATTATACCAGAGCCGATAATTGCTATTTTATTAATTCTACGTTTACTCATTATTTAATAATTGTTTCTTTTTGGTTGTATATTTTTTTGTTTGAAATCATGCGATTGATAATCTCTGCAACTTTATAGAATCCTGTAAGTTCCTCATCAGAAGCATTTTCTTTGATAGCATCATTGAAAGTCAAAACACGATCACGAGAGTAGTTTCGTTTTTCTTTACCAAATTCAGTTAAGTGGATTAAAACACCACGACCATCTTCTGGATTTGGTTTTCGAGCGATTAACCCTTTTTCTTCCATAGTTTTTAGAGTACGAGAGAGACTAGTGGCTTCCATTCCCATTTTTGGACCTAAAGAAGTAGAAGGTGTACCTTCTTCGGGATCTATACTTAAAAGAGCGAAGCCTGTAGCCATCGTAACACCAAATTGCGCTGCTTCTTCATTATACATTTTGTTGACAGCCAACCATGTGGTTCTCAATACGTAATCAATGGTTTTATCTTTCAAATTCAGTCGTTTTAATAGTGGAAGTCAAATATATAAAAAAAATACTATGCACGCATAGTAAATTATTATAAATTATGCACGCATAGTAAATATGATTAAAAAAACACTTAAGATTTAAGTGTTTTTTTAATGTTCAAGTTAACCTACTTTATTTTTCCATTTATTAAGCCAACAAAAGCACCGACAACGGCTGCTAATACAATTGAAATTCCTGAGTCTGTAAAAAACATTTCGTAATTGACAGATGCTTGTTCATATAGTCTGAAGAAATTAGTTATTAATCCCATGAATAAACCAATTATAGCACCAGCAGTAAGTCCGTCAGTAAAGGTTGAAATTTGAGCCCATTTATTAAAGATGTATGAGATAAAGAAGCCAAAAGCAATACATCCACATGTAATGTATATTATTGCATTTGAGTCTTCATTAGGTTGCGGAAACATATTTATGAATATTATACCATATAATAACCAGCCTAGTAGCCAATCTACAATTCCGCCTACTAATCCAGCAACTAAGAAAGATTTTGTGTTCACAATGATTTTATTTTAGTTAGTGTTCTTAAGATAATAACTATAAATAAAACAATTTTTGATATTGTTTACATTAAGGACGATATATTTTTTCGTAAAGGTCATTGTACATATTCTTGATAACACTTCGCTTCATTTTCATGGTTGGTGTTAGTTCTCCACCATCTATCGACCATACTGTTGACGTTAATTCAAAACGTTTGACTTGTTCCCATTTACCAAAATTGGTATTGTACTTACTAACCTCTTTTTGGATGCGTTTTACAACAATTTCTGATTTGGCAATCTCTTCATTAGTAGTTCCAATATCATGTCCTTTATGTTCAATCCAATCTCTTATAAAATCAAAGTTAGGTTGAATAATAGCACCAGGCATTTTTTCACCTTCTCCGACAACCATAATTTGTTCAATAAAAAGCGATTGCTTCATATCGTTTTCTAGTAGTGGCGGAATAACATATTTACCACCAGAAGTTTTAAACATTTCTTTTTTACGACCAGTAATTTTTAAGAAGCCATCTGATGTTATTTCTCCTTTATCTCCAGTATGGAAATAATCTCCAGTCATAACACTATCTGTTTTTTCTTGGTCTTTGTAATAGCCCATCATTATGTTAGGACCTTTAATAAGTAACTCACCATCATCGGCAATCTTTACTTCAACATCTGGTATAGGTTTACCTACCGTACCAATTTGGTACATATTATCTTTGTATAAACCAACCGAAACTACTGGTGATGTCTCAGTTAATCCATAACCTTCCATAACTTTCATACCAGCTGCACCAAATACTCTCGCTAATCTAGTCTGTAATGCTGCGCTACCAGAAACCATTGTTCTCAATTCTCCACCAAGTGCATCTCGCCATTTACTAAAAATAAGTTTATTTGCGATTTTTAATTTAAATTCGTACCAAGCACCATTAGCGCCATATGGTTCCCATTTTTCACCTAAACTGACAGCCCAGAAGAATAAGGCTTTTTTGATACCTGTTAAATCTTCACCTTTGAGCATTATTTTATCAAATAATTTTTCTAGAAGTCTAGGGACAACACTCATGAGGTTGGGTTTAACCTCTTTGGCATTTTCTCCAATTTTATCTAATGCTTCAGCAAAATAAATCGATGTACCAGCATACTGATATACGTAGATAAGAACACGTTCAAAAATGTGACAAATAGGTAAAAAACTTAACACGCGAGTTTCTCCATAATCTGGTAGTGGTACTCTTGGAGAACTTGCCAAAACATTACTAGTGATATTCCAGTGACTAAGCATCACGCCTTTTGGTTTTCCTGTTGTTCCTGAAGTATATATTATTGTTGCTAGATCTTCTGGTTTTACTTCGTCTTTACGAGATTCAACTTCTGCTTGGTTGCTTGCATCTTCACCTAATTCAAATAATTCTGAATAATGTTTACAACCTTCAATATGGTCAAAAGAATAAACTTCTTTTAACTTAGTATTGGCCTTGACTTTATTTAATTTTTCTAAAACTTCAGCATCAGATACAAAACAATAAGTGGATTCACTATGATTTAAAACATATTCATAATCTTCTGCACAAATGGTTGGGTAAATAGGTACATTGGTCACACCAATTTGAAGTGTGGCAATATCCATTATATTCCATTCGGTTCGATTTGTAGAAGCGATAAGAGCAATTTTCTCATCTTTTTTGACCCCCATTTTAAGAAGTGCTCGACTAATCGCATTGGCTTTGTCTAAATATTCTTTTGTGGATATAGCTGTCCATTTCCCATCATATTTAGTAACCAGAGCCTTATCAGACGGCTTATTTTCTAGTTGATAGTATGCGAAGTCAAAAAGTCTCTTAATTTCTGTCATTGTCAAATATCAATTTTAGCGAAGTAATATTGCTAAAATATGAAAATTAACAGTATTAATTTAGGATGTTGAAAATGGAACTTTTGTTTTAACAAATATTTATTGATTATCAATCCATAATCGAGCATTAACAAAAGCTTCTAACCAAGGAGAAACTTTATCATTTCTGCCGGCCGGATAGTTTGCCCAATTCCAAGGAAATGTTGAGCGTTCAATATGTGGCATGGTTACCAAATGGCGACCTGTTTTATCACACATCATAGCCGTATTAAAATCTGAACCGTTTGGATTATGAGGATAAGCGTTGTAACTGTATTTAGCAACAATTTCATACCTATCTTCGATATATGGAAGACTGAATCTCCCTTCACCATGACTAATCCAAACACCTAAAGTTGTACCTGCTAAAGTTGATAACATTACAGAATTGTTCTCTTGGACTTTTACAGAAGTAAAAGCACTTTCGTGTTTCCCAGAATCGTTATAGGTCATTTTTCCATGCTTATCATGGTCTGGATTGATAAGGTCGAGTTCCATCCATAGTTGACACCCATTACAAATACCAACTGAAAGCGTGTCTTCTCTTTTAAAGAAATTTTTGAGCGCTTTATTTGCCTTCTCATTGTATTTAAAAGCGCCTGCCCAACCTTTAGCAGAACCTAATACATCGGAGTTTGAAAAACCACCAACGGCTCCAATAAACTGAATATCTTCAAGAGTTTCACGACCAGATATTAAATCGGTCATGTGCACATCCTTAACGTCAAAACCAGCCAGATACATGGCATTTGCCATTTCGCGTTCGGAGTTACTCCCTTTTTCACGTATAATGGCTGCTTTTGGTTTGTTAGTTTTATATCTAAAATCTTTTAAAACTCCTGTAAAGTGTTTTGGGAATTTATAATCTAGAGGTTGGTATTTATAATTTTTATATCGTGTGTCAGCCAAACCGTTAGCAGTTTGTTTTTGGTCAAGTAAGTGTGAGGTTTTGTACCACATATCTCTTAATCTAGAAACAGTCATAGTAAAAACGTCATTCCTATTTACAATGCTCAGTACATCACTTTCTGTGACTTTTCCGATATTAAAAAACTCAATATTTGCATCTTTCAACACAGTTTCAATAGAATGATCTATAGATTGAAATACAATTCCTGCATTTTCAGCAAATAATACTTTTATCGAGTCTTTTTCTGAAAGTTGTGTAATATCTAATTCGGCTCCCAGATTATTTTCAGCAAAACAGAACTCTAATAATGTTGTGATTAAACCACCAGAAGCAACATCATGACCAGCCACAATTTGTTTTGACTTTATAAGTTTTTGAATGGTATTAAAAACTGTTTTGACATAAGTAGCATCCTTTATATTTGGTGTTTCATTACCGATTTTATTTTGGATTTGCGCAAAACTACTGCCGCCTAGTTTAAATTTATCTTGGGAAATATTAATGTAGTAGATGTTTCCTTTTCCTTTTTGAAGAACAGGCTCTATAACATTAGTAATATCATTACAATTTGCAGCAGCAGAAATGATAACCGTACCTGGAGAAATAACTTCACCGTCTGGATACTTCTGCTTCATTGATAGTGAATCCTTTCCTGTTGGGACATTAATACCTAAATCAATAGAAAATTTTGAAATAGCCTTGACAGCTTCATATAATCTAGCATCTTCTCCTTCATTTTTACATGGCCACATCCAATTTGCTGAAAGCGATATACTTTTTAATTCATCCTTAAGTGGTGCCCAAATGATATTTGTTAATGCTTCAGTAATACTATTTCGACTTCCTGCTACAGGATTAATTAATCCAGAAATAGGTGAGTGGCCAATAGAGGTCGCAATACCTTCTTTGCCATTGTAATCTAATGCCATAACACCAACATTATTTAATGGTAATTGTAATGCACCAACACATTGTTGTTTGGCGACTTTACCACCAACACAGCGATCTACTTTGTTGGTTAGCCAATCTTTACAAGCTACAGCTTCGAGCTGAAGCACTTGGTCTAGATAGTCGTAAATTTTATCAGTACTATACGAAACCTCACCGTAGTTACGTTCAATAGTTTTATCTGTCATTATCGTTTTTGGTGAGCTTCCAAACATATCTTCGAGCGCTAAATCCATTGGTTTGTTTCCATTGGATTTGGACTCAAATGTAAATCTATCATCACCAGTAACCTCTCCAACATCATATATTGGAGAACGTTCTCTATCGGCTATTTTATGTAATGTATCTAAGTGTTTATCTGCAATAACTAATCCCATACGTTCTTGAGATTCATTGCCTATAATTTCTTTATTTGATAATGTTGGGTCACCAATAGGGAGTTTATCCAAGTCGATTTTACCACCAGTATCTTCAACTAATTCAGATAAGCAATTCAAATGTCCACCTGCACCGTGGTCGTGAATTGAAACAATAAAATTATCATCACTTTCTACCATACCACGAACAGCATTTGCTGCACGTTTTTGCATTTCAGGATTAGAACGCTGTACAGCGTTTAATTCAATTCCAGAAGCAAATTCACCAGTATCAGCAGACGATACAGCAGCACCACCCATTCCGATACGATAATTTTCACCACCGAGTATAACGATTTTATCTCCTTCTTTAGGTGTGTCTTTTAATGCTTGTTCAGCTTTTCCGTAGCCAATACCACCAGCTTGCATTATGACTTTATCATAACCTAATTTGCGGTTATCTTGTTCATGTTCAAAAGTCAAAACAGAACCACATATTAATGGCTGACCAAATTTGTTTCCAAAATCAGAAGCACCGTTTGAGGCTTTTATTAGAATATCAATTGGTGTTTGGTATAACCAATC
>CAJQQC010000040.1 GCA_905480385.1 uncultured Winogradskyella sp.
CTGTTGTAAGATCTTCAGACAAAAAGGCGGTTTTAGCATCAGTATTTAAAAACACTAATATTGCTACATCCAATCTAATAGATACTTTAATCTCTAATAAAAGACTAGCCCTTTTAAATGATGTAGCTGCTGGTTATATACAATTATATGATCAGATGAGAGGAACACAAGTAGCAACTGTGACTACAGCAATTCCTTTAACATCAGATTTAAAAACTAAAGTATTAGCTAAAGTTAAAGAGCTTACAGGTAAGGAAGCAGAAGTTAAAAATATTATTGATGAAACCATTTTAGGTGGTTTCATATTACGAGTTGGAGATATACAGTATAACGCTAGTATCGCAAATAAGCTCGATAAATTAAAAAGAGAATTTACATTAAATTAAGATAATATCTATCTAACATAAATAAAGATGGCAGAAGTAAAACCAGCTGAAATATCAGCAATCTTAAAACAACAACTTTCAGACTTTGAAGCAGGAGCTTCATTAGACGAAGTAGGAACAGTATTAACTGTAGGTGATGGTATTGTACGTGCTTACGGATTAGCTAACGCTCAATATGGTGAGTTAGTAGAATTTGAAGGTGGTGCAGAAGGAATCGTACTTAACCTTGAAGAAGATAATGTAGGTATCGTACTTTTAGGTACTTCATTAGGCGTAAAAGAAGGTTCTACAGTAAAACGAACAGAGCGTATCGCATCTGTGAAAGTAGGTGAAGGTATCGTTGGACGTGTTGTAGACACTTTAGGTAATCCAATTGATGGTAAAGGACCAATCGCTGGAGAAACTTATGAGATGCCAGTTGAGCGTAAAGCACCAGGTGTTATTTACAGAGAGCCAGTAACAGAGCCATTACAAACAGGTATTAAAGCCATTGATGCTATGATTCCAGTTGGTAGAGGTCAACGTGAGTTGGTAATTGGAGACCGTCAAACCGGTAAAACAACGGTTTGTATTGATACCATCTTAAATCAAAAAGAATTTTACGATGCAGGTGAACCTGTATATTGTATATATGTAGCTGTAGGTCAAAAAGCATCTACTGTCGCAAACATCGCTAAAGTATTAGAAGAAAGAGGAGCACTAGCATATACTACAATTGTAGCAGCTAACGCATCTGATCCAGCAGCGATGCAGGTATACGCACCAATGACTGGAGCGTCTATCGGAGAATATTTTAGAGATACTGGTCGACCAGCATTAATCATTTATGATGATTTATCTAAGCAAGCGGTAGCTTACCGTGAGGTATCTTTATTATTACGTCGCCCTCCAGGACGTGAGGCATATCCTGGAGATGTATTTTATTTACACTCAAGATTATTAGAGCGCTCTGCAAAGGTTATTAATGACGATAACATTGCCAAAGAGATGAATGATTTACCAGAATCTCTTAAACCAATCGTAAAAGGTGGTGGTTCTTTAACAGCATTACCAATTATTGAAACTCAAGCAGGTGACGTATCAGCATATATTCCAACTAATGTAATTTCTATTACAGATGGTCAGATTTTCTTAGATGGTGATTTATTTAACTCTGGTGTTCGTCCAGCAATTAATGTAGGTATATCTGTATCTCGTGTTGGTGGTAACGCTCAGATTAAATCAATGAAAAAAGTATCTGGTACATTAAAATTAGATCAAGCACAGTTCCGTGAGTTAGAAGCTTTCGCTAAGTTTGGTTCTGATTTAGATGCATCAACATTAAATGTTATTAATAAAGGTAAGCGTAATGTTGAGATATTAAAGCAAGCACAGAATGACCCATTTACTGTAGAAGATCAGGTAGCTATCATTTATGCAGGTTCTAAGAACTTATTAAAAGATGTTCCTGTTGATAAAGTAAAAGAATTCGAAAGAGATTATGTTGAGTTTTTGAATGCAAAACATAGAGCTACTTTAGATACGCTTAAGACAGGTAAATTAACTGACGAGGTTATCGATACTTTAACAAGTGTTGCAAAAGACCTATCAGGGAAGTACAGAGCTTAATTAAATAAACTAATGTCACTACGAGTTGCGACTGGTAGTCTTTATAAATTAAAGAATGGCAAACTTAAAAGAAATACGTAACAGAATATCATCAGTTTCTTCAACGATGCAGATTACCAGTGCCATGAAAATGGTTTCTGCTGCAAAGTTAAAAAAGGCTCAAGATGCTATTACTGCAATGCGTCCTTACTCTAATAAGTTAACAGAATTATTACAGAGTTTAAGTTCTACTTTAGATGCAGATTCTGGAAGTAAGTATTCTGTTCAAAGAGAAGTTAAAAATGTTTTAGTAGTTGCTATCACTTCCAACAGAGGTTTGTGTGGTGCTTTTAACTCTAACATTATTAAACAGACCAATACTTTGATTAATGACGTTTATTCTGATAAGAATGTTTCAGTTTTAGCTATTGGTAAGAAAGCTAATGACGCTTTTGCAAAACAAGACCGAGTGATTGGAAACAAAAGTGAAGTCTTTGATGATTTAACTTTTGAGAATGTTGCAGAAATAGCAGAAATGCTAATGGAAAAGTTTGTTGCAGGTGAGTTTGATAAAATAGAATTAGTTTACAATAGTTTTAAAAATGCTGCTACTCAGGTAATAATGTCAGAGCAATTTTTACCAATTGTACCGGTTGAAGGTGATTCAAATGCAAATCTAGATTACATTTTTGAGCCATCTAAAGAAGAAATTGTAGAAACGTTAATCCCAAAATCTTTAAAGACACAATTGTTTAAAGGTATTAGAGATTCTTTTGCATCTGAGCATGGGGCACGTATGACCGCAATGCACAAAGCAACAGATAACGCAACTGAGTTAAGAGACCAGTTGAAATTGACATACAATAAAGCTCGTCAAGCAGCAATTACAAACGAGATTTTAGAGATTGTTGGTGGTGCTGAAGCATTAAATAATTAAAAAAGATAAGTTTTACTGATTTTTCTCAGGATTTCAAAACTTTTAGAATAAACCTCACTTTTTAAGTGGGGTTTTTTTATGGATTAATGTTTTATAAATAGAAAGACGCATCAATTATTTTTAATTTGATATAATCTATTGCATTTGCTTGTATCTTTTTAAGAATATCGTAAACATGTTTTTAGTTTTAGATTAAATTGATGATATTTGATTTCCAAAAAAATTAAAATGAAAAAGAAACTGTTAATTGGTTCGAGTATTCTACTCGGACTGACACTGACTTTTACGACTTTATTAAAAAATCAGAACTTAAAATCTGATATAACTACTAATGATGAAACTGTAAAGATTCATGAAGAAAATTTAGCAAAAAGCCCTTTTAAAGAGACTTTAAAGCTGAGCAAGAATGAGCGTAAAGCATTAGGAATTCCACCAGATAGATATTATGAAGAAGAGTATGAGTTAACGATGAACCCAGTCTTAGGAAGGCCAACACCTGAAAACCTAGAAGGTATTCGTGAGATGATGGAGGCACGGTTTAGACAACGTGTTCCAGGAGATGGTATTGAGAACGATTGGGAATCACGTGGGCCAAATAATGTTGGTGGTAGAACCAGAGGCTTGATGTTTGATCCCAATGATAATACCAACAAAACAGTTTTTGCTGGAGGTGTTAGTGGTGGTTTATGGAAAAACACAGATATCACTAGTGCTGCTACAGTATGGCAGCGTGTAGATTTACCAGATAATCTTAATGTATCTGTAATTGTGGCAGATCCAAACAATCCTAATATTTTTTATGTGGGTACAGGAGAATCATATACAAACGGGGATGTCAGTGGTGACGGTGTTTACCAATCTACTGATGCTGGTAATTCTTGGACTAGAGTTTTAGGAGGTGCAACAGGCCCAACACAATTCGATTCTGCATCAAACATTACAGTTAATTCACCTACAAACGTTTCTGGAGATTACAATTCTAGAGAATCAACAAATTTTGGAGTACAAGCAACTTCAGTTGTTTCAGGAGATTTTGTTTTAGCAAATGATTCGGCATCCGCTAATCCACCTGAAGGTTGTGCAACTTTTGGAGCCGATGCTAGTGGACGTATAGCGATAATACGTAGAGGAGATTGTCCATTTGTAGACAAAGTAAAAAATGCTCAAGATGCTGGTGCTATTGCCGCAATAGTTGTTAACAATGTGGGTGGCGCTCCAATAGATATGGGTGGTACAGATGCAACGATTACAATTCCTGCTGTAATGATATCTTTAGACGATGGTGAACCAATCATAAATGCGATACAAACAGGTATTGTAAACGGTTCTATAAATCCTGCAACAGGTTCTTTTACAGGAACATTAGTGCCAGGAATTCAGCAAATAAATGATATTAAAATTAAAGACAATAATGGTGTATCAGAAGTTTATGTGGCTGCTGGAGATGCTTTCTATGGTTCTGCAAATGTTACTACTTTTTTAGGTGGTACTGAGCTTGGTATTTTCAAATCACTAGACGAAGGTGCTACATGGACAACAACTAATATACCTCAAACTCCTGCCGGTAATGATTATGAACCAAATGATATTGAAATAGCTGCAGATGGAAAAATCTGGATGTCAACCATTGACAGTTCAATATTTGGTGATGGTGGAGGAAGAATTTTTGCATCAGATGATGGGCAAAACTTTCAATTAGAACATACAGTTCCTAATGCAGATAGAAGCCAAATAGCGGTTTCAAAGCAAAATGCTGGTACAATATATGTTTTAGCAGAAGTTCCTGGTGGTGTAGCCATGCAAAGTACAACTGATGGTTTTGCTGCTGATATTTCAGATTTAGACCTACCAAATGATGCAGATAATGGCATTGATGCAAATGATTTCACAAGAGGTCAAGCTTTTTATGATCTACTTTTAGAGGTGGATCCAACAAGTGATCAAACTATTTATGCAGGAGGAATAGATTTATTTAGATCTGGCAACGGTGGACAAGGAACTGGAGGTTCTAGTTGGGAGCAAATTTCAAAATGGTCTAATAATAACAATTTAGCTGGCTTAAACATTCCGTTAGTTCATGCTGACCAACACACTATGATCTTTGCGCCAAATGATGCTTTTACTGCAATTTTCGGAAACGATGGTGGGGTATATTACTCTACATCTGGAGGTTTAACTATACAATCTAGAAACAACGGCTTTGTAACATCTCAATTTTACACAGTTGGAGTAGCACCCACAGGTACTTTTACAGGAGATACAGACCACTTTATTGGAGGGCTACAAGATAATGGAACCCAATTATTTTCTGGCGTAGGAGAAGGAATAAACAGTTCTACAACAGCATTTGGTGGTGATGGAGCATACAGTTTCTTCGATCAAGACGGAACAGATGATTACTACATTACCAACTTTGTTTTTAACAGAGCGGTAAACTTATTTTTTATAAGCGGTGGTAGTGTAAATCTTAATAGTGAGAGCACAAATAATGGTTCTTTTATTAACCCACAAGCTCTAGATTCAAACTTAGATATTTTATATTCTAATTATTCCTCTGGTGGAACTTCTTTAATCAGGAGATATTCAGGAATTAAAAGCTCGGCAACATTAAATAAAAATGATTTTGGAGACCCAATCTTGTTAACAAGTAGACCAACTGCTTTTGATGTTTCTCCTCATACAACAACATCAACTACACTATTAGTAGGAACTGTTTTAGGTGATATTTTAAGAGTAGATAATGCAGATTTAAATCCAGTTTTTACAAGCATAGAAACTAATAATGTTATTGTTGGAAGTATTTCTGATGTAGAATTTGGAGCTAACGAAAACGAAGTTTTTGCAACAGTGCATAATTATGGTGTAAATAATATTTGGTATACGTCTGATGGTGGTACAACTTGGGCAGAAAAAGACGGCGACTTACCAGATTTACCGGTAAAAGCAATACTACAAAACCCTTTCAATCCAGACGAAGTAATCATAGGTACCGAATTAGGTATCTGGTTTACAACAAACTTTTCGGCAGCTAGTCCAAACTGGAATCCAGCTCAAGGCGGAATGTCTACAGTAAGAATTACAGATATAGATTTAAGAGATGATAATGCCATTTACATTTCAACTTACGGTAGAGGTGTATTTTCAGGACAATTTTTAGAAGATCCAGATGCAGATAATGATGGTGATGGTGTCCCAAATATTTCTGATAACTGCCCTAACACATCAAACGCAGATCAAGCCGATATAGACGGAAATGGAATAGGTGACGTTTGTCAAGATACAGATAATGACGGCGTGTTAGATATCAATGATAACTGCCCAGATAACGTAAACGCAGACCAAACTGATGCTGATGGAGATGGTATTGGGGATGTTTGCCAAGATGGTGACGGTGATGGTGTTGTAGATGGAGAAGATAATTGCCCAGATAATGCCAATGCCGACCAGCAAGATTTAAATAATAATGGTATTGGTGATGTCTGTGACGAGAGTTACGAAAACCCTAATAACATCACTTTAGAGATTAGATCTGAGACTTGTGAGAATCAAGATAATGGCCAGGTTACAATCACTGTTTTACAAACATTTGTAAACTATACGGTAACTCTAATAGGTAATGGAGTTAATCTGACTCAAAATATTGCAGGAGCAAATAATACTGTAAGGTTTAATGATATTTCGGTAGGTTCCTATACAGTTTGTGTTAATGTTGATGGTAGAGATTTTGAACAATGTTTCGAAATTAATATAGACGCAGCGCCAGCTTTAGGAGGTGTTTTTAGTCTTGTAAATAATAATAATAATCCTAATGACACCAATTCTCGATCAACAGCCGTTAACATAGATACTGGTACAGCACCATTTACGGTAAGATTTAATGATGAAGTCATTATGGTAACCAGCGAGAGCTCTTTTAATGTTGAAACTACAACTTCTGGTGTTATTGAAATTTCTTCATCAATAGCTTGTGAAGGTAAACTTAGCAGAACAATAGAAGATACGATGCCATTACAATTAAGCTTTGGGCCAAACCCTGTAATTAATAACTTGAGAATTAATATCCCTAATGCGCCAGAAAACGGTGTTGATGTTCAAGTATTTGATGTTCATGGAAAACAAGTTATTAATCAACAATATACTGTTCAGAACAGTTCATATATCAATGTTCCTTTTGGTAACCTTACACAAGGTTTATACTTTGTACAACTGGATATAGAAAACTCTGAAATGATTAAAATCATTAAAAAATAACAAGATGAAAAAGGAAATAAAATTAATAGCATCATTATTCTCGATATTACTATTGGTAGCATGTGGCGGTAGCAATGATGGCCCACCACCCAATACTGCACCAACTAGAGTAACTCAAGTTACGTTCCCAACAGCTAATTTGTTATGTATAGATAATACCATAAATTTTCAATGGAATGCCTCTACAGATGCTGACGGAGACCCAATAACGTATAGAATTATTATTGCAACAGACAGAGACCTTAATAATGTTGTCGAAAATAGAACAACCACAACCAATAGTGTTACAATAACACTGCAACAAGGTGTTGCATATTATTGGACTGTTACTGCAATTGATAATGCCGGAGGAGAATCTGAAGCTTCAACAACTTTAGCATTTTTTACCTCAGGTCCTGGAATTACCAATTACGCACCGTTTACAGCTGCAGTTGACGAGCCAGCAGATGAAAGCACAGTTTCTGCTGGAACCGTAAACCTTAAATGGGTTGGAGGAGATACCGATGTAGGGGATACATTAACATACGACTTGTATTTTGGATTAGCAATGGTCCCACCTTTAGAATCAGCAGGACTTACTTCTGAGAACGCTAATGTGACTACAACCGGAGGGAATACCTATTATTGGCGTGTAGATTCAATCGATAATTCTGGCGTAAAAACTATTGGGCAGATTTGGTCTTTCGACGCTAATTAAAAATATGGCATGGCTATTGAAAAGGGATAGTTATTACAAAAAGCTTTCACTATGAAAAGGATACGTAAAACATTTAGATTTTTATCTCTAGCAATTATTTCTGTTAGCTTTTCGCAATGCGCAAGTACTATAAAATTCCAGAAAGAAGCCCCTATCAGTTTTGGAGAAGTATACTGTCAAAATTGGGTTGCTGGTGTAAAAGGTGGAGGCTCAGGCACCAATATTTTTATTAAAACAGAATCAAATGATTTGGTTTTAGATAGTGTTTATTTTAGAGGAAAGGTTTCTAAATTAGAAACAAAACCAGGCAACAAACAGTTATTTATAGGACGCTTTTTGTCAACTTCAAATACAGAAAAGTATAATTTCGGAACTACTAGTAGTGATAAAAGAAATGATGAAAATTTCCCATTTACGCTACAGAATAGCGAATGTGTGGTCAGCTACACAGTAGATGAGAAAATAAATTACTATAAATTAGGCAATATTATCCAAAGACAAACAGACGCTTTGCCAATGTCAACGCTTCCAAACAAAAATTAAGTGTTAACTATATAATCAAAACCTCACAATAACAGTGAGGTTTTTTTGTTTTAAAACAGTATTTTAGAGCATTATTTATAGGATTTGAGCGTACTTCAAAAGTTTTTTAAAGACACAGTTATTTATGGATTGGCAATTGTTTTGCCTCGCCTAATTAATTTCTTGTTAGTCCGTTTACATACAGATGTTTTACCAAACGAAGGCTATTCAGAAAACACAGAATTCTATATTGTAGCCGCATTTTTTAATGTGGTATTAACCTATGGTTTAGAAACCTCTTTTTTCAGATTTTTCAGTAAACAACAAGAGAAAGACAAGGTTTTATCAACATCTTTAATTTCTATTATAACAACGACTTTTGTTTTTGGAATTGTCCTATTTGTTTTTAGAGATGCCATTTCCAAAACACTCAGAATCAATACCGATTTTTACAATCTATTAGTTTCAATAACCCTTATCGATACCATGGTTGTTATTCCATTCGCTTACCTGCGTGTTACCGGAAGACCTATAAAATTTGCATTATTAAAACTAATCAATGTATTAATAATAGTAGTGCTCAATATACTACTACTTTCAATTACCTATGGTTCGGAAAGCCTTAGAGGCCTATTTAATGTTAGTAATCCTGTAGAGTATATTTTTATAGCAAACCTCATAGCCAGTGGTTTTATTCTACTTATGGTGTTGCCATATATGTTTAAAACTAAATTTATTTTCGACACATCTATTTTTAAACAACTCATTAATTACGGTTTACCAATAATGGTAGCTGGTTTGGCATTTGTAATCAACGAGAATTTAGATAAATGGTTATTACCTTCTTATGAAGGCGAATGCATCAACGGCGCTTATAGTGCATGTTATAAGTTAGCAGTTTTTATGACCCTTTTCATTCAAGCATTCCGTATGGGAGCAGAACCTTTTTTCTTTAACCATTCTGACAAAGCAAACGCTAAAGAAACCTATGCGACAATTCTAAAATATTTTACGATAGTTGGGACTTTGGGTCTCATTATCGTTACTGTTTATATCGATGTATTGAGACCTATTTTTATTAAAAAAGAAAGCTATTTATTGGCTTTAGACATTGTGCCAATTGTATTATTAGCAAACTTGTGTTTAGGTATTTATCATAACCTTTCTATTTGGTATAAGCTCACGGATAAGACGCGTTACGGTATGTATATTTCTTTGATTGGCGCAGTAATTACAATTGGATTTAACGTCGTATTTATTCCAAAATTAGGCTTTATGGCTTGTGCTTACGCTACACTTTTAGCTTATGGTTTGATGATGCTTATTTCTTTAGGCTTAGGCAGAATGCATTATCCGGTGCCTTACGATTTTAAAAGAATAGCGATGTATTTACTTTGCGGGACTTTGATTTCATTCTTAAGTTATTATCAATTTGACAGAGATATTTTAATAGGAACCGTATTTTTGTGTGCCTTTGTGATAGCGGTCGTTTTGCTTGAAAAAAAGGACTTGAAACGAATTTTGAAAAAGTAAATATGAAGATTAAAGTTATAAACAAATCCAATCACGATTTACCACATTACGAAACCATAGCATCAGCTGGAATGGATTTACGTGCAAATATTTTAGAACAAATAACCTTAAAACCTTTAGAACGCACCATTGTAAAAACAGGTTTATTTATTGAGTTACCACTAGGAATAGAAGCGCAAGTACGTCCACGTAGTGGCTTAGCTGCAAAAAAAGGGATTACAGTACTTAATGCACCGGGGACAGTCGATGCAGATTATAGAGGTGAAATAGGCGTGATTTTAGTCAATCTTTCTAATGATGATTTTGTAATAGAAAATGGAGAACGTATTGCACAATTAGTCATCGCAAAACACGAACGTGCAGAATGGGAACAAGTAGAATCCTTATCAGAAACATCTCGTGGTAAAGGTGGTTTTGGAAGTACGGGCGTAAAATAATTTGAGATGTCATTCAGCGCAAGGCGAAGAATCTCAACTAAATAATTAATAAAGAATCAATTCAAAGCATGAAGATAATAGTACCAATGGCAGGTCGTGGTTCACGATTGAGACCGCATAGTTTAACAGTACCAAAACCATTAATTCCGGTTGCAGGTCAACCCATAGTTCACAGATTAGTAAAAGATATTGCCAAGGTTTTAAAACAGCCTATCGAGGAAATTGCATTTGTACTTGGCGATCCCGCTTTTTTTGGAGATGACGTTGTTACTAGTTTAAAGCAATTAGCAGAAAGCTTAGGAGCAAAAGCATCAATTTACAGACAAGACCAACCTTTAGGTACTGGTCACGCAATTATGAGTGCAGAGCCTTCTTTATCTGGCCCAGCCGTAATTGCTTATGCAGATACACTGATTCGTGCTGAGTTTGATTTAGATCCAGAAGCTGATAGCGTTATTTGGACAAAACGTGTTGCGAATCCTGAAGCTTATGGTGTAGTAAAGTTAAATGACAAACAAGAAATCGTTGAGCTAGTTGAAAAGCCAGATGCTTTTGTTAGTGACCAAGCCGTCATAGGTATCTATTATTTCAAAGATGTAGCGGTATTAAAATCGAAGCTTCAAGGGGTATTGGATGAAAACGTTATGAATGGCGGAGAGTATCAAATCAATGACGGTATAAAACGTATGATGGCAGATGGAAGAGTTTTTAAGACTGGAACGGTTGACGAATGGATGGATTGCGGGAATAAAGCCGTAACGCTTGAAACCAACACCAAAATGTTAGGTTTTTTAAAGTCCGATGGAGAAGAAAAATTAGTTGATGATTCCGTTGTTTTAGAAAATTCAACAATCATCGAACCTTGTTTCATTGGTCAAAATGTAGTGCTTAAAAACAGTACTATTGGACCTAATGTTTCCATAGGAAATGGAACAACTATAGAGAACTCAGTCGTTAAAAATAGTTTAATCCAGACGCAAACTACTATTAAAAACGCTACATTAGACCAAGCCATGATTGGTAATCACGTAAAGTATAATGGTGAGTTTACTAAAATTAGTATTGGTGATTATTCACAAATGGAATAAAATTTGAATAGCTATTTGTAGTGAAACATAAATCGAACATAGCCATACTAGTTTTAGTGCTTTTTCTAGTACCAATATTTACGTTGGCACAAGATAAACTAGGAGATGAACCTGAGGACGATTTAGGAAATATTAGTGACGATTATCAAGAACACTTCTTCGAAGCACTTAAACAAAAAGGTATTGAAAACTATAAACGTGCTATCGTAGCTCTTGAAAAATGTTTAGATATAGATGACACAAAGCCGGTTATATATTTTGAGTTAGGTAAAAACCACAATACACTTAATAATTTTGGAGCAGCAGAAGAGGCTCTTAAAAAAGCCATTTCAATGCAACCAGATAACGAGTGGTTTTTAGACGAGCTTTATGATGTGTACTATAAGCAGGACGATTTTGATAATGCTATAAAAACAGTCAAACAATTAGTCAAATACCATCCTGATTATAAAATGGATTTGGCGACGATTTACATTCAAAAAGGAAAATATAATCAAGCTTTAAAAGTTCTTGACGAGCTTGACCAAACTTTAGGCACTAATGAAGTCAGAGATCAAATGCGTAACACAATATACAGAGAAACTGGGGCTGCTAGTGACAGAATAGATAATCTTAAAGAACGTATTGCTGCTGATCCAAATAATGAGAACAATCATTTACAACTTATTTACAGATATAGTCAAACAGGAAAAACTAATAAAGCTTTTGATGCTGCAAAAGAGTTATTAGAAATACAACCAGAATCTAAATTGGTGCATTTGGCATTATATAAGTTTTATCTTGATGATAACGAAATAGAAAAAGCGATTTTATCAATGAAATTGGTCTTAAATACACCTGAAATTGACGAAGAAGTAAAGTCAAAAGTGCTTAAGGATTTTTTGTCTTTTGTTGAGAAAAATCCAAAACATCAAAAGGATTTAATCGAAGCAACAGATAATGAAGACATCGAAAAGAATGCCAAGTCACTATCGAATTTAGGCACCTATTATCTTAAAACAGGCGACAAGCAAAAGGCACTCAAAAATTATAAAGAAGCTTTAAAACAAAACCCAAGTGATTTTAAATTATTACGAGACGTTATTTTATTACATCTCGAACTCAAACAATTTAAAGAAGCTTTAAAACAAAGTGAAATCGCTCTAGAATTTTACCCTGCTCAGCCAATTCTATATTTACTTAATGGTGTTTCAAACATTAATCTTAGCGTACCTAAAAAGGCAATCGATAGTTTAGAAACGGGACTTGATTTCCTAGTCGAAAACCCAACAATGGAAAGAGATTTTTACATGCAACTTAGTGAAGCTTATAAGTTAACCAATAATAATGCAAAGTCAAAAGCGTTTGCTATAAAGGCACAAGCCATAAAAGAACAGAAATAAAAATGAAACAATTTCTCAAATATAAGATTACTTCTATACTCATTTTAGGCCTAGTCATGATGAGCTTTTTGGGTTGTAAATCTACAAGGGCAATCGCATCATCAGGAGAAGCGAGTTCAGACTTGTCTTCTAAGCAATTGATAAAAGCCCATAAAAAAAACGATGTAGACTTTAAAACATTACAAGCAAAAGCTAAAATTGATATCACTCAAGGCGAAAAAAGGCAAGGAGCTACATTTAATCTTCGAATCCAAAAAGATAAGATAATATGGTTAAGTGCGCCGTTAGGTTTGGCAAGGATGAAAATTACACCAGACCAAGTTCAATTTTATAACAAAACAGATAACACGTATTTTGATGGCAATTACCAATTGTTAAGTGACTTTGCGGGCTTTGAATTAGACTTCAAGAAAGTACAAAACATATTAATGGGGCAAGCCATTTATGACTTAAAAGAAAAACCGCATGAGGTAAATATTCAGGACAACTCTTATGTGCTTCAGCCTAAAACACAAGATGTATTATTAGAATTATTTTATTTAATGAATGCGTCGCATTTTAAACTAAATTCTTTACAAATGGCACAATCAGTAAAGCGAAGATTTCTTCAAGTAGATTATAAATCTTACCAAGACGTTGATAAGAACGTTATCCCAAAAGAAATCAAAATTATTGCTGTTGAAGACACTGATGAAGCATTAATTGATATGGAAATTAAATCGGTAACGCTTAATGGCGAAGTACGTTTTCCTTTCAGAATTCCTTCAGGTTATACAGAAATTGAATTGAATTAATATGCGATTACAAAGCATCTTCATAATAGTAATAGTAGCATTGTTTTCAGCATCATTTGTATCTGCACAAAGTCAGAAACAAAAACAACTTGAAGCCAAGCGACAACGTCTACTAAAGGAAATATCTCAACTTAATTCGCTAAACAGAGCCAATAAAACAAAAGAAAAATCTGTTGTCTCTCAGGTTGAAGATGCCAACTACAAAATAAGAGTACGTCAAAATTTGATTAAGGTATCTAATGAGCAAGCCAATCAATTAACAAGAGACATTAATAACAATCAAAAAAAAATCACTCAACTTAGAAATCAATTAAAAGAATTAAAAGACGATTATGCGAAAATGGTTGTAAAGTCTTATAAAAGCAAGTCTGAACAAAGTAAAGTCATGTTTTTATTGTCATCAGATAACTTTAAACAAGCGTATAAACGTCTTCAGTACATTAATCAATACAAAGAATATCAGAAAAAACAAGCCGAAGATATCAAAGTGAAAACACAAGATTTGCAAAAGCTAAATTTAGAATTAGCTGAACAAAAGGAAATCAAAAAGAAGTTGGTCGTAGAAAACCGCAAAGTAAAAAAAGAGTTAGAGTTTGAGATGAAAATGCAACAAGATTTAATGGTGTTGATTAGAAAGGATATCAAAAAGTACGCTGCGGAGATTAGTAAAAAACGACAAGAAGCAGACCGAATAGACAAAGAAATAAATCGTTTGATTCGTGAAGCAATTGTCGCATCAAATAAAAAAGCTGGGAAAACAACGTCCACAGGAAAGTTTGTCTTGACACCAGCAGCCAAAAAATTAGCTGCCAATTTTGAGTCTAATAAAGGAAAACTACGTTGGCCAGTCGATAGAGGTGTTATAAAAAGTAAATACGGATTACAACGCTCAATTACTGATAGAACTGTGAAGAATAACTATAGAAGTATTTATATCTCAACAGAAAAAAATGCCAATGTCAAAGCAGTTTTCAAAGGAGAGGTTTATAAAATTATGGTCATCAAAAACGCAAATCCTGCTGTAATGATTAGCCATGGAAGCTATATTACAGTATATATGAATATGTCTAAGATTAATGTAAAGTCAGGTGACAAAATCGAAACAGGACAAACCATTGGCGAAGCATTTACCAATAAATCTTCTGGGGAAACCTTATTGGGCTTTAGAGTCTATAAAAATGATGCAACTCAAAACCCTGAATATTGGTTATCTAAAAACTAAATATTAACGATGACGTAACCGTTTTTTGTTTTACTGTAACGCTTTCCGTTCCAGACATAATAACGTTTCCCATTTATACGAACCACTTTGTGGTTTCTTGGTAATTTATTTACCACTGTAACATTAGCAGGTTGCCTTAAAATTACGCGACGAGCACAAGAGTTAAGACTCAAAAAGAAAATAAGGCCCAATAAAATAAGTAGATTCTTCATCATTAAAAGATTTAGGTTTAATAATGAATAAGACTACAAAAAAGGCAATAGGTTTAATTACTGAAACAAAGCTTTTAGTTCAGTGGCATCTGTAGCTTTCATTTTACCGGCAATAACTAAGCTCAATTGTTTGCGCCTCAAGGCAGCGTCAAAACGCTCTTTTTCTAATTCTGTTTCAGGGATTAGCTCAGGTACTTTTACTGGACGCCCAGTTTCGTCAACAGCCACAAAGGTATAGATAGCCTCATTGGCTTTAATACATTCACCAGATTCACGGTCTTCAATCCATACATCCATATATACTTCCATAGATGATGTAAAAGCACGAGACACTTTAGCCTCAATAGTGACTACACTTCCAACAGGAACCGAACGATTAAATGCGACATGATTTACAGAAGCTGTGACGACTATTCTTCGGGAATGACGACGTGCAGCAATACTTGCACAACGGTCCATCCGCGCCAATAGTTCACCTCCAAATAGGTTGTTTAATGGATTTGTTTCGCTCGGTAAAACGAGGTCTGTAACTATAGTTTTTGATTGAAATGCGGTTCTTGATTCCATAAGCTATATGATTCAACACAAAGGTAAATTAAAAAGTATGAAGTGAGTAATAAGCAGTATTAAGTTTTAGCTAAAGAGAATAAATTATTTATTCAAGTTTTGCACTAATAACCATGCATCTTTATTATGTGCTTTTCTGATGACATATAAAGAGCGTTGAGCTTCAGCTCTATTATCGTAACTAGAGTATACAACCTGATGTAATCCAAAACGATTTACACCTATTTTACGAGCTTTATAACCCAATACTTTAAGTTGTTCTACTTTTTTATCAGAGTTGCCTTCTATTCTAAAAGCTCCAGCAACAACATGGTAATTACCCATTTGCTTTTCTACTGAGAATGTAGCAGCTGGTAAAGGATTACTTATAAAAAATGTGGCTTCTTGTATTTCAGCTTCAATCTGAGTGGTAGCTTTTTGTTGTGCAACTTGGTTGTGCTCGTTTACAGAATCATTATAGATTTTACCAGTACCCAAACCACCTAACCCTAAAACAATAATTGCAGCTGCAGCATATTTTAACCAGTTGCTAGAACGTTTTTTAGCCGTTAAAACTATAGGCAATTTACCTTCAATAACCTCAATTTCTTGTTTACATACTTCTCGTGTAACATCGTTTGCATTAAAGTGTGATAACCCAAAAGCATCAGTTAAGTAATTGATATGGTAAGATGGATTAAAGACTATACTACCTTCCGTATTTAGTAGTAAATCTCCAATATTATTAAATGATATTGTTTCCCCATCAATCAAATAAGATTTAATAGCTTTGACTTGTTTGTTAACTTTTTCAACTGCGACTTGGTATGGTACCTTTTCAACTTCGGCAATATAATTTACTAAAAGCCCATCATTATTTTGAAGTTGCTCATTAAAAGACAACACTTTTTTTGGTGGATAAAAGGTATGAGTAGATTGGTGTATTTTAGCAGAAATGCGATTAGTCAAAAACGCACCAAAACCTGGTACGGTTACACAATCGTATCTATATAATAAATCACTGATGTAAGTTTCTAATTGCATATACACAAATTTATAAAATTTTGTATTCTATCAACCTGTTGACGCACTAATTTATTAACATCGTAAAAAATGTTATTTTTGATGTTTATTCAAAATTTAAATGACAGAAGATCAATTCATAAATATTTTAGCACTCCAACATGTTCCTAAAATAGGTTCAACCACGGCTAAAAAATTAATCGCACATTGTGGAAGTGCCGAAGCTGTTTTTAAAGAAAAGAAAAGTAATATTCTGAAAATTGATAGGATTGGAACTGTTACTATTGAAGGCTTGTTTGATAGCATTCATTTTGAAGAAGCTAAAAATGAATTACGTTTTATAAAAGACAATAATATAGGCTATACGTGTTTTACAGATTCAGATTATCCTGAACGTTTAAAACACTGTATTGATGCACCATTGTTGTTATTTCAGTCAGGGAATATTAACCTCCACAACAAACGAATAATTAGTGTTGTCGGTGCCAGAAAGATTACAAAAAGCGGTATTGCCTTTTGCGAGAAACTTGTTGAAGAATTAACTCCTTATGACCCAGTAATTATTTCGGGATTTGCTTACGGTACAGATATAACTGCACACAAAGCAGCCTTAAAAAACAACCTACAAACTATTGGATGTTTAGCACATGGCTTGAACCAAATTTACCCAAAAATCCACAAAAAGTATATGGTAGATGTCGAAAAACATGGCGGATTTTTTACAGACTTTTGGAGTACTGATGCCTTTGATAGAAACAATTTTTTAAAACGAAACCGAATTATTGCAGGACTTAGCGAAGCTACAATTGTTATAGAATCTGCAGAAAAAGGCGGAAGCTTAGTTACTGCCGATATTGCAAACTCTTATAATAGAGATGTTTTTGCTGTCCCGGGGAGAACAACGGATAGTCAAAGTGTAGGTTGTAATAATCTAATTAAAGCCAATCAAGCTCATTTATTGTCAAACCCTTTGGATGTACCATATTTATTAGGGTGGGAATTAGACCATCAACAAAAACCAATAGCCCAAAAACAACTGTTTGTAGAATTAGAGCCAGATGAGAAAATCATCTATAATTACCTAAAAGAAAACGATAAAGAATTACTCGATGTTATTGCATTACATTGCAATATGCCTACTTATAAATTAGCAGGATTATTATTAAACATGGAATTGAAAGGCGTTATTAGACCTTTGCCAGGTAAGTTGTTTGAGGTGATTTAATAACCAACCTTTTCTCTAACACGGTTTAAAACTTTTTTAGCAACACCGCTAGCTTTTTCAGCACCAACTTTTAAAGCAGCATCAACTTCATTGAGGTTAGCCATGTAGTAATTGTAGCGTTCTCTAGCTTCAGCAAAACGTTCTAAAATTAATTCGTACAGTGCTTGTTTGGCATGACCATAACCATAATTGCCATTTTCGTAGTTGGCTTTCATTTCAGTAATTGCATTGTCATCTGCTAACAGACTATAAATCGCAAAGCAATTACAATTCGACCAATCTTTTGGTTCTTCGAGTGGTGTACTATCTGTTTGGATAGACATAATTTGCTTGCGGAGTTTCTTTTCTGGCAAAAAGATATCTATAATATTGCCTTTACTCTTACTCATTTTAGCACCATCCGTACCAGGAATAAGCATCGTGTCTTTTTGGACATCAGCTTTTGGTAGGACAAAAGTTTCACCACCAATTTTTACATGAAAACGAGACGCTACATCGCGTGTCATTTCAATATGTTGTTCTTGGTCTTTTCCAACAGGGATAATTTCGGCATCATATAATAAGATGTCTGCAGCCATTAACATAGGATAGGTAAACAAGCCCGCATTGACATCTTCTAATCTATCGGCTTTGTCCTTAAAGCTATGTGCTAAAGTCAAACGTTGATATGGGAAGAAACAGCTTAAATACCAAGATAATTCTGTCACTTGTGGCACATCGCTTTGTCTGTAAAACACGGTTTTATTAATATCTAAACCAAATGCCAACCAAGTTGCAGCAGTCGAGTAGGTGTTTTGTCTTAAGGTTTCGGCATCTTTTATTTGCGTTAACGAGTGCATATCTGCAATAAACAAATACGAATCGTTAGCTTCGTTTTTTGCTTTTTCAATTGCTGGTAATATTGCACCTAAAATATTACCTAGATGCGGTGTACCTGTGCTTTGTATTCCTGTTAGTATTCTTGCCATGCTAACTTCCCACTAAAGCGGGAATCTCTTTAAGATTAAAATTTACTTGATATTGAAAACAAAGGTAATTTTTTCTGTTATACTATTTAATTTATTTGTCTAGTTTTGGGCAGATGAAACACTAAGTTATAATTTTTTCAATTTTTTGTGGATAATATTATGAGTGTAACATCTGACGAAATGAAAAAAATATAAAACACTGATGAAATTCTTCAAGTATATTTTCTGGATTTTTTACCGTATTTGGTTTTACATTTTGGTGGCAATTCCGATTTTGGTGTTGCTTCCTTTTTTATTGGTGTCAATATCCAGAGAGCAGTGGTATCCATATTTCTTTAAACTAGCGCGTTTATGGGCCAAATTTATTTTGGTTGGTATGGGTTATAATTATAAGATAGAAAGATTACAAACGCCAGATACTAAAGCAAGTTATATGTTTGTGGCTAATCATACATCAATGACAGACATAATGCTTATGCTAACATCGGTTAAAAACCCATTTGTGTTTGTTGGGAAAAAGGAATTGGCAAAGATTCCGCTATTTGGATTTTTTTATAAACGCACTTGTATTCTGGTAGACAGAAGTAGTTCTAAGAGTCGACAAGCTGTTTTTTTGAGAGCACAACGTCGATTAAGACAAGGTTTGAGTATTTGTATTTTTCCTGAAGGCGGTGTACCAGATGAATCTATTGTTTTAGATACTTTTAAAGATGGTGCATTTAGGATGGCTATAAATCAACAGATACCTATTGTACCGATGACATTTTATGATAATAAAAAACGTTTTTCATTTTCATTTTTTAGTGGTAGTCCAGGTAAAATGCGTGTCAAAATTCATAAGTTCTTCTCTACGGAAGGATTGACAATTGACGATACAAGAACATTGAATGATACTGTTAGGACTTTAATCTTAGAAGATTTATCCAAAGACCAGAAACTTATAAATTAAAAAAGTCGCTCAAACCACTGAGCGACCTTTTACAAGTTATTGCCATCATTGCTTAATTGAGTTTACAATAACTACCAACTAAAAAAACCTAAAACTAAGCCTAGAATTTAAAGCTTAAACCTGTATATACGCCAATAAAAAATGGTTTAAAATCACCTGATGTATTATTGAACGTATTTAATTGATACTTGAATTTTGGTTCAAGATTTATATTAATTTTTTCTGATAAACGATAATCAACACCAACGCCAAAATTGGCACTAAAACTTGTGTTATTAAAGTTGTTGGCCACGCCAATTAAAGTACTTTGACCATTGATGTCTGCCGAGATTTCGTTCTCGTTAAGTAAAAGGGTACTAAATCCACCACTTAGATTTACACCAAGTTTTTTGTCTATCACACGATACTCAACTTCCAAAGGAATTTCTATAAAACCAAAACGTTGTTCTAAACTACCGGTTTGTAATGTGTTAATAGCTTCTGGCACTGAGTTTTGAGAAATTCTTGGGCGACTAATAAGCATTAAAGAGGCATAGTTAACGTCGCTATTAAGTTGGACATTTTGCAGTCTGCTAGAAGCTGCGTCAGAGTTTGCAGAAAATGAATTATCTGACAATACAATAACATTATTAGTCGTGTTATTAAAACTAACGCGATTAATTCCTGCAGTAATTTTAAGCCTATTATTTACAGCATAACTTCCTTTAACTCCATAGCTCATACTAATATCACTAGTAGTAGTATTAGAATCAAACTGAGCATCAATCGAAGAGCCTTTACCTAAAGAATTGAAATAAACCGGCGCAACATTGGGCGCAATACTCCACCGGCGGATTTCTCTTTCTTCTTCATTATTAGTTTTTGCCTCAGCAATTGCCTCTTCTATGTCGTGGCCTTTATCTTTTTCTGCTATTTTTTCAGATATTTCAGTAAATATGGTTCCTTCTGTATTAGAAGTATTACTAACAGTTTTATCTGTTTTTACAACAGCATTAGTTTCGTTTGAGTCAGAATTTAAAATGGCTTTAATCTCTTCTTGAGACTTAAGCTGAATTTTATTTTCTGCTTCAGTTTTATTCTTTTGTACGTATTTATTTGAAGTTGAGGTGATAGATTTTCCATTAGGTTCTATACCACTTACTGATGAAAACGTTTCTTTCTGTTTTTTAGTTGAGGTAGAATTTTGAACTGCAACTACAGTATTATTTTTGCTAGAGTTTGAATTTAAAAGCGGTGATTTTGAATAAGCATCTTTTCCTTGATTATCCTCGTTTTTAATCGAATTACCCTTTTCTAAATTATCTGAAGCGATAATAGTATTTTCTTTTTGTAAAGCGGCGTCTTTATCTGATTTTTTATTGTTCTCTATTTCAGTATTATTAGAATCAGAGTCTGCAACAACTGTTGTATCATCAGTATTATTAAAAGTAGTTCCAATAGCAAACATAAGCACAAGTACAGCTGCAACGCCACCAAGTTTCCACAAAATCGGTATGATGCGTTGCTTTTTCTTTTTCTTATCAAGTCTAGCTTCAATGCCTTCCCAAAGCTTGTCGTTTGGCATAACATCAAAATCCCTAAACTTTTCTTGAAACAGTCTGTCGATATGTTTTTTATCGCTCATTTTTATAAGGATTGCGAATTTACACTCGCTTTATAGTCTTTAATTTTTTGTTTTAAAATCATCCTCGCACGTGCTAGGTTTGATTTTGATGTGCCATTAGATATTTCTAACATTTTACCAATTTCGTTATGCGAAAAACCATCCATAACGTATAAGTTAAACACCAACCGATAACGGTCTGGTAAATCCTGAATAATCTGAAGTAAAAAATCTAAGTCTACTTCATCATTACCAATTTCTATATCTACATCTTCAATCGCACTTTCATCAATTAAGCTATAAACTTGCACTTTTCGATAACGCTTTAAAGCAGTGTTAATAGCTATGCGTTTTATCCAACCTTCAAAAGAACCTTTGTTTTTGTATTGTTCTATTTTATTAAAAATAGTTACAAACGCATCCTGTAAATTATCTTCTGCCTCGACATAGTTTTTTGAATACTTGAGGCATATGGAGAACAATCTACTGGCATAAAGCTTATATAATTGACTCTGAGCACTAGCATTCTTTTTTTTACAGTCTCTAATGAGTTCTTGTAAACTCAAGGGGTTGAGGGGATTTAATTTAATATTTACTCTACGACTGGCACTTCTACTATCAAATAATCGTCTTGTCCATTCGGACTACTTCCTTGATAAAACTGAAATATGTATGGGCCAGTACTTAATACTAAAAAGTCAAATGACACTGAAGCTTCTTCAGCGTTTGTTGAGCAATCTGGGTCATTGTATACCGTGTCTACAACAGCTACCGTTCTTGTATTTCCGTCAGGTTGAAATATAAAGTCGTTAAACTCGTGACATCCGTTAGGTCTCAAGTAATCAACAGTAATTTCATAGGTTTCTCCTAATGTAAATTCGGCAGGTACATCTACACTTGTAATAGACATTATCTCTAATTCAAAGTTTATATCTCTTCCATCATTAATCTCACATGATAGTAGCGTTCCTAAAACAAATAATACGAGTAATTTTTTCATTTTTTTCATTTAAAATTTATGTTTGCTATGGGCAAGATGCAAAAAACTTTAAAAGGTTGCGTCTAAAAACAAAAAAATCCTGAAAATTTTCAGGATTTTTTATTAGGCTTCTATTTCATTAACTTTTGCCCTTACTTTTTCTTCTAGTTCATCCATCAATTCAGGATTATCTTTTATTAATGCTTTTACGGCATCCCGGCCTTGGCCGAGTTTAGTATCGTCATAGCTAAACCATGACCCCGCCTTTTTAATAATATCGTGTTCTACAGCAATATCTAGGATCTCTCCAACTTTAGAAATACCCTGACCATACATAATATCAAATTCTGCTAATTTAAAAGGTGGAGCGACTTTATTTTTTACAACTTTCACTCGCGTTTTGTTACCCATTACAGTACTATTGCTATCTTTAATTTGAGTAGAACGTCTTATATCCAAGCGGACAGAAGCGTAAAACTTAAGGGCATTACCACCAGTAGTCGTTTCTGGGTTGCCAAACATAACACCAATTTTTTCACGTAATTGATTAATGAAAAACATTGTACAATTAGTTTTACTAATCGATCCTGTCAATTTTCTCAAGGCTTGAGACATTAAACGTGCATGTAATCCCATTTTAGAATCTCCCATTTCTCCTTCAATTTCACTTTTAGGAGTCAATGCAGCAACAGAATCTATAACAATAATATCAATTGCACCAGAGCGCACTAAATTGTCTGCAATCTCTAAAGCTTGCTCTCCATTATCTGGCTGAGAAATAATTAGGTTCTCTAAATCAACACCTAACTTTTCAGCATAAAAACGGTCAAAAGCATGCTCTGCATCAATGAAAGCAGCAATTCCACCCGCTTTTTGTGCTTCAGCGATAGCGTGTAATGTTAATGTGGTTTTACCAGAAGATTCTGGGCCATATATTTCAATAACTCTTCCTCTAGGATAGCCTCCAACGCCTAATGCAATATCTAATCCAAGTGAACCTGAAGAAATCGCATCGACATCTTCAATGGCTTGGTCACTCATTTTCATTACCGTTCCTTTTCCGTAAGCCTTATCTAACTTGTCTAACGTTAGTTTAAGCGCCTTTAATTTTGCATCTTTTTCACTACTCATGTATTCAGTTTTTTGCTATTAATCTTGAAGGTAAAAATAAGACTTCTTTTAACAGATTACAATTTAAGACGCAACCATTTTATAGTTTCTGCATCTACTAATTGAAAAAGGAAAAAATTGCTATGAAAAAGCTTTTGATTTTGGATTAAAAATTTTAGAAATGGGATTTTTAGCAAAAATTATTTTCAGTAAAACTTTAGGTGTGACAACAGCTGTTTTAGTTTTCGGTTGTTGCAAAGCCGATGGTGGTTTGCTCGTTTTAGTATGATTTAATTATAAATTAATATTAATAACGAGTTAGTCCTCAAAAAAGTACTTTGATTTTTATCAAAGTGCTTTTTTCGTTTAAAAAATTACCTTTGTACCTGAAAATAAATTCTTTAACCTTAAAACATTAGTATAGCATGCAACTGTACAATAACTTAAGCGGCAAGGAAAGAGCAGAACTTATCGAAAAAGCGGGCAAAGACCGTTTGACAATCTCTTTCTACAAATACGCAAAAATCGGAAACCCCGAACTTTTTAGAAATCACTTATTTATCAATTGGAATGACATAGATGTACTTGGACGTATTTATGTTGCTCATGAAGGTATTAATGCGCAGTTGTCTGTTCCTGCAGATAATTTTCAATTGTTTAAAAACCACTTAGATTCTATTACGTTCCTTGAAAATGTAAGATTAAATATTGCTGTTGAGCACGATAATTTTGCTTTTTTAAAACTAAAAGTTAAAGTCCGAAATAAGATAGTCGCCGATGGTTTAAATGATGATACTTTTGATGCTACAAATAGAGGTGTACATGTTAATGCAAAAAAGTTTAATGAACTCATTGAAGATCCTGATACAGTTTTAGTAGACATGCGTAATCATTACGAGAGCGAAATAGGACATTTTAAAAATGCAGTGACTCCAGATGTAGACACCTTTAGAGAATCTTTAGATTTAATTGAAGAAGATTTAAGAGCGCATAAGGAAGATAAAAAATTAGTGATGTACTGTACTGGAGGCATACGTTGCGAAAAAGCTAGTGCTTACTACAAACACAAAGGTTTTAAAAATGTATTTCAACTTGAAGGCGGCATAATTAACTACGTCCGCCAAATTGAAGCCCAAGGTTTAGAAAATAAATTTATCGGCAAAAACTTCGTATTTGATCAACGCCGTTCAGAACGAATTTCAGAGGATGTGATTTCTAATTGCCATCAATGTGGCGAACCTGCAGATATGCATACAAATTGTGCTAACGAGGCTTGTCATCTTTTGTTTATCCAATGCGATAATTGTAAAGAAAAAATGAATAATTGCTGTTCAACTAACTGTATGGAAATAATTGAATTATCCTATGAGGAGCAAAAGGCATTACGGAAAGGTCAAGGAAACAGTAACGATATCTTTAAAAAAGGACGTACAGAACATTTGCCATATAAAAAGGATTTACGAAATATATTTGATACTTTAAAGAAGTAAGATCAAAGCCTTGAAGATCTATTTAAGGCTTTTTTTATTCTCGATATGTATTATTATAGAAGTCCATAAATAATTTTATCTTTACTTTTCAAATATTTACGAATCCTTCTTTCAAAATTTTATAAAATTTTGAAATATATATAACTTAATTTATGGCTTGTAACAGTTGCTCAACTGGCAAAGACGGCCAACCAAAAGGATGTAAAAACAATGGGACTTGTGGTACAGATAGCTGCAATAAACTTACTGTTTTTGACTGGCTGGCCAATATGTCGCTTCCTAACGGACAAGAACCTTTTTCGGGTATTGAAGTTCGTTTTAAAAACGGAAGAAAACAATATTATAAAAACACAGAAACCCTTACGTTAAGCATTGGTGATATAGTTGCAACTCAAGCAAAATCTGGTCACGATGTAGGCATGGTGACACTTACAGGAGAGCTTGTTCGTGTACAAATGAAACGTAAAAAAGTTAATATTGATGACAAAGAAAGTGTCTTAAAGATTTACAGAAAAGCATCACAAAAAGATATAGACATATGGTCAGCAGCTCGAGACAAAGAAGAGCCGATGAAGGTAAAAGCGAGACAATTTGCTATTGATTTAAATTTAAAGATGAAAATATCTGATATTGAATTTCAGGGAGATGCAAGTAAAGCAACATTTTATTACACTGCCGAAGAGCGTGTAGATTTCAGAGAATTGATTAAGGTTTTTGCACGTGAATTTAGAACGCGCATAGAAATGAAACAAGTTGGCTTTAGACAAGAAGCTGCAAGACTTGGTGGTATTGGTTCTTGTGGTCGAGAGTTATGCTGTTCTACATGGTTAACAGACTTCAGATCAGTAAGTACATCTGCAGCACGTTATCAGCAATTATCCCTAAACCCCTTAAAACTTGCTGGACAATGTGGTAAACTGAAATGTTGTCTAAACTATGAGCTAGATTCTTACCTAGACGCACTTAAAGCGTTTCCTAAAAAGGAGAAAAAACTACAAACCGAAAAAGGAACAGCTATTTGTCAAAAAACAGATATTTTTAAAGGCTTAATGTGGTATGCCTACGAGGGCGAATGGATGAATTGGCATATACTTTCTGCTACACAGGCCAACCAAATCATTGAAAAAAATAAAAAAGGAGAAAAAGTCGCAAGCCTTGAAGAATATGCAGTTGAGCATGTTGAAGATACTAAAACAGAGTTCGAAAACGTTGTTGGTCAAGATAGTTTAACACGTTTTGATAATCCAAAACGCAATAACAGACGTAAAAATAATAAGAATCGTAACCGAAATAATAAAAGGCGAAATCGTAATCCTAAGAATAATGCAAAAAAAGACTAGTGTTTTTCTAATAGCTAGCTTAATGTTAATCTTTTTAGTATCGTGTGATACTAAATCTGTTTTTGACGAATATAAGTCTCTTCCAAATCAATGGAATAAAGATAATATTATTTCATTTCAACTTGAAGCTCCAGACTCCACAAACACTTATAATTTATATGTAAATATTCGTAATAATAACGATTACAAATTCAGTAATTTATATTTAATTACTGGCTTAGAATATCCAAACGGTAAAACACTAGTAGACACTTTAGAATATAAAATGGCCGCACCAGACGGAACGCTTTTAGGAGAGGGTTTTACAGATGTGAAAGAAAATAAATTATGGTACAAAGGCTATAAAGTTCCTTTTGTGTTTAATGAATTAGGAACCTATACTTTTACAGTACAACATGCTATGCGAAAGTTTGGAGATGTTAATGGTGTAGATGATTTAGAAGGTATTACAGAAGTAGGTTTTAGAGTAGAAAACAAATAGTTATGGCTAAGAAAAAAGCTGCAAATAAAAAGAGTGAAACTGAAATTTTTTCAAAATATGTCCGTTGGTTTTGGACTTTATTTGGACTAGGTTTCTTATCAGTTATTTTTTTATTTCTATTCGCTTCATGGGGACTTTTGGGTGAGATGCCTGATCATACATTATTAGAAAATCCTCGAACAAATCTAGCTTCAGAAGTTATTTCTTCTGATAATAAGACGCTCTCAAAATTTTACTTTGAAGACAATAGAACACCTGTAGGATATGATGAACTTCCAAAAAATTTAGTAGATGCCTTAGTTGCAACAGAAGATATTCGTTTTTATGAGCATTCGGGAATAGATGCTAGAGGTTTTTTAAGAGCTATTTTTGCAAAACTTACACTTAGAGATAAAGGTGGAGCAAGTACAATATCTCAGCAATTAGCCAGGCAATTGTTTGTTGGTGTGCGGTCAAAAAATAAGTTAGAAGCTGTAACTCAAAAAATTAAAGAATGGGTTATTGCTATTCGTTTAGAGCGCCAGTATACTAAAGAAGAAATTATAGCTATGTATTTTAACATCTATGATTTTAATAATAATGCAGATGGTATTCGTTCTGCAGCACGTATCTATTTTGGGAAAGAGCCAAAGGACTTAGAAACAAAAGAAGCATCAATGTTAGTAGGGATGTTTAAAAATTCATCGCTATATAACCCAAGATCTCACAGAAATCCGGTTGGTACAAGAAATAGAAGAAATGTTGTTTTAGCTCAGATGGCTAAGTACGACTATATTACTGAAGAAGCTAAAGATTCACTCCAACAAACAGATTTAGATTTAAATTACTCTCCAGAATCTCATCGCGAAGGTTTAGCAACATACTTTAGAGCTAACTTATCAGATTTTATGAAAGATTGGATTAAACAAAATCCAAAACCAGATGGTAAAAAACACAACCTTTATAATGATGGCCTAAAGATTTACACAACTATAGATTCTCGTATGCAGCAATACGCAGAAGATGCAATTGCTAAACATATGCCAATGTTACAAGCAGAGTTTGATAACCAAAACACTCCAAACAAAAACCTCACAGCACCTTTTTTAGAGCTTGATAAAAAGGAAATCGAGAGCCTAATGCGAGTCGGAATGCGTCGAAGTGAACGTTGGAGACACATGAAAAATGATTTGGGTAAATCAGAAAAAGAAATTATTGCTTCTTTTGACAAACCTACTCAAATGGAAATTTTTGCATGGGAAAAAGGTAAATACTCAGAGATTGATACTGTTATGAAACCGATGGATTCTATGCGATATTACAAATCGTTTTTGCGTCCAGCAATGATGTCAATGGATCCACAAACAGGCCACGTAAAAGCTTGGGTGGGAGGTATGAATTATAAGCACTTTAAGTATGATATGGTTAAGCAAGGTAAGCGACAAGTCGGTTCTACCTTCAAGCCATTTGTATATGCAACAGCAATTGATCAATTACAATTATCTCCATGTGATTCCTTACCTAGGACACCAATAACTATAGAGGCTAATAAATTTGGTAACCCAGAACCATGGACTACTAAAAATTCTGATGGTAAGTATGATGGTTTTCAAACGCTTAAATCTGCTTTAGCGAGTTCTACAAATACAATTACAGCAAGACTAATGAATGAGATAGGTCCACAACCAGTTGTGGAAATGGCAAAAAAGCTTGGTGTAGAACAAGATATATTGCCAGTGCCAGCAATAGCATTAGGTACACCAGATATTAGTGTTTATGAAATGGTTGCCGCATACTCAACATTTGCCAATAAAGGCGTTTATAATAAACCTGTTTTAGTAACTCGTATAGAAGACAAGAATGGTACTGTATTGTACCAATTTCAGCCAGAAAGTCGAGATGTTTTAAGCGAAGAAGTTGCTTATGTTACAATTAATTTAATGCAAGGTGTAGTTGAAGGAGGTTCTGGGAAAAGACTTCAAGACACTTGGAGAATAAACCAACAGTTTACAAAAAAAATGCTTACGGGTTATCCATATGAACTCACAAATCCAATTGCTGGTAAAACAGGAACAACACAAAATCAGTCTGATGGTTGGTTTATGGGTATTGTGCCAAATCTCGTTACTGGTGTTTGGGTAGGATGTGAAGATAGAGCAGCTCATTTTGAATCGATTACATATGGACAAGGTGCTTCTACAGCTTTACCAATTTGGGGTTTATACATGAAAGCCTGTTATGAAGATGAAACATTGAATGTATCAAAAGAAGCTTTTGAAGAACCTCTTAACTTATCTATAAATGTAGATTGTGATAAAGTGTCTATAAGTGACGTTTTTGCTGATGATAATTCGGATGAAGATTTAGATGAATTAGACTTTTAAATTAAAAAAGCTTTTATAAAATTACGATAGATAGTCTTACATTATATTTGTAAATAATCAAAAAATATGATTAATAAAAAAGTAGCCAATGTCGCTATAGCTTTAGACGGCGTTTCAGATAATATGACTTTTATGTTTGGCGGTTTTGGTCTCAGTGGTATTCCTGAAAATGCCATTGCAGAATTGGTAAAACTAAATATTAAAGGTTTGTCCTGTATCTCAAATAATGCAGGTGTCGATGATTTTGGTTTAGGACTTTTACTTCAGCAAAAACAAGTTAAAAAAATGATCTCATCTTATGTTGGTGAGAATGATGAATTTGAGCGTCAAATGCTAAGTGGAGAGTTAGATGTAGAGCTAATTCCGCAAGGCACATTAGCAGAACGATGCAGAGCAGCACAGGCAGGATTTCCGGCTATTTATACACCTGCTGGATATGGAACTGAAGTTGCTGAAGGAAAAGAAACCCGAGAGTTTGATGGAAAAATGTATGTTTTGGAGCACGCTTTCAAAGCTGACTTTGCTTTTGTGAAAGCGTGGAAGGGAGATGCTGCTGGAAACTTAATTTTTAAGGGCACAGCAAGAAATTTTAACCCTAACATGTGCGGTGGGGCCAAAATAACAGTTGCTGAGGTAGAAGAATTAGTTCCTGTTGGTGATCTAGACCCAAATCAAATTCATATTCCAGGAATATTTGTACAGCGTATTTTTCAAGGAGAAATTTATGAGAAAAGAATTGAACAAAGGACGGTTAGACAAAGAAGTTAAATATGTTAGATAAAAACGGAATAGCAAAACGAATTGCCAAAGAAGTACAAAACGGCTACTATGTTAACCTTGGTATTGGTATACCAACACTAGTAGCGAATTTTGTGAGAGAAGATATTGAAGTTGAGTTTCAGAGTGAAAATGGTGTTTTAGGGATGGGACCTTTTCCTTTCGAGGGCGAAGAAGATGCTGATATAATTAATGCAGGTAAACAAACTATAACAACATTACCAGGCGCTTCTTTTTTTGATTCTGCTACAAGTTTTTCTATGATACGAGGCAAGCATGTAGATTTAACTATTCTTGGAGCTATGGAAGTTTCTGAAAATGGGGATATAGCAAATTGGAAGATACCAGGTAAAATGGTTAAAGGAATGGGTGGCGCTATGGATTTAGTAGCAAGTGCAGAAAATATTATTGTTGCGATGATGCATACTAATAGAGCAGGAGCTTCAAAATTACTTAAAAGATGTTCTTTACCATTAACAGGAGTTGGTTGTGTAAAAAAAATAGTTACTAATCTTGCAGTTATTGAGGTAACAGAAAGCGGCTTTAAACTATTAGAACGTGCACCAGGTGTTTCAGTGGAAGTTATAAAAGATGCAACAGAGGGACACTTAATCATTGACAGAGTAATACCTGAAATGGAATTATAATTGTAAATTTAAGGAATGTACGCCGCTTGAAAAAGCGGCTTTTTTAAGGTTAAAAGACTACAATATGTTAAAATATAGTGCATTTCATCGATTAATTATGTTTTTAATCGTTAAATTTAAATATTAATTTCATATTAGCAGTCCCAAATTACAATAACCAAGTTTACCATAAACTTAATTTATGATTTGTCCCAAATCTATCATAAATCTTAACTTATGAAAAAACGAACAAATCTACCAGAACCTACTTTTGAAGAAAGACCTTCAATAATTAAAAATACGCTCAGATTAATCTCTGGCGTATTTTATTTAACAAAAAAAGTATTTCTTCTATAATCCTTTAGGTATAGCATCAATAAGTTTTTTTGTGTAATTTTTTTTAGGATTTTGATATATTTTATCAGCTTCGCCTAACTCCTCAATTTTACCTTTGTTCATAACCATTAATTGATCAGACATATATTTAACAACAGCTAAATCGTGAGATATAAATATGTAAGTAAATCCAAATTTTTCTTTCAAACTATTTAATAGATTCAAAACTTGCGCTTGCACAGAAATATCAAGTGCAGAAACAGATTCGTCGCACACAATAAGTTTTGGCTCTAAAGCAATTGTCCTTGCTATACCAATACGTTGGCGTTGACCACCAGAAAATTCATGAGGATATTTATTAAAATCATCTTCTAGAAGGCCTACGTGGTTTAATATGCTTAAAACTTTTTCTTTTCTTTCTTTTTTATTCTTTCCAATACCATGAACTTTCATGGGTTCCATGATAGCATTACCTACTGTTAGTCTTGGGTTTAATGATGCAAAAGGATCTTGGAAAATAATTTGTATGTCTTTTCTTAGTGATCGTAGCTGTTTACTGTTTAAATCAGTAATGTCTTTTCCATCATATTTGACTATTCCTGACGAAGCTTTATCTAATTGTAGGATAGCATTCCCTAAAGTAGATTTTCCACAACCTGATTCGCCAACTAAACCAAGTGTTTCACCTGGATAGACTTTAAAACTAACCTTATCAACTGCTTTAAATGTTGAATTTGCGCCAATCCATCCTTTTTTAGAAAGGTATATTTTTTCTAAATCAATAACTTCTAAAATGGGGTTTTGGTTATAAAGAGTTTTATGTTTTTTTTGGCGCTCTTCATCAGAAACAATTTCAAAATTAATAGCGTCATTTAAAAAATCACTTACCGTAGGTAACTCTCTCTGTCTATAATTAGTAGATGGTCTTGAATTAAATAGTGCTTTTGTATAGGAATGTTTTGGAGATGTAAAAATTAGACTAGTGTTTCCTTGTTCAACAATTTCACCTTTATACATAACAAGAACTCTATCCGCTAGTTCTGATATTAATGCTAAATCATGCGAAATAAATAAAACACTCATTTTAGTGTCTTCTTGAAGTTCTTTTAGCAATAATAAAATTTCCTTTTGTACGGTAACATCTAAAGCCGTTGTAGGCTCGTCAGCAATCAGCAATTTTGGTTTACATGAAATAGCCATAGCAATCATTACACGTTGTTTTTGTCCACCAGAAATTTCATGAGGATACGCATTGAAAACACGTTCCGGTTCAGGAAGTTTTACTTTATCAAAAAGTGAAATCACCTCTTTTTTGATTTCGCTTTTTGATAAACTTGTATGTCTTTTTGTTAATTCAGCAACTTGATGACCACACTTCATAGATGGGTTTAAAGAACTCATGGGTTCTTGAAAAATCATTGAAATGTCATTTCCTCTTAAAGCTTGATAACCCTTTTCTGATATATTTAAAAGGTCTTTATCTTCAAATTGAATTGAACCTTTGGTGACTTCAGAAATCCTTTTAGGTAATAATCCCATAATAGCCAAAGAAGAAACTGATTTTCCTGATCCAGATTCTCCGACGATTCCTAATATTTCATTTTTACAAATAGAGAATGAAACATCATGAACGACTTCAGTTTTAGTTTTATTTGATATAAAACTTATGCTAAGGTTTTGAATATTAAGGATTTCAGAAGTTTTCATATGTAAATATAATGCAATAATCTAATAAAAAAGTAAGTTATATAATCCCCACTTTAAACATGAAATCCAGATAAGAAATTATCTGGATTTTTCAATTTAAAAAATAGTTCAAAATGTTTTTATTATCATTTATTAAGTGTTTTAACAAGTCTATTTTCATCTTAATTCTCTTAAGTTAACAATTAAATGTTGAAATTTAATAAGCACGGAGTTATTTCGTGCTTTAAAATGATTAAATTGGGGTATTCAAAAACCAATTCTTATGAAAATTAAATTACTGTTGTTCGTTTTGACACTGAGCACAACCTTCCTTTGGTCTCAAAAAAATAATTCATGGACTAATGAAGACAATACGGGAATCACTTTGTCTAAGTCCAATCATCAAAGTTTAAATAACTATAGAGTTTATAGTTTAGATACACAGGCGTTAAAATCATCACTTTTAAGCACCCCATATAGAAATAATTCAAATTCTTTTTCTAATGTTATTGTTACTTTTCCTAACCATAAAGGAAATATGATGCGCTATAGAATTAGTGAGTCATCTACAATGCATCCAGACCTTCAAGCAAGATATCCAGAGATTAAATCGTATTTAGGTCAAGGAATTGACAGTCCAACTTCACAAATAAGATTTAGTTTATCTCCTTATGGATTTAGCGCAATGATATTGTCACCAGAAAACGGTAATACATTCATTGAATCAAGTCAACCAGATTCAAATAATTATGTAGTATATACTCGAGCGAATAGAGTTAATTCTAATGATGACTTTGAATGTGAGGTTACTGATCAGATGAACAAATTTTTAGAAATTGGGAATGGATTAAGAAATGCTGATGACGGAATTTTAAGAACCTTCAGATTAGCCGTTTCTACAACAGGAGAATATACTCAGTATCATGGAGGTTCAGTGTCTCAATCTCTCGCGGCTATAAATACCACTATGACGCGTGTTAATGGGCTTTTTGAAAATGATTTTAATGTTACAATGGTATTAATCCCTAATAATGATGCCATAATTTACACCAATGGTAATACTGATCCTTATTCTAACGGAAGCTATAACAATCAAGTGCAAAACGTCCTAACCAATATTATCGGTGAAGCTAACTACGATGTGGGTCATTTATTTGCAAGAGCTTCAGATAACGGAAATGCTGGCTGTATAGGATGTGTTTGTGTTAACGGACAAAAGGGGAGCGCATTTACCTCGCGTTCTACGCCTGAAGGCGATCCGTTTGATGTAGATTATGTTGCTCATGAATTAGGCCATCAATTTGGGGGGAACCATACATTTTCATTCAGAAATGAAGGAACTAATGCGCATTATGAACCCGGCAGTGGTTCTACTATTATGGGTTATGCAGGTATTACAGGATCAACCGATGTGCAATCAGTGAGTGACCCTTATTTTCATTGGTATACAATTCAGCAGGTCACTAATTATGTTAAAACAACAAGTTGTCAAGTTAATACAAATACCGGAAATTCAATTCCAACAGTAAGTGCGGGCCCTAATTTTACAATTCCGAGAGGAACACCTTTTGTCCTCGAGGGTACAGCAAGTGACAATGACATAGGAGATATTCTCACATATTGCTGGGAACAAGCGGATGAAAATGATGCTTCAACTACTTTTCCTTCTACTAATTCCACTTCAGGCGTATCCTTCAGGTCGTTTAATCCATCAACTGATAACAAACGTTATTTCCCGCGCCTTTTAACAATTAAAACTGGAGCTACAGCCTGGCAATGGGAGGCTATTCCAAATGTGTCTAGGACACTCAATTTTAGACTTACCGTAAGAGATAATCGCGCAGGAGGAGCCACAAATAATAGTGACGATACTAGTATAACAGTAAATGGTTCGGCCGGACCTTTTATATTAAATTCACCAAACACTAATGTGACTTGGGATGCTGGGACAACAAGAACTGTAACATGGGATGTTGCCGGTACAACAGGTAATGGTATAAATGCTACTAATGTTGATATATTTTTATCAACGGATGGAGGTGACACATATCCTATTACACTTGCTACAGGAGTACCAAATGATGGTTCTCATGATATTGTAGTACCTAATAATGAAGGGAATCAAAATAGGGTCATGGTTAAAGGTACAAATAATATCTTTTTCGATATTTCTAACACCAACTTTACAATTGGTTCACCGGTTGTATGTAATGCTACCATACCTGCAGGATTAGTAGCATCAAATGTTGCAACTACAACAGCTACGATAACTTGGAATGCTGTACCTGGCGCGAGCTATGATTTAAGATTTAGAGAAGTAGGGACATCAACTTGGATAACCGAATCAGTTACAGGAATCTCTTCTTCATTATCAGGTCTAACTGCATTGACACAATATGAAGCACAAGTAAGAAGTACGTGTTCTGGTGGTGTAACATCAGCTTACAGTGGTTTAGTAAATTTCACTACTACAGATGTCCAATTGAATTATTGTGATTCAGCAAGTACAAATGTTAATGACGAATATATCAGCAGACTTCAACTAAATACAATTGATAATTCATCTGGAGCACAATTTTATTCAGATTTTACAAATATTTCAACTTCATTGACCAAAGGAACTCAATATTCTGTTACCATTACGCCTACTTGGACAGGTACAGTTTATAGCGAAGGATATTCCGTTTGGATTGATTATAACCGAGATGGAGATTTTTCTGATGCTGGCGAACAGGTTTTCACTCAAGCTCCGACACAGGCAACTCCTGTAAGTGGTAGCTTTACTGTACCCACAAATGCCGTTGAGAATTCTACAAGAATGCGAGTGACATTAAGCTATAACGCCAATGTTGGGCCTTGTGATTCATTTCAGTATGGAGAAGTTGAAGATTATACGATCATAATACAAGCGGCAGGTCCTGATGAAGAGGCCCCATCTTCTCCTACTGATTTAACAGCTTCAAATACTACAGAAACCAGTACCGATTTGAATTGGACAGCTGCAACTGATAATGTTGGAGTTTCTAATTATGACGTTTATCAGGACGGTGTACAGATTGCAAATGTTATTGGTACGAGTGTACAAGTAACAGGGCTTTCTGAAAGTACTACATACAGTTTTTATGTTATTGCTAATGATGCGGCAGGTAATAGTTCTGCACAAAGTAATATAGTTAATGAGACTACGCTTTCAGCACCAACATGTAGTGATGGCATTCAAAACGGTGATGAGACTGGAGTAGATTGTGGTGGCTCATCTTGTGCACCATGCGCAACATCTACTTTAAATGAAGGATTTTTTGAAACCGGATTAGATGGTTGGACAGACGGGGGTAGTGATGTGGCGAGAGTTCAAACTACAAATTCTTATGAAGGGATATGGTCTATAAGGATACGAGATAATTCAGGAACAGCGTCTTCAATGACGTCACCAACATATGATCTCTCTGATTACGAAAGTGTTGAGATTAGCTTTTTCTATTATCCTGTTAGTATGGAGAATGGCGAGGATTTTTGGTTACAATTTAATGATGGTTCTGGGTGGACAACGGTTGCTACGTATGTAAGTGGAACAGATTTTACCAATGGCAATTTCTTTAATGATTCGGTTACCGTGACTAACTCGCAATTCTCATTTGGGCCAAGTGCACAGTTTAGATTACGCTGTGATGCTTCAGGTAATAATGACCA
>CAJQQC010000041.1 GCA_905480385.1 uncultured Winogradskyella sp.
ATCTTCTATCATTTGTTGTACGGATTGTGTCCAACGAACAGGAGCAGTCAATTGCGAAATAAGATTAGCTTTAATCTCATCTTCATCTGTAATAGCAGAAGCCGTTACATTCTGATATATTGGACAATTTGGTTTGCTAAATGTTGTGTTTTCAATAGCCGCAGCTAATTCCTCACGAGCAGGTTCCATCATTGGCGAATGGAAAGCACCGCCTACGGGTAGTACTAAAGCGCGTCTAGCTCCTGCTTCTTTCATAGCTTCACAAGCACGGTTAATAGCCTCAACTTCTCCAGAAATCACTAATTGTCCTGGGCAGTTATAATTTGCGGCAACCACAACACCTTCGGTATCTTCACAAATTTTTTCTACAACGTCATCTTCTAAACCTAAAACAGCAGCCATTGTACTCGGCTTGATTTCACAAGCTTTTTGCATCGCTTGCGCACGTTGAGAAACTAGGTTTAAACCGTCCTCAAAAGTTAATGCACCAGCGGCAACTAATGCAGAAAATTCTCCGAGTGAATGTCCGGCAACCATATCTGGTTTAAAAGTTTCTCCCAAAGTTTTAGCTAAAATTACAGAGTGTAAAAAGATAGCAGGTTGTGTAACCTTAGTTTGTTTTAAGTCTTCGGCTGAACCTTCAAACATGATATCTGTAATAGAAAAACCGAGGATACTATTGGCTTTTTCAAAAAGCTGTTGTGCTGTAGGTGAATTTTCGTAGAGGTCCAATCCCATTCCTGAGAATTGAGCACCTTGTCCTGGAAATATATATGCGTTCATTCTTATTAAATTTGTCTGGCAAAAATAGGATAAATATTCTTAATTATTCAGACACAAGCAGCTTCTGCGCAACGCTCGCCATCCATAGCTGCGGAAACAATACCGCCAGCATATCCACCACCTTCGCCGCAAGGGAATAAATTAGAGATTTCAGGATGTTCTAATGTTTCATTTCTAGGAATATTTACAGGCGATGAGGTTCTAGACTCTACACCAATGATGTTAGCTTCAGTAGTATAAAAACCTTTCATTTTTTCTCCAAAAGCTTTGAAGCCTTTTCGCAATGAATTGCCTATTAATTTTGGGAACAGTGAGTGTAGTGGTGAGGAATTAAGTCCAGGTTGGTATGAGGTTTCATTTAAATCTGAAGACAATTTGCCTTCAACAAAATCAGTTAGTCTTTGTGCAGGAGCAGTCTGTGTTCGACCACCAGCAGTAAAAGCTAAACGTTCTAAATTCTTTTGGTACTCAAGTGCTTTTAAAGCCCCAAATTTTTCATATTTGTATAAATCACGCTTGGCATTTATTTCTACCACAATACCAGAATTTGCAAATTTATTATTTCGTTTTGATGGTGACATGCCGTTAACTACAACTTCGCCATTTGCAGTTGCGGCTGGAACTATAAAACCACCAGGACACATACAAAATGAATATACACCGCGATTATTAACTTGTTGAACCAAACTATAAGCCGCTGCCGGCAATAGATCATGTCTAGGTTCTCCAGAACAATGGTATTGAATACCATCGATAATCTGTTGTGGATGCTCAATTCTAACACCCATGGCAAAAGATTTTGCTTTTAGAGCAATATTTTTTTCGTTCAATAAATAAAAAATATCTCTAGCAGAATGACCTGTGGCTAAAATAACTTTATCGACCTCTAATTCTTTATTATTTTGAAGTTGAATACTAACAATCTTATTATCTTTTATATTAAAATCCGTGACTCGAGTTTCAAAATGAACTTTGCCACCAAACTCTAAAATGGTTTCTCTAATATTTTGAACAACTTTAGGTAATTTATTTGTACCAATATGTGGATGCGCATCGATTAAAATTTGATCTGTTGCACCATGATAAACTAAACTTTCAAAAATACGACGCACGTCACCTCGTTTCAAACTTCTGGTATATAATTTACCATCGCTATATGTACCTGCACCACCTTCGCCAAAGCAGTAATTAGAATCTTCGTTAACAAAATGATCCTGATTTATGGCTTTTAAATCACGACGACGGTCACGTACATTTTTGCCACGTTCTAAAACAATGGGTTTAAAACCTAACTCAATACAACGCAATGCTGCCCACATACCTGCTGGACCAAAACCTATTATATGTACCGGTTTTGCGTTGGACACATCTTTGTAATCAAACTTGTAGTCTGATGTCTCTGGCATAGGTTCGTTGATGTAAACTTCAACTTTATAATTAAACATGATGTTTTTCTTCCGAGCATCAATAGATTTTCGAAGAACTTTTATACCATGAATTTTAGAAGTAGGAATATCTAAATCGTAAGCCGCTTTGTTAAGTAATCCGTCAGGTTTACCTTCTTGGTGTAAATTTAAACGAAGTTGAAATGCCTTTACCATATCACAAAACTAATTAAAACAAAACACCTTAGCTATTAATAGCTAAGGTGTTTTGTTTTGTATAAACATGAATTATTCTTCTATACTCAATCCTTTAACATTGTCCTTGGAAACACTGTCTGTATGAATATGACATGGTTTAATCGTTGCTTTCTTTTATAAAAATCTATATAAATAAAGACGCAAAAAGGAAGTATATGGTTATCTAAAGGAAAAAACTATTTCCTCAAAAAAGTGATAAACGAAAACGCATGGTTATGCTTTTCATCAGCGTCATGAGTTACTCTGTCAATTTCACTCCAAATAGACGAATCGATTTCAGGAAAAAAAGTATCAGCATCATCAAAAGTAGCGTTGACTCTTGTGATTTCTAATTTATCTGCCAATGGTATGGCTTGTTTGTATATTTCACCACCACCAATAATAAAAGGGTTATTGTCTTTGCGGGCTGCATCTAAAGCATCTGCCAACGAGTTAACAACAATGACACCTTCAGGAGCTTTGTAATCTTTTTGTCTTGTAATGACAACATGGATTCTGTTAGGTAGTGGTTTTGGGAAGCTTTCAAAAGTTTTACGTCCCATGATAATATGATGTCCATTAGTTAAGCGTTTAAAACGTTTAAGGTCATCACTCAAATGCCAAATTAGGTCATTATCCTTACCAATAGCATTGTTTTCTCCTGCGGCTACAATTACGGTGAGTTCGGATTTGTTTTTATTTTCTGTAGTAGGAGCCGGTTTTTCTGCCTTTTCTGAGACAGTAGTTTTTTTAGACTTGGTATTATCTTTTATTAGCCCTGCTTCAAGTATGTTAATACGTTGTTGTTGTTTGGCAACTAACTTATCTAATTGTTGCTTCTCCCAATCTTTGCCCATGAATTTATTAGTGACAAACACATTGATAAAATGATAGATAAATAGAAATAACCAAGCCAGAATAGCATAAACAAACCAGTTAATGCCAGCAATGGTAAAATCTATACCAATACCTAAAACTGTATTGGCAATAATTAAAAAAACAGCACCGATTAGGAATACTACAAAATGTATATACAAACGTTTCTTTTGCTTAATACGTTTTTGAGCATTTTCGATAAGTTCTAATTGATCTTTATCTATGGTAGGAATATGTTTCTTTTTCCAGAACATTTAATCATTTTTTGAAAGTTAAAGATACCCATTTTTCACTAAATTATTTACATGGATCATTTGTATAAATAACATCTTTTATTACAAGATATATTAAAATCAATACTTACAACTTTGTTTTTCTATTATTATAATATTAGGGAGTGTGTTATGATAATCTAAGCTAAAAATGATATAAAAAAGGCTTAGTTTAATAAAGCTCTTTTTTACACTGCAACCGCACCTTTTATGTGAGGATGTGGGTTATAATCAACTAGAGTAAAGTCTTCAAAATCGAAATCAAATATATCTTTTATCTCTGGATTTAAAACCATTTTTGGTAGTGGTCTAATATCTCTAGAAAGCTGTAATTCTAATTGCTCTACATGATTGTTATAAATATGGGCATCACCAAAAGTATGAATAAATTCACCAGGTAGGTAGCCACATACTTGTGCCATCATCATTGTAAATAATGCATAAGACGCAATATTAAATGGTACACCTAAAAAGATATCGGCACTACGTTGATATAACTGACAAGATAATTTTCCGTCTGCCACATAAAACTGAAAAAATGCATGACAAGGCGGAAGTGCCGCCTTGCCATTAGCCACATTGTTTGAAAATGTCTTTGAGGTATCTGGCATAACAGAAGGATTCCATGCAGAAACCATCATACGACGGCTATTAGGGTTGTTTTTTAGAGTTTTCACTACATCTTTAATCTGATCAATTTCGTCATCATTCCAATTGCGCCATTGATGACCATAAACTGGTCCTAAATCTCCGTTTTCATCAGCCCAATCATTCCATATACGGACACCATTCTCGGTTAAGTATTTAATGTTTGTGTCACCTTTTAAGAACCAAAGCAGTTCGTATATAATAGATTTAAGATGTAATTTTTTTGTAGTTACCATCGGGAAACCTTCACTTAAATCAAAACGCATTTGATAACCAAAAACACTTTTTGTTCCTGTTCCTGTGCGATCTCCTTTTTGGTTGCCTTCGGCTAAAACATGTTTAACTAAATCGTGATACTGCTTCATATATCGTATATCATTTTATATGGCATTAAAAATAAAAAAAAGCCTCAAACCATGAAGTTTAAGACTTTCAATGATATGAAAAGTTATTAACTAAAATTTTTAGTAAAAACGAATTGTTATCCAATAATCATTCCTGCGATTGTAGCTGAAATAAGTGAAGCAATTGTCCCACCAATGAGCGCTTTTATTCCAAATTTAGATAATTGTTTACGCTGACCTGGTGCCAATGAACCAATACCACCAATCTGTATGCCTATTGAAGCAAAATTTGCGAAACCACAAAGCATATAAGTTGCCATAATTACTGATTTTTGATATTTTAGGTGTGTTACGTTTGTAACGTCTTTTAAGTCTGCCAATTGTATGTATCCAATAAATTCGCTTGCTGCTAATTTAATGCCTAGTAGTTGTCCCATCAAAGCCATATCTTCTTGTGCGATACCAATCAGCCACATTAATGGTGCGAAGGTATATCCCAAAATTAGTTCTAGAGATAAACTTTGATATGGCGTGTTTGCTATAACCCATTCATTTATTGATGTTATATCACCAACTAGTCCTAGTATCCCATTAATCATGGCAATAAATGCCACAAAAACAAGAAGCATTGCACCAACATTTACAGCTAGTTTTAAGCCTTCTGTTGTACCGTTTGCTATAGATTCTAAAATATTAGAGCCAATTTTTTCTTTTGAAACAGTGACATCAGTGTTTACTTTTTCAGTTTGTGGGAATAAAATTTTTGAAATCACAATAGCTCCAGGAGCTGCCATTACTGATGCAGCTAATAAATGTTTTGCATAAAATAATTGTAGTGCTGGGTCATCTCCACCTAAAAAGCCGATATAAGCAGCTAATACTGCACCAGCAACTGTTGCCATACCACCAATCATAACCAATAGTATTTCTGACTTATTCATTTTTTCTAAATAGGCCTTTATCAAAAGTGGAGCTTCGGTTTGGCCAAGAAATATATTTCCAGCAACGCTTAAACTTTCAGCGCCAGAAATACCTAAAACTTTAGTCAAAAGCCAACCCATACCTTTTACTATTTTTTGAATAATTCCAAGGTAGAACAACACAGATGTTAATGCTGAAAAGAATATTATTGTAGGTAAAACTTGAAAAGCAAATATGTAACCAAATGAATCGATATCAAGCATACCTCCGAATAAAAACTCGCTACCAGCTTGTGTGAAACCTAAAATTGCTATAAATCCCTGGCCTACATACTCAAAACCGGATTTTACAAATTCTACCTTTAAAACACCAACAGCAATTACTAGCTGAAAAGCAAGACCGATTCCGACAGTTTTCCAATTAATAGCTTTACGATTACTACTAAACAAAAAGGCAATAAAGATTAAAGTTACCATGCCTAAAACACCTCGCCATAAACTATCTAATGAAAATCCTTGACTTGGAATTATTGGGTTAACTTCTGAGTTCTTATCAGTATTATCTAGAACAATTTTATCTGCTTTAAAATTTGTGTAATTGTATAAGACATTTTTTTCAGCTAGTACTAAAGTTGAATCTGAAAGCTTTTCAATATTAAACTTTCTTATTGTGTCATTAGGTTTACTGTAGTAAAAGAGAATTAGATTATTTTGATGTATGTAGTTTCCGGACGACATTAGTTCAGGAAAACTTGTAGAGTATTCAAAAACACCGTCTTCTAGCTTCAAAAGGCTAGTATCTGTAATTTTAAAATTTGTATTTTCTTTGTCATATGAGTCTAATTTCCATGTTTTGTTTAGGTTTTGGCCTAAGCTTAGGGTTACTCCAAAAAAAATAGCTGCAATAGCTAATAAAAAATGTTTCATATTGGTTGGATTAACGTTTAGAAATTTCGTCTCTAATTTTAGCTGCAAGTTCATAATCTTCATTATTAACAGCTTCATCTAAGAGTGTATGTAATTCTTCTAGGGACTTATCCTTATAGATATCTTCATCACCAAAGGCTGTAGTTTCAATTTCTTCAGCTATAAGCTCATCTACTAGGATACTATCTTCATCTTGTTCATCCTTATTAGGATTTACTTTTAGATAAATTCCTGCTTTGTCTAGTATGTTTTTATAGGTAAATATTGGTGCTTGAAAACGTAGAGCTAATGCAATAGCATCACTTGTACGTGCATCAATAATTTCTTCGATATTATCGCGTTCACAAATTAAACTAGAATAAAACACACCATCTACCAGTTTGTGAATGATGACTTGCTTTACAATAATCTGAAATCGATCGGAGAAATTTTTGAATAAATCATGAGTCAATGGTCGAGGTGGTCTAATCTCTTTTTCTAACGCAATAGCAATAGATTGCGCTTCAAAAGCACCAATGACTATAGGTAATTTACGGTCGCCATCAACCTCATTTAATATTAAAGCATAAGCACCATTTTGGGTTTGACTATAAGATATGCCTTTTATGTTTAAACGTACTAAACTCATAATTTACCCGATGATCGAGATTTTAATATTTCGAAATGACATCCGAATAATTTCGTTTTTAAAACACTCCAAAATATAACTTATCTCTAGAGTATTATGAAACACAAAGAACCGTTTAAATTTTGACTTTAGCAACTGCCAAACAAATCTAAACGGTTCTGTATACTATAATTTCAAAAAAATATTAAGCGTTTTGCGCTTTAAAGGCTTTTAGTTTTTCTGTTAAAACAGGTACAACCTCAAACGCATCACCAACAATACCATAATCAGCGGCTTTAAAGAAAGGAGCTTCAGGATCTGTATTTATAACTACTTTTACTTTTGAAGCACTAATACCAGCCAAATGTTGGATAGCTCCAGAAATACCAATGGCAATATATAGGTTTGTAGCTACGGGCTTACCCGTTTGCCCAACGTGCTCGCCATGTGAACGCCATCCTAAATCAGATACAGGTTTAGAACAAGCTGTTGCCGCTCCTAATACTTCAGCAAGATTTTCTACCAACCCCCAATTCTCAGGACCTTTTAATCCACGACCACCAGATACAACAACATCGGCATCAGCTATAGTTACTTTACCTACAGCTTTATCAACAGAATCAACAGAAACTCCTGAGTCTATAACTAAAGGAGAAAAGTCTTCAACTGAAGCAGAACCTTCAGATTCTATTAAACCAAAAGAGTTGTTGGATAGGCCTATTAATTTTACGTCTGTGCTAATTTCTGTATTGGCAAATGCTTTATTAGTGAATGCTGTACGCTTTACTGTAAATGGCGCTAAGCTTGAGGGTTTTTCAACCACGTTAGAAACATATCCTGCTTCTAAACCTACAGCTAATAAAGGCGCTAAATATTTACTATCTGCACTAGAACTCAAAACTGCTACTTTTGCACCTTCTTGTTTTGCTGCTTGTTCTATTACAGCTGCATATTGCTTTGCATTAAAGCTGTTAAGCGCATCATTTTTTACATTTAGAACCTTAGATGCACCATAGTTTCCTAGGGTATCAGCATCGTTTGCATTAATAGCAACTGCTGTCACACTAGTTCCCATTTCATCTGCAATAGCTTTAGCGTATGACACACATTCTAAAGCTGCTTTTTTTAATTTTCCGTTTTCTGATTCTGTATATACTAAAACTGACATATTTTTCTTTTTTAAATGGTTATAAACTTATTAGATTGAGCTTAGATTACCTTTGCTTCGTTATGGAGTAAGTTTATTAATTCATCTATATTATCTGCATCTACTAATTTGACAGCACCTTTGGGGGCTGGCTTTTCAAAGCTATTTGCAGTTGTATCTGCATTTGCACCAGCAGGCTCTACAATATTTAATGGTTTTTTACGAGCCATCATAATACCTCTCATGTTAGGTATACGTAAATCACTTTCTTCAACCAATCCTTTTTGACCACCGATAACTAATGGAAGAGAAGTGTTTACTGTTTCTTTTCCACCGTCAATTTCTCTGATAGCTTTGGCGTTATTGCCATCAATTTCTAAGCTAATACAATTAGTCACAAAATTAGCACCTGTCA
>CAJQQC010000042.1 GCA_905480385.1 uncultured Winogradskyella sp.
CATCTACACGTACTGCTTTTACTAAAACCGCGTCTAACTTTTCGGTCTTAGTAGAATCTTGTTTTTTTTCTTGTCCAAAAACAGAAAAAAGACTGAATAAAAAAATAAATAATGTAATTTTCTGTCGATTGTTTTGTGACAGGATTTTGAATAAATTTTTCATTACGATTAAAATAATAATCGAATAAAAAGAGGTAATTATTCTTAGTTAAATAATTAGTTATAGAATGTAATTCTGAATCAGGATCAGAATAACAAACTTTTTAAAATTCCTTAGCAGCATTATCTGCTCAGGTTCAATGGGTATGATCTCAGCTTTTTACAGCACCCCTTTTTTGAGAACGCTACAAATATAAAATGGATTTTAGAATTTTAGATTACGTTTTAAAGATTTTTTTAATCTATTTTGGGTGGTTTTCTATTGGCTTTCTTTTCGGAAGTTTTCTTTTTAATTGCTAAACGTTTTCGCTTAACAGCAACAGGTGTTTTGCTTAGTTTACGTTCCTTTTCTTCCCTGATAGATTCCTCTATTAATTCAAAAAAACGTTTTGTAACTATAGTCTTATTCTTTAATTGACTTCTTGTTTCGCCACAACTTAAAATTAATATTCCAGCTTTAGTTAATCTATTTTGTAAATTCTTCTGAAGTCTTTCTATTTGTTCTTGATTAAAAAACTTAGAATTATTGAGGTCAAAATACAATTCGATTTTTGTGGCTACCTTATTTACATGTTGACCGCCACTTCCTGAACTACGAACGGATTTGTATATGATTTCATTTACTAGTTGTGACAAATCCATCTTAACTAAGTTGATGAGATGGTTTTAATAGATCATTTACCGTCTTTACAGGATTAAACGTAGATACTGGAACTTCGACAAAAATACTATTCCAATATGCCATACTACCATTCCATAAACCAGGAATTTCGAGGGCTTTGACGTCTTTTCCTACTTTAGTTTTCATTGTTATAAAAGCGGCTTTATGGTTTACATATTTTTGTAAATCAAAAATATTTCCTTCATAATCCTTAATTGAACATACAATATCTACTGGATTAAAATGTGTCGCATTAGCTAGAATTCGCTTTTGTTCTTTGTTTTTTTTATCAACTTGAGCTGATTCAACAATTTGAAGTGACAATCGTCCAGACTCATCTTTTACCCAAAATGGACCACCACCAGGCTCACCTTCGTTTTTAACCATACCGCAAACTCGTATTGGTCTATTTAGAGCTTCAATCAAATATTCAATTTTATATTTATGAGAATATTTTTCAAACTCTTCAGATATAGAAAAATTCAAATCATTAGATAAAAAATCACCGATTGTATTTAAATCTTCTTCGGTTAATTCTTTGTTTTTTAGGCTTTTAATATGTGTGAAAACTGAAGATTTAGTCTTAAGAAGAATACCTGCTAAAAGCTTTTTATATTTAGCGACTTCATGTTTATAGTCCTTAACAACAACGTTATCTATATTATTTATAAAAATAACATCTGCCTCATTAGTGTTTAAGTTTTTCAATAAAGCACCGTGACCCGAAGGTCTAAAATAAAGAATACCATCTTCATTTCTAAATAATTCGTTTTCTTTTGTAAGTGCTATTGTATCTGTAGATTGATGCTGGTAAGAGAATAATATTTCATAAGAGAAACCTGTAATTTTTTCAACACGTTCTTCGATACGCTTAAACTCTTTGGTAAACTTATCCTTATGTTTTTCTGAAATAGTGAAATGGACTTTGAGCGGCTTTTTTCTTGAACCATAAAACGCCATTTCAAAAAGGTGTTCTTCAAAAGCTGTAGATATATCGTTATTATATTTATGAAAGGGAAATAAACCTTTTGGGTAACTACCAAAATTTAGTTGATTTTCCTCAAGCATAGCTTTGACAAAAACATATGCTTTTTGATTTGGGTTTAAATTTGCATAATCAACACCTGTCTTTTCTAATTCTTTTAAGACTGTACTATAAAAAGGAAATTTTTCTAGTGCAATCAAAAACAATGGTAAATCTCTAAGAGCATTTCTGTTTATATAAGCATTTAACGATTGTAGTCTTGGATTATATTCCTTTAAAAAATCAAACAAAAACTTAAACATTCGAGTGGCAGCACCAGATGCCGGAATAAACTTTATTACAGAAATTTCATCCCTTTTAGTTTCAAAAAATTTCACATAATTATCTACCTCTAAGTATGAAATTTCTAAAATACCATCTCCTACAGTTGCTGCAGAATGTATATTAGAGTAATAAATACCATCATTAAATTGAGAAATCTGTTGATTAACCAATTTTTCAGTTAAACCATAATCTTTAATTTGTTCTATGTCTTTTTTAGTAAATTTCAATCTTCTTTATTTAATAATTTATCAATATTAGAAACTGCTTTTTTTAATCGTTCTTTTTTATTGCCTTTAAGTAAGACGTATGGTCTATTATTACTTGCTAAAGCTTTTTCAAAAGCTTTAAACATACGCTCTCTCTCATCTGGTTTGTCACGTAAATCGTCTGCTTCCCATGGTGTATCAATATAGGTTAAAAGATATAAATTATAGGTATTTTCTTGAGCATACTTATCCAAAACTGGATCACAACTACCTACGTAATACGCTTCACTATAAACCTTAGTTTCTAATAAATCTGTATCACAGATTAGAACTGAGTCTGTTTTTTGAGCCAACTCATTTTCCAATTTCATTTGCCCTAAAGCGATTGGAAGTAAATCCTTAGGTTCACAAGTTTTACGCTCATTATTCCATTTATTTTGGAGATACTCACGTGCATATTCTGGTACCCAAACAGAATTATAATGTCTTGCCAACTGTTTTGAAAGTGTTGTCTTTCCTGTAGATTCTGGCCCAAAAAGTACCACTTTTACACAGTCTGACAGTTGTTGCTTAAGTTTTTCTTCCATTCGATGTAACCATAAATTGCAAGGATTGTAAATATAAGATATTGTAAAGATAGCATACCTAAACCTCTATAGGCATACAAAGGTATTGTAATCAAATCAGCAAAAATCCATAACGTCCAATTTTCTAACTTTTTATTTGCCATAAACCACATCGCAGTAAAGAAAATGCCTGAGGTAAAAATATCTATATAATTTGCTGTTTGAATGTCGTAATCATTTATCCTATAAACTACATAGGTAATAATCATTGTCAAAATAAAAAGTGCCAGTCCAATGATTTTTTCTTTGGTTGTAGTTCTTGAAATAGGTAACAGATATTTATCACCTTTTTTTCGAGACCAATTCCACCATCCATATATACTCATTACGGAATAATAGAAATTCATCATCATGTCTCCAAAATATTCATTGATATACAAAAGGTAAACAGTAATTAGAGTACAAATAATTCCCGTGGGATACACTAAAATATTTTCTTGTTTAGCGCACCAAACACTAGCAATTCCAAATACAAAAGCAATAACTTCTAAAATAATTTGAAACGTTGGTGTGCTCTTGTAAGCTTCAAGAAAAAAATCAAAAATGGGGCTCATAATCACTACGGTCTGTTTTTACTATTTTCATTTGTAAGACAGCGATATCTATATCACTGAATGCCTTCTCTATTTCAATTTGAAGGAAAGACATCACTTTATTGTAGTCGCCATAAATTTGGGTACTCAACGGATTTTCTAAAACTGTAAATTTCGAAGCTCTCAGACTTTTAATGAACGCAATAATATGAGGTTCATAATCATCCTTTAGTGGTGTAAATGTTAACTCTATTGATACTTTCATTTTTATTTTTTCAATTCTTCAAAGAAGTTTTCATTCTCTTCAAAAGCTGTGCCAATAACTACTATATCTGCTCCAGAATCATAAGCACTTTCTATTTGCTGTTTTGAGCGAATTCCTCCACCAACAATCAATGGAATATTTAATATCTCTTTTACCTCAGAAATTATTACAGAGTCCACAGCATGTTTGGCGCCACTACCCGCTTCTAAATAGATGAGTTTCATACCCAATAACTCACCTGCTTTTGCTGTTTTTTTAATCGCCTCAAAATCGTTTCTGAGCATTGGTTGGGTTTTGCTAACGCGCTCTACTGAGGTTTGCTTTCCATTTTCTATAAGGATATAACCTGTAGGGATAATTTCGATATTAGCTTTTGATAATTTTGAAACCGCTTCTACATGCTTTCCAATTAAATAATCTGGGTTTCGTCCTGATATTAGTGATAAAAATAAAATACCATTTGCTTTATCTGTAATTTGAGAAACATCTCCAGGGAATAAAATGACAGGTAAATTGGTATAGGTTTTTATTTCTATGACTAGTTTTTCAGTGAGATGTTCCTCAACCTCACTTCCGCCCACAAAAATATGAGTCGCGATAGAAGTGTTGATTTTCTTAAAAAGGTATTTAATATTATCTACCGATGTTTTATCTGGATCAATTAAAACTGCTAATAATTTATTATTGCCTTGAGGCTTTTGCAATATGTCTTTGTAAATACCCATCATTCTTCAATAACATATGCACAAGTGAACCCATCAAATTCTAAATAATGAGAATTATACCTGTGTTTTCTATCGTTATAATCTATCCAGCAGACTGTTTCTGACGTTTCAAATGTGAACGGAATCACCAAAAAGTGCTCTCTAAACAACATACCTGGTGTGGCAAAAAGTTTGTAAAGAGATTCTTTAACTCCCCAAATAACGGTTAGTTTTCGGATGTAATCTTCAGCATCAAATTTCAAATAATTAAATTCGTAATCCACAAATTTCTTTGCAATTACAGCAATCTTATCACGTTGCTTTTCTATGTCAATGCCAACCTTATAGTTACTTATAATAACGCCAGAAAACGTAAAACTATGAGTTATAGAAATTTGCTTTCCATCCTTAAGGTGAGGCTTTCCATTATCATCATAAAATAAATCTTGGTCTGTATATCCAAATTCTCGAAGTAGATGACGCACACTCAAAAAACCGCATTGATGCAACTCACTTTTCATACCCAAAACGCGCTCTAAACTATTTGACTTTAAATCCAATGGTGCTATTAAATCATCATAAGATTCTTCAATCTTCCAGATTTTAACAGTAGTTTGTGTATTTACACTAATAGATTTATACAGCGGCATTTAGTAATGTTAATGTTATGTATTATCTTTGCAGCGCTTAAAGCGCATTTGGTATTTTTTAAAGGCGAATTTAATTAAATTAAGTGCTAAAACCCAAAGGCGTTTCATTTATAAATAAAGAAAAAATATGAGTACAAAGACTATTGCTTACGTTCCAAACAAAGTAAAAGACATGTCGTTAGCGGCTTGGGGAAGAAAAGAAATTGAATTGGCTGAGGCAGAAATGCCAGGTTTAATGAGTTTACGAGAAGAATATAAAAATGAGCAACCGCTTAAAGGTTCTCGTATTGCAGGATGTTTACACATGACTATACAAACTGCTGTTTTAATCGAAACTTTACAAGCGCTTGGAGCAGAAGTAACATGGAGTTCATGTAATATTTTCTCAACTCAAGATCAAGCTGCTGCTGCAATTGCTGCTGCTGGAACAGCTGTATATGCTTGGAAGGATATGACTGAAGAAGAGTTTGACTGGTGTATTGAGCAAACATTATTCTTTGGAGAAAACAGACAACCTCTTAATATGATTTTAGATGACGGTGGAGATTTAACTAATATGGTTTTAGATAAATATCCTCATCTTGCTGCTGATATAAAAGGTCTTTCTGAAGAAACAACAACTGGTGTTCATAGACTTTATGAGCGTGTTAAAAACGGTACTTTAACAATGCCTGCAATCAACGTTAATGATTCAGTAACAAAATCTAAATTTGATAACAAATACGGTTGTAAAGAATCTGCAGTAGATGCGATTCGTCGTGCAACAGATATTATGTTAGCTGGTAAGCGTGTAACTGTTTGTGGTTACGGTGATGTTGGTAAAGGAACTGCAGCTTCTTTTAAAGGTGCTGGTTCTATTGTAACTGTTACTGAAATTGACCCAATTTGTGCTTTGCAAGCAGCAATGGACGGTTTTGAAGTTAAACGTTTAGAAACTGTTGTTGGTAACTCTGACATCATAATCACAACGACTGGAAATAAAGATATTGTTCGTGGTGAACATTTTGAAGCGATGAAAGACAAAACAATCGTTTGTAATATTGGACACTTTGATAATGAAATCCAAATTGCATGGTTAAACGAAAACTTTGGTGATACTAAAGACACAATTAAACCTCAAGTTGATAAATACAGCGTAAACGGAAAAGATATTATCATCTTAGCAGAAGGACGTTTAGTAAATTTAGGTTGCGCCACTGGTCACCCAAGTTTTGTGATGAGTAACTCATTTACGAACCAAACCTTGGCACAAATTGAACTTTGGAATAACAGTGAAGCATACGGAAACGATGTGTATATGTTACCAAAGCACTTGGATGAAAAAGTAGCCAAACTACACTTAGAAAAAATTGGTGTTGAGCTTACTGAGTTAGCCAACTACCAAGCCGATTATATTGGTGTAAAAGTTGAAGGCCCATATAAGCCTGAGCATTACAGGTACTAGATTATTAGATGCACTTCGCTTTTAAATTATAAAACAAAACCCTTACAGAAATGTGAGGGTTTTTAGTTTAAATGATATAAATTGTAACTTCACAATTAAATTAAATTGCATCTATGAGCTCCGAAAAAATAAAACAATATATAAATACACTAGAGACGCATATTGCTAATCACGAAACCAATAATCCAAAAGTCTCTAAGGCTACAATAGGTTGGCAAATTGATCATAGTCTTAAGGTTATTAATAATGTATCTAAGGCGTTACAATCTTCTGACCCCAGTGAATATAAAAAAAACTTTAGTTTTTTAGGTAAGGTATTTTTTATTTTAGGAACATTCCCAAGAGGAAAAGCTAGAGCTCCTAAACATGTAAAACCCCCAGAAGTTATTTTAAAAAAAGATCTTATATCCCAAGTTGAAGAAGCTAAAGCAAATGTCAAAACCATAAAAGATTTGAATGCTAATGCTTTTTTTAAACATCCTTTATTTGGAAATGTAAACAAAAAAAGAGTCAATCGTTTTTTGGAAATACATACCAACCATCATTTGAAGATTATTAATGATATTTTGAATGTTAGACATGCGTAATCATTCCAAACTACCAAACATAGGCACAACCATATTTACAATCATGAGTCAATTGGCAAATACCCATAACGCCATTAACTTGTCGCAAGGCTTCCCTAATTATAATAGCGACCAAAAACTTACAGATTTAGTCAATAAAGCCATGAATTCTGGTTACAACCAGTACGCACCAATGGCTGGTAATTTAGATTTACGCTTAGCTATTTCTAACAAATATCAGAGACTATACAATAACACATATCATCCCGAAAATGAGATTACCGTTACTTCAGGGGCTACTCAAGGGATTTACTGTATAATATCAGCTTTTATAAGACCAAATGACGAAGTCATTATTTTTAAACCGGCTTACGATTGTTATGAACCCGCAGTTGAAGTTAATGGAGGAGGAGCAATTCCAATTCAGTTGTCAGCACCAAATTATAAAGTAGACTGGAATGAGGTGGCTTCAAAAATCACATCTAAAACAAAGATGATTTTGATTAATTCGCCGCACAATCCAAGTGGGACAATTTGGTCAAAAGAAGACATGCTTCAACTTCAAAAACTTACAGATAATACAGATATCATAGTGCTAAGCGATGAAGTTTATGAGCATATTGTGTTTGATGGTGCTCAACATCAAAGCGCTTGTTTATTTGACGGATTAAAACAAAGGAGTTTTATTACAGCTTCATTCGGGAAAACATTTCATAATACAGGTTGGAAAATAGGATATACTTGCGGACCTGAAGCGCTAATGGAAGAATTTAGAAAAGTACACCAGTTCAATGTGTTTTCAGTACACCATCCGTCACAAAAAGGGATTGCAGATTACATGCAAGATGAAAAGACCTATTTAGGTTTAAATACTTTTTTTCAACAAAAAAGAGATTTATTCCTGAGCCTAATTAAAGACTCAAAATTCAAAATTAAGCCCAGTAAAGGTACCTATTTTCAAGTTTTGGATTATTCAGATATCACTGATGAATACGATGTTGACTTTGCGAAGCGTTTAACTACGGAATTTGGTATAGCCTCAATTCCTCTTTCTGTTTTTAATGAGAATAATAAAGATGATAAAGTGTTACGCTTCTGCTTTGCAAAAACAGATGAAACTTTAGTAAAAGCTGCTGAAATTTTAAATAAAATTTAATCCAAAGCTTTAGTCAACTTCTGCATAAATTCACCCACTTTAGATGGTTCTAGCCAACGTGTCACAACAACAACATTATGGGTTCTGTCCACGACAATAAAATTACCTCCAAAACCAGCGGCATAGTATATATCTTCTGATACATTTTCCCAATGACGTGGTCCTTTTTTATTCAACCACCACATATAACCATAATTTACATTGGGTTGTGATGGTGTTATGGCGCGCTGAATCCAATCTTCGCTTATCAATTGCTCATTTTTCCATTTACCGTTGTTTAAAAACAACACTCCAAAACGAGCCATATCTTCAGCCGAAATAAAAAGACCTGCTCCAGAATGTCCACCTCCAGTAACGGATTTCATTTTTAAACCATCAATAGTTGTCCAAGCATTCTCATAACCAAACCAACGCCATGTCGTTGAAGCTCCAATTTTATCCATGACTTCCTCTTTTAAAACTTGTGGCAAAGGCTTACGCCAAACATGCAATGCAGAATACGCTAAAACATTCACCCGAACATCATTGTATTCCATATGCGTTCCTGGTTCTTTCAATGCTCTATTTTTCCAATCGTCCAAATCACCTTCTCGCGGTGGTCTATCTGCCCAATCTTTTCCGCCCCAAAGTTCGCCAGACCAATCAGAGTTCTGCTGCAATAAATGCTGCCACGTAATTTTTGAATTATGTCTGCCATCAAACGTACCATCCCAGATATAGTCTTTTGCAAAATCGGTTTCATTGGTGATAAGCCCTTTATCGATGCCTAAACCTGTAACGGTCGACAAGAAACTTTTAGTAACACTAAAGGTCATATCTACACGCTTTGTATCGCCCCATTTTGCAACAACATAACCATCTTTAAGAATAAGTCCTGCTGGTCCGCCACGCTTTTTAGTTGGCCCTAAAATCTCATGAAAAGGTTCGCGAGCAAATCCTTTTAAAATAGCAATACGTAAATCTCTGGAACCCGAATATTCATTTTCTTTTGCAAAATCTACAGCATCATTTAACCATTCTAAATCTACATTAAGTTCTGATGGTGTCTTCTCAAGCCATATAGCATTTCGCTCAGGGAAATAATCGACTTGAGCAGACACGCTATAAAACGATACCAATAAAATAAAAGAAAAAAGGGTCTTAGTAGGAAACATAAATATATAGGTGTTAATAATTTATTAAGCTTTGTAAATTTACTAATTTTAAATCATGAAGAACGAACTAAAAATTGCCCTGATACAATCCGATTTAGTTTGGGAAAACCCAAAACAGAATCGTATCAACTTCACTAAAAAAATTGAAGCTATTTCTGAAGCTGTTGACCTCATCGTTTTACCAGAAATGTTTACGTCTGGTTTTACTATGAATGCGAAAGGAGTCTCAGAAACTATGGATGGAGAAACTATGCGATGGCTGAAAGGTTTGGCTTTAAAAACCAATGCAGCTATTACTGGTAGTCTTGTGATTTCAGAAAACAACACCTTTTATAATCGTTCTGTATTTGTGCATCCTAGCGGCAAGATTGATACTTACGATAAACGCCACACCTTTACACTTGCTGGAGAGCATAAAGTATACACCGCAGGAAAAACAAATACTATTGTTGACTTTCGTGGTTGGAAAATTAGTCTGTTAGTTTGCTATGATTTACGCTTCCCTGTTTGGGCACGTTATACTCAAAATTATGATTTACTCATTTATGTTGCAAATTGGCCAAAACCAAGAATTAATGCTTGGGATGCCTTATTAAAAGCACGTGCCATAGAAAATATGAGCTACTGTATTGGTGTTAATCGCGTTGGTCTTGACAACAATAGCTATGAATATCCGGGACACTCTGCTTGTTATGATGTTTTAGGAGAAAAGTTAAGTCAGATTAAACCTAATATTGAAACGACTGAAATTATAACTTTAACTAAATCTGAAATCAAGAGATATAGAGATAAATTGAATTTCTTGAACGACCGTGATAATTTTAGTCTTTTAGAGTAAGTGTTTCGACATATTCAAAATTTGCTCTGATATCTATAATATCTGGATGATAGCTAACACGCTCTGGCATTATCTTTTTTAAATAATTACCTGTATCAAATTTTCTGTTTTTATTGGTGTCAAAAATCGCTCTAATTTGATATTTTTTTACTTCGATATCTGCAAAATCTACTATCGGGAATTCATCCGCATATTTTTCATACAACACTTTACCTCTATCGTCTGTTAGTTGAACAATTAAAGGTAATTTTGCGTTAATGATATTGACTCTGATACTCCCAAAATCTGCTTTTTTTCGCGTACTAAAATTATAATTTAGGGTATCATTGACTTTTTCATAAAAATCAGTAATAGCCTCAGGTAACAACTCCATTTTATATTTTTCAGATTCTTTTAGCTCTATTTTGAATTTGTATCTATTATAGATTTTATCAAACTCCAAATCGTAAGGTACTCTGACTGAATCATTATCAATCAGTGTGATTTTTGTGGTATCTATTTTACTAAAAGGCGTTTTTGCTTCAAGAGTAAAAACATCAGTAAAATTAATTCCTCCGCGTTTTAATGGAGAAATCACTAAAGAGTCCTTCTCTGCAGATTTAAATTTATATTTAAATGTTTCTGTAAAGCTTTCGCTCTTAACTAA
>CAJQQC010000043.1 GCA_905480385.1 uncultured Winogradskyella sp.
CTTCAGCCATTTTATTGCAGTCAAAAAGTAATTCTTCCTCAGCTTCTAAAGTTTCTTTTTTACGAGAATAAATAGGGTAATTCTTTCCTTTTTCAAATTTAGTAATATACCAGTAGCCATTGTATTTGTAGGGTACTGAAGAATCATCTTCTTTAATTCTAGATTTCATTTCTTCAAATAAATCTTTCTGAAAATCTTTGGTATGCGCTAGCATAGCATCGCTATAATCATTCTCTGTTTTAAGATGATTAATCACTTGTTCATCTTCACGATTATTCATCCAGAAATAATTGTCTATACGAACATCTGAGTGAGTTTCGAGTTCTTTACGAATTTTCTTTGCTATTGGAGGATTTATAGCTGAGGAGTTTTGCATTTTTTTTAATATAATTTTAAACTATATAAGATCCGCAATTTACTAATTTTGTGACGTATTAATTTTAAATAGAAAGATTATGTTTGGAGATATGATGGGTATGATGAATAAATTGAAAGAAACCCAAAAAAAAGTTGAAGAAACTAAAGAGCGGTTGCATACCGTTTTGTTAGATGAAGCAAGTAATGACAATAAATTGAAAGTGACGATTACTGGCAATAGAACTATTAAATCTATTGATATTGACGAAGAATTACTTTCTGACAAAGAAATGCTTGAAGATTATTTAATCTTAACATTGAATAAAGCTATAGAACGTGCTACAGTAGTTAATGAAACAGAATTAGCAGCAGTTGCTAAAGAAGGTTTGCCTAATATTCCGGGGTTGTAATACTGTTTTATATACTGACAAGTATTTGCAACAACCTTTCATGCATCGCATCCGAATAATTTAAATGCGTGACCATTCGCAACTTGTTACTTCCCATTCCAATAATTTGTATGCCTTTTTCACTTAGTCTATTTAAAAAATCAGTTTCATTAACATGTGATTTAAGTTCAAAAATTAGAATGTTAGTTTCAATAGGTTCTACTTTTTCGATAGATGTATTTTTAGATAACACCTCACCTATTTCCTTGGCTTTTTTATGATCTTCTGCTAGACGTTCAAAATGATTATCTAAAGCATATAATCCTGCTGCTGCTGCAAACCCAACTTGTCGCATACCACCGCCTAATATCTTACGAACACGAATAGCGCCTTGCATTAAATCATTATTTCCAATTAAAACTGAACCCATTGGGCAACCCAAACCTTTGCTCAAACACACAGAAATGGTATCAAATAATTCGCCATACTGTTTTGGTGATTGATCTGTTACTATAAGTGCATTCCATAAGCGAGCGCCATCTAAATGATAGCCTAATCCATGATTAGCAGCTACTTGACGTAATTTTTTCAACTCTTCAAAATCCCAACATGCGCCACCACCTTTATTGGTAGTGTTCTCAACCGCTATTAAAGATGTTAATGGACTATGGTAAAAATCTGGTGGATTTATAGAGGCTTCTGCTTGTTCTGCAGTAAACATACCGCGATGACCATCGACCAATTTACAAGAGATGCCACTATTAAAAGAGGCGCCACCACCTTCGTAATTATAAATGTGTGCGTATTTATCGCAAATGACTTGCTCACCTGGATTGGTATGTAATTTTAAAGCAGCTTGATTAGCCATACTTCCCGTTGGAAAAAATAAGGCTTCGTCCATACCAAACATATCAGCCAAACGCTGTTCTAAAGCATTAATACTTGGATCTCCCTTATATACATCATCACCAACTTCTGCAGTTAGCATAGTATCCAACATGCCTTTAGTTGGTTTTGTTACGGTGTCACTACGTAAGTCTATTATCATTAGTTTTCTGGATTATAGTTACAAATATTACTCCCGATTGGTGATCCATCAGGAATTTTTGGAGAAACTTCTAATTTAAATTTTTCTGGATGCTCATAAAACTCTTTTATCATAATACCGTATTGCACATCAGTAGCTTTAAGATTTAAAAATCTCCTTAATAATTGAGAAATCTGTTTATTAGCAATCGCTTTTGTTTGAAAGTAAGATTGGTCGTTAACAGCTAAATTCATTAAGTATTTCAAAACATTTGAATTAATTTGGTACTGAGTTTCACCCAAATAAGTATCATTATAGGATTTATTAAAGCTATTCTCAATAATACTATTTAACAATTCTTCTAATGATAACTGTTTAGAATCTAAACTCTGCTGTAACACCAGCCGATTAGCACGTTGTGGATTCAATAGAAATTTTAAAGTCATATCACTGGCTGTATTTGCAGCGCTAAATGGGTCAAAAGAAACTCCTGTTTTTCCTTTAAAGGATTCACGAGAACGAACATAACCAAAGGCTCTAGGTGGAAATAATTCAAGCTTATCTTTTGGTATCGCTAAAGTTTCAGCAGATAATGTTTCTAAAAGTACATTAAGTGTTTCGCGTTGCTCATTAGCATCAATCCGTTTTACCGTAAACTCATCACCATCTTTCACCGCATAATTATAATCCAAACCGCCAATAACTTTAGTTGCTGCTTCAGTTTGGTAACGATGGTAAAAATAAAGTGGCACAAACACATCTTCTAAAACGGAATAAGGTTCATAGCTCTTAATATTATCTTTAGAGAAGTTTCTAATCGCTTGTTTTCTTAATGCTAAAACATCTTCTAAACCTTCAGCGGCAGTTTTGCCGTTATCCCAAAGATGGCCAGTAGCATGTGCACCTCCAGCTGCTCGAGCGTCAGAATCTGAAATAAAACGATGACCAGTAAAAGTCGCTGCCTTTAATATTTTATTTAATGCCTCTTTCTCATTAGTACTGTTATTAAATTCAGAATAACTGTAAGCTACAGTAACTTTATCCCAATCTCCAATTCCGACTGTATATGCATCGCTAAAATCTATATTTCCGTTAGTTACAGAAACCTGTGGATGAGGGTAGTCCATAACTGAAGCACGGTTATTTGCACTAGCTGCAAAGTTGTGAGTAAAACCAATTGTATGACCGACTTCATGTGCGCTTAATTGTCTTATACGTCCTAAAGCCATTTCTAACATAGGTTGATAATTATTGTCACTTTCTGCAAATGGTTTATTCATCAAGGCTTGTGCTATCATAAAATCTTGACGAATACGTAAACTACCTAAACTTACGTGCCCTTTTATGATTTCGCCTGTTCTTGGATCAACAACACTTCCACCATAACTCCAACCTCTTGTACTTCTATGTACCCATTGAATTACATTATAACGGCAATCCATTGGGTCTGCATCACTAGGTAACATCTCAACCTGAAATGCATTTTTAAAACCAATAGCTTCGTAAGCTTGGTTCCACCAACGAGCACCTTCTAACAAAGCAGAACGCACAGGTTCTGGAGTTCCAGGGTCTAAATAATAAGTAATAGGTTCTACAGCTTCACTTACTTTAGCTTCTGGATTTTTCTTTTCTAAGCGATGACGAACTACAAATCGTTTTCTGATATCCTCCTGGATTGGCGTTGCATAATCCATGTAACTCATAGAAATAGCACCACTACGCGTATCAAAAACTCTTGGTTTATAATTATTATCTGGTAATTCTATAAAAGAATGGTGTTGCGTTACAGTCACTAAGGAGGATGTAGGTGTTACACTCCTAATATTTCGTCCTGTAGGTTGTCCTTTAAAAGTTAACATAGCTTCAAACTCAACATTCTCAGGGAATGCTTTTGTACGCTCTAATGCTAAAGCACTTTTAGACGCATCTATTTTGTAAGTGCCTTCTCTTCTACTTTTCAAGCGTTCAGAAACACCATGTGTATCTTGCATTAAAAAAGGTGTTAAATCTATTATGTAGTTTTCGTCTCTTTTCTCAACTATTTTAAAACCAAAAAGTACAGATTTAGCAAAAGCTTGCTCAATACTTTTCTTTTCTGAAGCATTGTCGGTATTGGCTCTAAATTTTAAGTTAGGCTGAACTAATAAAAGCTTATTTCCTGCTTTCTTAAAATAAACAACTCGCTCACCACCTAATTGACCGCGGTCTAAACCAATATCGTTACTACCAACTCCAGAGGCTAGTGAATTTATGTATAAAAACTCTTCTTCAAGCTTTTTAACCTTCAAATAAATTTTATCTGAAGATTCTTCATAGTAGAAATCAAAATATCCATAGTAAGTTTTTAGACCTTTTTTATTAAGTACTTGTCCTTGAATATTACAGAATAGGAATAAAATAATAATACGAAGTATAAATTTCATAGTTGTTTTTTTAGAAATATAAAACTACGGAATTTCTAAAAATTCTACTTAAA
>CAJQQC010000044.1 GCA_905480385.1 uncultured Winogradskyella sp.
CTGGGCCAATTTCTAGGACGTCATCATAACCTTTAAGAGATAAAGTATCTGCTATTTTTTTAGCGATATTTTCGTCTTTAAGAAAATGTTGTCCTAGGTGTTTTTTTGCTTTTACTGACATTAAACTTTATTTAAAATTTACAGCGTAAGTATCAACTACTTCAAGCTCAGTACGGAATGCTAGCATTTTATCTGCAAACTTTTTTAAGCCTTCTTGTCTTAATGTGTCCGCATCTTCCTGGTAATATTTATCTAATGCCTCACGAGAATATGAACGGTATTGAATGGAATAGGTTTGTCCTCCCATTTCTTCCTCAACTAAAACTTTTGAAAACGTTGCACCGTCAAATTTTCCTGTTGCTAGTACTTTTGGGATGTGTTGTTTTATCCAGATAAGCCAATCATCATGCGCAGAATCTTCAATGTTTACAGTGATGTTATATATAATCATAAATAATAAAACTCAGTATTAAATTTTCAAAGCTCAAAGGTATAGTTTTTGGAGGTTATTTTTGAAATTTAGTTTATGGTATCACCACGAAGCATTCTGAATTTCTTTCTGGCTTCAACAAAGTAAATACTGTCCTCGTGATTGAAAATAATTTTTTCGTAGAGTGATTTAGCTTCTTCGGGTTTGTCAAGATATAATTTATAAAGCTCTGCCAAATAGTAATAGGCATCGTCAATAAAAATATCTTCGCGGTAATCTGCAATAATTTTTTGATAGTTGGCTTCTGCTTTTTCAAATTGGTTTAGCTTTTCATAAAGCTTTGCTTGAGTAAAAAGTGTTTGATCAATAATACTTTCGCCATTATGTTCCGTCAAAACTTTATCTAATAATTTTATGGCGTCACTAGTTTTATTCTGAAAGGCGAATAAATCTGCTTTAGCATAGTATTTTAATCCAGTTTGCGTGGTGTCATCCCATTTGTTGTCTGAGATTAATAATTTTAAATCTAAAGCGTCGTTAGCAATAAGTTGTGAGGTAGATGATTTTAAAACTTTAAGTTGTGATTCTGCCCACTCAAAATCACCTTTATAATAGCTTGTTTTTGCAATTTTATACGCGGCTTCTTGGGCAATTGTACTATTCTTAAGGCTTGTTTTTATTTGTGTGTAAAATAAGTGCTTCATTAAATTTTTCTTGAAGTACTAAAATATCTGCTAGACGCAGTTTTACAAGACCTTCTTGAAAAGGCGAGATATCTAGTTTATAAGATTGCTTTAAAAAGTCTGAAGCTTCTTTTGGTTTATTCATTTTAAAAGCTAAAAACTGACCATAGGATAATTGAAGAGAAAGTGTAGAACCTAATTTCCCGTAATCTACAAACAAGGATAAATAGCTTTCTTTGATTTTATCCAGTTGTTTTTTAGTGGCACTTTTAGCCTCAATCTCCAATAAGGATTGATGTGCTAAAAGAAGTACATCTCTTTCTTGAGAAGTCTGCAAAATATAACTAAAAATATCTGTAGCAGTTTCGATATCCTTATTATCTTCGGCAGTAATTGCAAGGTCAATTATTCTGTCAAGACTCTCAGGGTTACGTCTGTAAAGTGCTTTTTCCTGAACAAAAGATTTTTTGTATTGTTTTTCTTGAACATACAGCCAACTTAGCAACTCATACCAATATGTATCGGGGCTTAGCTGAATCTTTTTGAGTAATAAAAATCGAAGTGATTTGTTGTTTTCGGTGTCTCTACTTTCTGAAACAAATTGGCTTAAATTTCGTTTGATATTGTTAAGTGTACTTGGCTTATGGGCAACGTAATCGAGATAACTAGAAAACATATTTTTTACTTCGCCCATATCTCCATAAATACGTGCTAATTGTATGCTAAAGTTTTTTTCTGGTAAAAAAACTGTTGCTTTTTTGTAGGTTTTTATAGCTTGTGGTAATAAAGAATGTTTTTCAAAACGTTGTCCAACACCATAAACATAGTTTGGGTTTTTCTCAATGGAGCTTATAGCTTCTTCAAATAGTTCTTCTGCTTTATTGATGCTATCTGTGAGTTGATAGTTATATCCTATTTCAACTAACATTAATGGGTTTCTATTCTTGATAATTTTTTGCTCTAAAATTTTTAAAGCTTTATCATATTGCTCTAGTTGCCTATACGTATCTACCATTTTGTATATGTAGGTATAAGAATATGGTTGAGCTTCATACAATTTTTGATAGGTCAATAATGCTTTTTGAAACTCACCACGTTTATAATAACCATCTGCCAATTCCAGTTGTTTCTGATCTTCACGTTGTGCTGAAGCTGGGACAAATAGTAAAAGCGTTAAGGATAATAACAATATGCGTTTTAGTGACATCATAATTTGTAAATATAACAAATGACGGGTTCAGATATTGCAAATGGTATCATAAAAAATGCCCAAGTTTACTTGGGCATTTTTGTGATGTATGTATAATTTTAATTAATAATGTTAAAGCCAGTGTAAGGAATCAAAACATCAGGAATTTTAATTCCATCCTCTGTTTGATAATTTTCAAGAATACTTGCTAGAATTCTTGGTAAAGCTAATGAGCTTCCGTTTAACGTATGAGCTAATTCGTTTTTACCATCACTGTTTTTAAAACGTAATTTTAAACGGTTGGATTGGTAAGTTTCAAAATTAGAAACAGAAGATACTTCTAGCCAACGCTCTTGCGCAGCTGAAAACACTTCAAAATCGTAAGTCAACGCCGAAGCAAAAGTCAAATCGCCACCACAAAGTCTTAGAATTCTATAAGGTAATTTTAATTCCTTCAAAATATCTTGGACATGAGATACCATATTATCTAATGCTTCGTAAGATTTTGTTGGATGTTCAACACGAATAATTTCGACTTTATCAAATTGATGTAGACGGTTAAGTCCGCGAACATGAGCACCGTAGCTTCCTGCTTCACGTCTAAAACAAGGTGTGTAACCCGTAATACCAATTGGTAAGTCACTTTCGTCAACAATGACATCTCTAAAGATGTTAGTTCCTGGGACTTCTGCAGTTGGAATTAAGTACAAATTATCTTCAGTTACATGATACATTTGACCTTCCTTATCTGGTAATTGACCAGTGCCAAAACCAGAAGCTTCATTTACCAAATGTGGCAATTGATATTCGCTATAACCAGCATCAGTATTCTTGTCTAAGAAATAGGCTATTAAAGCACGTTGTAAACGTGCACCTTTTCCTTTGTATACAGGAAAACCAGCACCAGCTATTTTATTACCCAGTTCAAAATCGATGATGTCGTACTTTTTTGCTAACTCCCAATGTGGTAAAGCACTATCGTTTAATTTTGGCATTTTGCCATCACGAAGCGTTTCTAAATTATCCTCATCCGAATTTCCTTTTGGTACAATCGGATTTGGGACATTAGGGATTTTGTATAATAGTGTGTTTAGGGCTTCAGCTTTTTCGTTCAATTCTTGCTCTAAAAACTTAATAATCTCTTTAAGTTCTGAAGTTTTTGCTTTCAGCTCGTTAGCTTTTTCGGCTTGGCCAGATTTAAATAAGTTTCCAATCTCCTTGGAGATAGAATTCATTTCAGCTTTTGTCGAATCCAGTTTTGTTTGTAACTGTCGACGTTCTTCATCAAAATTTAATACATCTTCAATCATTAGCTTAGCATCAAGATTTCTGATGGCCAGTAATTTTATGATGTCTTCGCTGTTTTCTCTTATATGAGATACTTGTAACATAATTACTCGATTTGTAGCGCTTGATTTAGCGTGAATTAGCAAAGGCACAAAAGTACTAAGATTTCGTGGCTAGTGAAATAAAAATAGAGCTATTTTGAAGGTAGAATCCAAGTGTTGTGTTTAAAGTAATTCCATTCGGCTTTAGCTAGGTCAATTTCTGGGTCAATAAAGCGTTTTGAAGGCTTACCATTAACACTTACATAACAGGTTGCAAATATTGAAACATCTTTACCCTCAGATTTAAATTGTTTTTTAATTCTTTGTGAAAATTGCCATATAAAATCTGGCTTAGTTCTCAGACTTCGTTCCTGTTTTTTGGTAAGGTATTCGTTAAGTTTTATTGGGATTAAATTATTAGTCGCATTATCAACTACTCTAAAATTAATACTTCCGCTTTTGGCACGTAACATCATACGCCAGGAGAGACGATGACCTTCTTCGGTCCAAAGTACATTGTCTTTTGTGAAATAATGCCGAAGTGGTAGTATTATTTGAATTAAAAAATAAACAATAAATACGCTTTTAAAAACACTTTTATGACTGGGTATTTTAATTTCACTTAGAGTATACAGTTTTTTCTTTTTCAAAAAAATATTCCTGACGGTTTCTGGCTCAAAAAAGAATAAACAAAAAGCCAGTGATAAGTATGGAAATATACCTATATGAAACACAAAAGAATTAAAAAGATGAAAGAAAATAGATGCA
>CAJQQC010000045.1 GCA_905480385.1 uncultured Winogradskyella sp.
TTTAGAGGTTATGGATTGGGTTGGTTTTTAACAGATGTAAAAGGCGGACATAAACAAGTATATCATACTGGTGGATTATTGGGGACAGTCACTCAATTTACGATGATTCCTGATTTAGATTTGGCGATTGTGGTTTTAACCAATCAAATGGTAGGCTCAGCATTTAATACAATCACAAATACTATTAAAGACATTTACTTGGGTTATGAAGATAGAGACTGGATATCCCGTTATGGGAAAAAAAGAAAAGATTATTTAAAGCAAATTAAAAAAGAAAAAATTGAAATTTTCAAACAAGTTGAAGCTGCTAAAAAAGATAATAGTTTACCCAAACCAGAACAAATTGTTGGCACATACAACGATGCTTGGTTTGGAAATGTTATAATCTCTTATAATGGCAAGGCTTATACAATAAAAAGCGAACGTTCGTCACAACTTGTGGGTGAGTTATTGCCATACGATCAAACCACATATATTGCCAAGTGGAATAACCGAAGTTTTGATGCCGATGTGTTTGTCAATTTTGTATTTGACGAAACTGGTAAAACAATAGGCGCTACTATGAAATACATTACATCTATTACAGATTTTAGTTTTGACTTTGGTGATTTAGAGCTTAAAAGAATTGACTAGTGTATAAACGTAAAACGCTCTTCTTAACCGCATTCGGACTATTTTCTTTGTTTTTTGGTGCCGGAAATTTATTAATCCCACCTTTATTAGGATACAATGCTGGAGAGCAATGGTTTTGGGTAACCATAGGATTTATTATTACGGCTGTAGCTATACCTATAATTGGGATTATGGCTCATGCCAAGTTACAAGGTACGATGTATGATTTTGGTAAAAAAGTGTCGCCTTGGTTTAGTTCAATTTATTGTATTATTATTTATGCGATATCGGTTGCCATTCCGTCGCCACGTACTGCTTCAGCCACGCATGAAATTGCTATTTATCCTGCTTTTGGGACTGACCCATTTTGGACAAGTCTCGTCTATTTTGCTTTAGTTCTTGTCTTTGTTTTAAACCGTTCTAAGATTTTAAATATCATTGGTAAGTTCTTGACGCCATTAATTGTCATCATGTTATTATTGGTCATAGGTATTGGACTATACAATAGTAGTTTGGCAAACCCTGCGACATTTGACACACCAATTGTAAGCGGCATATTAGAAGGGTATCAAACTTTTGACGCTATTGGAGCGGTTGTTGTTGGTGCATTTATAATTGTATCATTAAAGTTTAAAACAATTGATATAGAAGCCTATGAAGCTAAAAAATCTTTAATACGAAAGGCAGGTTTAATTGCTGGTTTAGGTTTGTTTGTTATTTATTCAGGATTAATTTCAGTTGGAGCATATTACGGAACTGAGATTTCTGTTGATACTACTTTAGATAATGATATGCAACGTGCCAATTTACTTCGAAGCATTAGTGTTTCCGCATTGGGTACTTTTGGAAATACAGTGTTAAGTATTTTAATTTCACTGGCATGTTTTACAACAGCTGTTGGCATTGTTGCTGGTACTTCAGATTATTTTAGAAGCCTATTCAGCAGTTCAAATAAGGTGTATATTATTACAGCAATCATTGCTTGTATTGCTGGTGTTGGTGTGGGACAACTCGATTTTTATTCTATAATTGTTATTGCTTATCCGGTATTGTTATTCATTTATCCGATCACAATTGTACTTATAATTCTAAATGTATTACCTCAGAGATCAGCAACACCATTAGTATTTAAAGCTGTAGTGATTGTGACATTTATTTTTAGTATACCAGATGTGATTGGAGTAATTGAACCGTTAAAACATCTGAAAGATAATTTTATGTTTATCCCATTAGCCAAACACAGTTTAGGTTGGATACTACCTGCTTTACTGGTATTTGTCTTAATAAATATTTTTCAGAAATCTAAGCCGCATTCAAGTTCTTAATTGCAGAAAAAGCCTGATCTACAAGATGATTTTCTATTAAAACAGTAAATTCATTGGTGGTAGAAATCACTTCATAAAGTGAAATCCCTTCCCAGGCAAAACGCTTAAAAATCTGATAATATAAACCTGAAATCCTCGAATTATTTTTAGGCAAACGGATGCTAATTGCTGACAGATTATCCTGCGAATCTATCATTTTTTCATTTTTAAAACCCTCTAAAATGATACGCCTTCCTGAAGCAGAAACCACAATATTACTTTCGTAAATACCCCGTGAAAATCCATAGAAAGATTTGGTGTCTAAGTTAGCTATAACATCAGAATGACTTTTGATCAATGTGTCCGAATTCTGAAACGTAAAATCCACCAAATTGCTACGTACTGTAATATCACCCAATTGTTTTAAGACGGCTTTTAGTTGATGCGACTGGCGTAGATGTACTGGTGGTGCATAACGGCGCAAGGCCATCATAATCGCACCTGTTTTTACAGGTTTGCCCAACATTTTGCTTACAGATGCTTGTAACTCTTCTGATAAGGCAGAAAAGTTGATGATTTCTCTAAATAAAGCTTCCTCCAAAAAAGGCTGTTTTATTAATATTTCCTCAACGCAAGCTGCTATAGTTTTCATTTGTTATATAATTAACATTATGTGTAAATATAATCTATTTCTTCAAAATATTCACTATAAGAAAATGGGCCAATGTATTTTTGCATTTCAAAACTAAAAAAACATGTTAGTATATAAATTTGGTGGCACATCTGTAGGTTCTGTGGTAAACATCAATCACGTCAAAGACATCATTGATAACAACGATAGAAAAATAGTAGTACTATCTGCAATGTCTGGTACCACAAATGCTTTGATAGAAATTTCAAACCTTATTAAATCTAATAAAAATGAAGTTGCTATTGAACGCATCAAAACCTTAAACGAAAACTACAACACTGCGGTTTATGATTTGTTACATAACAAAAGCCTTAGGCAAGAGGTTAGTGATTATGTGAATATGATTTTTAAAAATTTAATTGAAGCCACCAAAAAAACTTACAGTACACAATTGCACAATTCTATTGTTGCTAGTGGCGAATTGCTATCGACACATATGTTTAGCCGTTTTTTACAGCAAGAAGGTTTTCAAGTTGTGCTGTTACCAGCTTTAGATTTTATGCGTATTGACAGCAATAACGAACCCGATAATTTTTACATCAAACAAAACTTAACGCGACTTATCGATAGCCAATCCGAAGCTGATATTTACATTACACAAGGGTTTATTTGTTTGGATACAGATGGCGAGATCACCAATTTGCAGCGTGGTGGTAGCGATTATACCGCGACTATTATTGGTGCAGCTATTGAAGCCGATGAGGTACAAATTTGGACAGATATTGACGGCTTTCATAATAACGATCCACGTTTTGTAAACGATACCAAAACCTTATCGTATTTGTCTTATGTCGAAGCTGCAGAGCTGGCTTATTTTGGAGCTAAGATTTTACACCCACAAACGGTAATGCCAGTTCGTCGTTTAGATATTCCGCTACGATTAAAAAACACTATGGCACCAGATGCACATGGCACATTAATTACCAACCAAACGCACGGTGATGGTATCAAAGCCATTGCTGCTAAAGATGGCATAACAGCCATAAAAATTAAGTCGGTACGTATGTTGTTGGCGCACGGTTTCCTTAAAAAAGTATTTGAGATTTTTGAAACTTACGAAACCGCTATCGACATGATTACGACCTCAGAAATTGCAGTGTCGTTAACTATTGATGATGTTACAAATTTAGAAACAATTGTAAGCGAACTGCAAAAATTTGCACAAGTCGAAGTCGAAGATTACATGAGTATCGCCTGCTTAGTTGGTAACAATATTATTTACCATCCAGACACGCCAGCTTTGTTTCAGGTGTTGCAAGATGTCAATGTACGCATGATTGCTTATGGCGGAAGCAATAATAACATATCCTTGCTCGTTAATACCAGCGATAAGTTAGAAACGCTGCAAAAATTACAGCGTTACGTCTTTGAAGCCCAGCCACAATTTGCGGCTTTAAATATGAATTAGAAATTCTTACAACGACAAATTAATTTTAAAACTATTGGATACGTGATAGTTCTGCTTCAGCGGCAATGTACCCAAAGCCAGTCCAAATACCATTTTTTACCAAATAATTGTACATGGCAAGCGCGGTTTCTGACTGGTTATTGTACTGGTGCCAATGCGCAATGCCGTAATGTGCGGCTTCTTTTACACCACCAGAATTATTGGCATCCAAATCATTATCAATTAAATCACCTTTATAATAGAGCAGTAGCATATGGTACACGTTATTTTCTATAATTGGCATATTAAAGCGTATAGGTTCTAGTAATTTATTGGCGTCTTCGGGACGTTCCAAACGTTGTAATATCATATACAACCAGTGCGATGCCGCCACACGCATATCGTCATTGGTAGAAGCCTCTAAACATTTTTTGTAATTAGATAAAGCGTTTGGCCAGTCGGCTTTTAGATAATAGGCCAGACCTAAATGGTAATAGATGTTGGTGTGCAGACTAGAGACAGGTTGGTTAAGACGGTTAGGGATGCCGTCTGGTTCTATAATATCTTTAGTGTCTTGTATAAGCGTTACGGCTTTTTCAAAATCTTTGATGGCAAGGTCCAATTGGCGCGTGGTAATATACCGATGTCCACGATGGCGATACATGCGGGCATCTTTTGGGTGTTTCTCAATACCTTCGGTATAAATGGCAATCGCCTTTTTATAATCGCCCAAATACGCCATGCGTCTACCTAACCAAATTATAAAATTGGGATTCATAGGATTACTATTGTAGGTGTCTAATGCTTTGAGGTATCTGCTGACTTTGGCAAAATCTTTAGCTTCTAATTGTGGACTTATCAGTGGTTTTTTCAATAAAGATTGCCCTTGTAAGGTGTCAATTTTAACGGAGTCTACAGGTATGGACTTCCAGCTTTCTTGGCAACCGACAAGCATGCTAGCAATGAGTAAAATAAAAATGGACTGTTTCATGACCAAAAGTTAGTAAAAACTTAAGGACTATAAGATTTTAATCGCTATAATCTAGTCGTTCGCGGACACCACCACTTTTGCGATGGATAATCACCCCTGCTTTTTTACGTTTGGCAATGGTTTTGGCTTTTCGGATAGCAGTAGATTGCTTACGATGTTTAGAGGTAATACGTTTATTGCCTTCGCGACGGACAGCCCAACCATCTTCGTAAGGCACGACATGTTGGTGCCAAGTACGTTTGGTGTTTTTTTTACCGAAAGCCTCAAGAATGACTCTAAAAATTTCGAGTAAGGCTTCGGTCCATGATTTGTTTTTGTTAGCCATTAACTGTTCATGATATCTTCAATCTCTTCAGCTTCAATTGGGATATTTCTCATCAAATTAAAAGGTGCTCCAGTTTCTTGCACAACCACATCATCTTCTAGTCTAATCCCAAAACCTTCATCTGGGATATAAATTCCAGGTTCTACTGTAAAGACTTGGTTGGCTTGCATTGGCTCGTGTAATAATCCGTAATCGTGCGTATCCAAACCAATATGGTGGCTTGTGCCATGCATAAAGTATTTTTTGTACGCCGGCCAATCTGGGTTTTCGTTTTGCACATCGGCTTTATCAATAAGACCTAAACCTAATAACTCCGATGTCATTAGTTTTCCAACTTCGACATGGTATTCTGCCCAAAGCGTGCCTGGAACTAATAATTTTGTAGCGTCGATTTTTACACGGTTTACCGCATTGTAAACTGCTTTTTGACGGTCTGTAAATTTACCAGAAACCGGTATGGTACGCGTTAAATCACTGGAATAATTAGCATACTCTGCACCTACATCCATAAGTATTAAATCGCCAGCTTTACATTGCTGGTTGTTCTCTATATAATGCAACACATTGGCATTATTACCTGCTGCAATAATTGGAGTGTACGCAAATCCTTTAGAGCGGTTATTTAGAAACTCATGCATAAACTCGGCTTCGATATTATATTCCCAAACGCCTGGTTTTACATAATCTAAAATGCGTCGTACACCTTTTTCAGTAATATCACAGGCATTTTGCATCAAGTCTAATTCTATCTGGTCTTTTACCGAGCGTAAGCGTTGTAAAATAGAATTGCTTTTAGCGACATTATGTGCCGGATATTTGTCTTTTAGCCATTTTGTAAAACGGTCTTCGCGGGTTTCGGTTTCTACACTAGCACGGTAATGCTCGTTGGTATTGATATACATGGTTTCGGACTGTGTCATGAGCTCAAACATAACCTTCTCCATATCTTGCAACCAATACACGGTTTTGATTCCAGAGGTTTCAAATGCTTTTTCTTTGGTCAGTTTTTCGCCTTCCCAAACAGCAATATGTTCATTAGTTTCTTTCAGAAATAGAATTTCACGATTTTTTGGATTAGGACAATCCGGAAATAGTACCAAAATACTTTCTTCTTGGTCCACACCACTTAAATAAAAAATGTCACGGTGTTGTGCAAACGGCAGCGTACTATCGGCACTTACAGGATAAATATCGTTAGAGTTAAATACCGCTAGACTGTTTGACTGCATAGCAGAAGCAAAGTTTTTACGGTTTTTTATAAAGAGGTTGTGATCTATTAAATCGTATTTCATGATTATATATTTTGAGTGTCATACTGAGCTAAAGCAGTTCGTAATTTTAGTGCAACCAAAAATAAGCAAACCAAAACGCAAGCCCAAGAAGTTTGGAGAATCTGTTAAACTTTTATTAGCAATTTTGAAGCTGAAAAGAGATTGGTTAATTTCATGCCACCAAAAAATACAACCACCATGAACTATTCAAAATTATTAACGTTTCTACTTTTTACATTTTCAATTTTAGGATTTTCGCAACAGTCAGCAACTTCTGCGGATGTTATAAAGCAAGCTCTGGAGCAAAAAAGACAATTAGCAGAAAACTCTCTGGTAAAAAATGTGCCTTTCCAGAATATTGGGCCTACCATCATGAGTGGTCGTGTGGTCGATATCGATGTTAATCCAGATTTGCCTTCAGAATTTTATGTCGGTTATGCCTCTGGTGGCGTTTGGTATACCAATAATAATGGGACAACATTTAGCCCTATTTTAGACGCTTCGGACACACAAAATGTAGGTGATATTGCTGTACACTGGCCAACACGTACTATCTATGTAGGTACTGGTGAGAATAATGCATCGCGTTCTTCGTATGCCGGAATAGGAATTTTAAAGTCTACCAATAATGGACAAACTTGGGCAAATGTTGGTTTGATGGATGCGCATCATTTTGCACCGCTATTAATTCACCCAGATAATCCAGATGTAGTTACAGTTGGTGTTACAGGACATCTGTATTCTAAAAATAACGAACGCGGTATTTACAAAACTACAGACGGCGGAAAAACATGGAAGCAAACCTTGTATGTCGATGATATGAGTGGAATTATAGACTTACAACAGAACCCTAATAATTACAATATCATGTTTGCTACCTCATGGACTAAAGACCGAAAGGCTTGGCATTTTTTAGGTAATGGTAGTAATTCTGCTATTTATAAAAGCACAGATGCTGGTGAGACTTGGACAAAAGTATCCACTGAAAAAAGTGGATTTCCAAATGGTGATGGTGTTGGTCGTATTGGGATGGCGGTATTTAATGATAACGTGGTTTACGCCGTACATGATAACCAATACCGAAGATTAAAAAAGTCTTCAACATCAGACAACAATAAAGGGTTAGATAAAGGCGATTTTAAATCTATGTCAACTTCCGATTTTTTAGCCTTAGACGACAAAAAACTAACGACCTTTTTAAGGTCTAATAGATTCCAAGAAAAATACAGTGCAAAAGCTGTAAAGGCTATGGTACGTTCTGGTAAAGTAAAACCAGCGGACCTTGCAAAATATCTCGAGAATCCCAATGCAGTATCGTTTGATACACCCGTTATTGGTGCTGAGGTTTATAAAAGTACCGATGGTGGACAAACATGGGGAAAAACACATGAAGGCTTTTTGGATGGTATTTATTCTAGTTATGGGTATTACTTTGGACATATACATGTATCGCCAGCCGATGAGAACGATATCTACATCTATGGTGTACCAATCGTAAAATCTAAGGATGGCGGAAAAACCTTTACGTCAATTAGTGCCGAAAACGTGCATGCGGATCACCATTCGCTTTGGATAAATCCAAAAAACCCAAATCATTTGGTTAATGGGAATGATGGTGGTGTTAACATCTCTTATGACGATGGTGAGAATTGGATAAAAAACAACTCGCCTTCAGTAGGTCAGTTTTATGCGATTAATGTCGATAATGAAAAACCTTATAATGTCTATGGAGGATTACAAGACAATGGTGTTTGGGTTGGTGCAAATAATACTCGCGAAAATAAAGGATGGCACCAACGCGGTCAGTATCCTTGGAAATCAATTATGGGTGGCGATGGTATGCAAATACAGATTGATAGTCGCAATTCTAATATGGTTTACACAGGATTTCAGTTTGGGAGTTATTTTCGTTTAAATCTTGAAACTGGAGAACGCAGATATATACAACCACAACACACCTTAGGTGAAAGTCCATACCGTTTTAATTGGCAAACGCCAATTTTATTATCACCACACAATCAAGATATCTTGTATTTTGGAGGTAATAAATTGATGCGTTCTATGAACCAAGGTGACGATTGGGAAGCTATAAGTGATGACCTAACCAATGGTGGTAAAAAAGGAAATGTAGCTTACGGTACTTTAACCACAATTAGCGAAAGTCCATTTCAGTTTGGATTAATATACACAGGTAGTGACGATGGTGTTGTGAGCATTACAAAAAATAGCGGTGATACTTGGTTAAATATTTCTGCATCATTACCAAAAGATTTATGGGTCAGTCGTGTGATTGCATCGCAACATAAAAAAGAACGTGTTTATGTGACCTTAAACGGATACCGTTGGGACGATTTTAAAGTGTATGCATACATGAGTGATAACTATGGACAAACATGGGAAGATATCAGCGGGAATATCCCAGCATCACCAGTTAATGTTATACGTGAAGATTCTGAAAATGAAAATATCTTATACCTAGGGACAGACAATGGGGCTTATGTATCTTTTGACAGCGGAAATTCTTGGGAGGTATTTTCTGAAGGATTACCTAATGTAGCGGTACACGATATTGTGATGCAACCTGATGCAAAAGACCTTTTGATAGGCACGCATGGGAGAAGTATCTACAAAACAAATATTGCGAATCTTCAAGTGATGAATTCTGATATGATGGTTAATTCTATTACACTTTTTGGCATAAATTCTGTACGTCATTCAAGCCGTTGGGGAAGTTCTCGAAGTCAATATACAGAAGCCAATGAGCCTGAGACGACTATTGTGATGTTTAGCAACTCAAATGCGAAAAAGACCATAAAAATCTTATCTAAAGATGGTGATGAATTAAATAGTATGATGGTAGATGCAGAAAAAGGGTATAACTATTTGAGTTATAATTTAGAATTATCAGAACAAGGTCGAAAAATACTCATGAAAGTTGATAAAGAGTTAAAGATAGCTAAGGCAAGTAACGGAAAATATTATTTACCAAAAGGCAAGTACTTTGTTGATGTTAATGGTGTTTCAACCGAACTGATAATCAAGTAGTTGATAATCTAAAAAATTAAAAATTAGTTTAAATAAGAATATGCTTATGTTACATTTAACAAAAAATGGAGGTTCAGCGTTAATGAAGTGACTAGGTTTATTCCTAGCTAATACTTATCAATCAAATCATTATGTTTAATCGCTTTTTTACTGGTATTTTTCAGCCTTTCATTTAACCTTATTGCAAAAGAAGAACCCAATTAATATCTAATAATTTTTTTGGATTGTGAGCCCTGTGAAGATGAGTTTAAATGTCAAAATTTAGGAAACGTTCAATTTGAACGTGATCAAGATTTAAGAGATGTTCACATTTTTTGATGACCCAAAAAAATGGTGCTGGTGGTCGCAGCTATGAGATTGATTTTATTGGCAAAAAGAGTTTGAAGCTATTAATTATAAGCTCACTTTTGCTACCGTTTTAATGTTGGTTTTAGTAATACATTTGGGTCTATTTACAACACGATTGTAAATCCTAGATTTGATTTTTAAGTTATAATCATTCTAAATAGGTAATTACAATACAGAGCAGTTGGCAATACGCCAATTGCACAGTATCTTTGTTGCACTAACAAAAAGATTTATTCGACAATGAGCGGAATTTTAAATTCTTCGATTGGAAGAAAGTTTGCCATGGCACTTTCGGCACTCTTCCTGATGTTTTTTTTACTTCAACATTTTGCTATCAACATCTTATCTGTATTTAGTGCAGATGCTTTTAACACAGCTTCTCATTTCATGGGAACGTTTTGGGCGGTTCAATTCATTTTACAACCGATTTTAATTTTTGGTGTTATTTTTCACTTTGTGATGGGATTTGTTTTAGAAATTAAAAACAATAAAGCGCGTAAAGTAAGTTATACTAAAAATAACGGTAGTGCAAATTCAACTTGGATGAGCCGTAATATGTTATTAACTGGTGCTGTTGTATTGGCATTTATGGTACTTCACTTTATTGATTTTTGGATTCCAGAAATCAACACAAAGTATATAGTTGGTGATATGAGTGGAATGCATAATGGCGAGTATAGATACTTCTATGAGTTAGTAGAGAAATTTCACAGTCCGCTGCGCGTTGGTGCTTATATTGTTGCATTTGTATTATTAAGCCTACATTTATTACATGGTTTTAACTCTGCATTTCAATCTGTAGGTGCTAATAATAAGTACACCAAAGGACTCAAAGGTTTTGCTAAAGTATACTCTATTGGTATTCCATTAGGATTTATCTTCATCGCATTATTTCATCATTTAACAGGACACTAAAAACATATAATATGGCTTTAGATTCAAAAATACCTCAAGGCCCACTTGCAGATAAGTGGACCAATCATAAAAATAAAATCAACTTAGTAAATCCTGCAAACAAACGTTTGATAGACATCATTGTTGTTGGTACAGGTTTGGCCGGTGGTTCTGCTGCAGCAACTTTAGCTGAGTTAGGTTATAATGTAAAAGCGTTTTGTTTTCAAGATTCACCAAGACGTGCGCATTCTATTGCCGCACAAGGCGGAATTAATGCTGCAAAAAATTATCAAGGAGATGGCGATTCTACATACCGATTATTTTACGATACTGTAAAGGGTGGTGATTACCGTTCTCGGGAAGCTAATGTTCACCGTTTAGCAGAAGTATCTACAAATATTATTGATCAATGTGTAGCTCAGGGTGTTCCTTTTGCTAGAGACTATGGTGGATTGCTAGATAATCGTTCGTTTGGAGGTGTATTAGTATCACGTACGTTTTATGCCAAAGGGCAAACAGGTCAGCAATTATTATTAGGTGCTTATTCTGCTATGAATCGTCAGATTGGTCGTGGTAAAATAAAAATGTACTCCCGTCACGAAATGTTAGATGTAGTTGTAGTTGATGGAAAAGCAAGAGGCATTATAGCTCGTAATTTAGTTACTGGTGAGATTGAAAGACACTCTGCTCATGCTGTAGTTATAGGAACAGGTGGTTATGGAAATGCATTTTATCTTTCAACATATGCTATGGGTTCTAACGTAACAGCCGCTTGGAAAGTACACAAACGAGGTGCTTACTTTGCAAACCCATGTTATACACAGATTCATCCAACATGTATTCCTGTCTCTGGAGACCATCAATCAAAATTAACATTGATGTCTGAGTCTTTAAGAAACGATGGACGTATTTGGGTACCAAAACATAAAAAAGATGTCGAGGCTATTCGAAATGGAAGCTTAAAACCGACCGATTTAGCAGAAGAGGATAGAGATTACTACTTAGAACGTCGTTATCCAGCATTTGGAAACTTAGTACCTCGTGATGTCGCATCAAGAGCTGCAAAAGAACGTTGTGACGAAGGTTATGGTGTTAACCAAACAGGTGAAGCTGTATTTTTAGATTTTGCATCTGCATTTATGCGCTATGGGAAAGAGCAAGCACACGTCAAAGGATTAGATGAAAATGATGATGCTCTAGTAAAAAAATTGGGTCAAGAAATTGTAAAGAATAAGTACGGAAACTTATTTCAGATGTACGAAAAAATTGTTGATCAAAATCCATACGAAACACCAATGATGATTTATCCAGCGGTTCACTACACCATGGGTGGTGTTTGGGTAGATTATAATTTAATGACTACTGTTCCTGGTTTATATGCAATAGGTGAAGCTAATTTTTCTGATCACGGCGCAAATAGACTTGGTGCATCTGCATTAATGCAAGGTTTAGCAGACGGTTATTTTGTATTACCATATACCATTGGTGATTATCTAGCAGACGATATTAGAACTGGACCAATATCAACGGATACCAAAGAGTTTGATGAAGCTGAAAAGAATGTTACTGAAACCATTGATAAACTTATTAATAATAATGGTTCAAAATCAGTAGACCATTTCCATAAGCGCTTAGGGAAAATTATGTGGAATAAGTGCGGAATGGCTAGAAATGAGAAAGATCTAAAAGAAGCGATTGTAGAAATTGCAGAATTAAGAGCAGAATTTTGGAAAGAGGTAAGAGTTCCTGGAGAAGCAAATGAGTATAATGAAGAGTTAGCAAAAGCAGGTCGCGTTGCGGACTTCTTAGAGCTAGGAGAACTGTTTGCTAAAGATGCTTTGGTAAGAGAAGAATCAGCAGGAGGTCACTTTAGAGAAGAATATCAAACTACTGAAGGAGAGGCGACACGTCGCAAGGAATTTCAGTTTGTCTCTGCCTGGGAATACAAGAGTGAACCTAAAGATGCGGTCTTACATAAAGAAGATTTAGTGTACGAAAATATCGAAGTAAAAGAAAGAAGTTATAAATAA
>CAJQQC010000046.1 GCA_905480385.1 uncultured Winogradskyella sp.
TCCAAAACGTGGCATTTTTAAAAGCAGGTTCTAAAACCGTACGATCTTTGTTATATTGAATAGTTCCACCACAATGGTCAAAATGCAAATGCGTCATAAATACATCGGTGATATCATTTCGATGAAATCCAAAACAGGCTAAAGAGTTATCAATAGAATCATCACCCCAAAGATGGTAATAGCTGTAAAACTTATCACTTTGTTTATCGCCCATCCCGGTGTCAATTAATATAAGGCGACTACCATCCTCTACTAACAAACAGCGCGCAGCAATATCAATCAAATTATTATTGTCTGCTGGATTGGTTCGATGCCAGAGCGATTTAGGAACAACACCAAACATAGCGCCACCATCTAATTTAAAATTTCCTGCTTCAATCGGGTATAATTTCATGGATGTAAAAGTGCTTTTAAAGTGCACATTTTATAAGTAATGCAAATTAAGAAATATCGAAGGATTTACAGAGCACTTAAACTTTTTTTAAGAAACCATGTCTTTTAGAAATTACCCAAAACCGTAAAGTGTTTTTAATTCTTTGATATTTTCTAAACTGTCTCGACTAAAAATTAATAAACTGTCGCGATTAGACTTTAGGTGTTAGCGGGCTTTATTTTCGAAAAAATTGAGTAATGTCATCTGTAAAAGAACCTTCAATCGACTCTATTTTTCGCCTAAAATATCATTAACCTTTTTGTTTTTTCTTCGTAAGAATCACCAACATGTATAAGTGTTAGCTCATTGCCAAAAGCAAAAGCTAAGCGAATAGCTTTGTATATGTCACCTTTTGATTTTTTAATAGTTTTAATTTTTATAAAATCTAGAATTATTAACTTCACAAAAAATAATTTTTATGTTAGAGTTAGCGGGAATCGTAATTTTAGGCATATTGGCACAGTGGGTGGCTTGGCGTTTTAAGATACCAGCTATTTTGCCTTTAATTTTAGTAGGCTTATTAGTGGGCCCAATTGCTGCAGAATTTTTATCTGAAGACGGAAAAAAATGGATAGAACCCATTTGGAATGGAGAAACAGGTCTTTTTCCGGGAGACAGTCTTTATTACTTTGTATCACTAGCCATTAGTATCATTCTTTTTGAAGGAGGTTTAACGCTAAAACGAAACGAGGTTAAAAATGTTGGCCCTGTAATCACTAAGCTAATAACTGTTGGCGCTGTAATTACCTTTTTTGGAGCGGGTGTATCTGCTCATTTTTTATTTGGATTAAGTTGGGAGCTCTCATTCTTATTTTCGGGACTTATTATAGTCACTGGGCCAACAGTAATAACACCGATTCTAAGAAACATACCACTTAAAAAGGACCTTTCTGCAGTACTGAAGTGGGAAGGGATCTTAATAGATCCAATAGGTGCTTTAGTTGCGGTATTGGTTTTTGAGTTTATAAGTGTCGAGGGTGATAGTGGTTTTACAAAAACAGCCTTTATGGAGTTTGGTAAGATTGTATTATTTGGGACTACTTTTGGCTTCACTTTTGCTCATGGTTTAGCTTTTGCAATAAACAAAAAGTTTATTCCTCATTACCTGTTAAATGTAGTTTCGCTATCAGTTGTTCTTTTAGTTTTTGTAGAATCTGAGATATTTGCTCATGAGTCAGGCCTTTTGGCTGTTGTAGTTATGGGAATGGTCTTAGGCAATGGAAAGTTAGAAAATCTAAAGGAGCTTTTATATTTTAAAGAGTCATTGAGTGTGCTGTTGATCTCAATATTATTTATTCTGTTGGCAGCAAATATTAACATTGAAGACTTATACTTATTATGTAATTGGGAAACAATAGCTTTATTTTTAATAGTAGTTCTCATTATAAGACCCCTAGCCGTTTTTGCTAGCGCACAAGGCTCTAATTTAAAATTAAATGAACGTCTTTTTGTAAGTTGGGTTGGACCAAGAGGTATTGTTGCTGCGGGAATAGCATCTTTATTTGGAAGCAAGCTTATGAAACAAGGCGTTGAAGGCGCTGAATATATTACACCGTTAGTGTTTATGATTGTTTTAGGGACAGTCTTACTTAATGCTACAACAGCAAGATTTTTTGCAAAGATAGTAGGTGTTTTTTTAACCAAGTCTGATGGTATTTTAATTGTTGGAGCATCAAAAGTATCAAGATTATTAGCACAATATCTTGATAATAATGGAAGAAATGTTGTTGTTATAGATAGCAACCAAACAAATATTGAAAAAGCTAGAGAAATGGGCCTAGAGGCCATCTCAACAGATATTTATACAAACACTTTAAATGACAACATTGAACTTAACGATGTTGGTTACCTAATGGCATTAACTGGAAGTTCGGACATTAACAGATATGCAATCAATAAGTTTGGAAAACAATTTGGTGAAAACGGCTCTTTTCGTTTAGTATCTAAAGAAGAGATGAGAGATGAAAACAATAACCCAAAAGAAGGTTTGTTTTCTCATACAGATGATTACGAATCTCTAACTAATGTTAGTAAAAAATACCCAAGTGTTCAAGAGGTTTTAATTGAGAATAAGGAGCATTATCAAAGCATAGTAGAGCTAACAAAGTCTGATAAAGACATTATTCCTATATTTTTGAAAGACACTAATGACGAATTGATTATCATATCCTCGGACAATAACCAAATAGAGGTTGGTGAAGATTGGAAGTTGATTTACCTTGGGAAACCAATAGATGTTAAAAAAATAGATTTATAAAAAAAGCCCTAACAAAAGGGCTTTTCAGTTTTTTATTCTTCAGATTCTGGCATTTCAAAATCCTCCATAAATTTAGTGGTGTAATTTCCAGCTAAATAATCAGGATGTTCCATTAATGCCCTGTGGAAAGGAATAGTTGTTTTTATACCTTCTATAACAAACTCATCTAAAGCGCGCTTCATTTTATTGATAGCTTCTTCACGAGTTTGCGCAGTTGTAATCAACTTTGCAATCATAGAATCATAATTAGGTGGAATGCTATATCCCGCATACACATGAGTGTCAAGGCGCACTCCGTGACCACCAGGTGCATGTAACACAGTGATTTTTCCTGGGGACGGTCTAAAGTCGTTATATGGGTCTTCTGCATTAATCCTACACTCAACAGAGTGTAGATTAGGAGTGTAGTCCTTTCCTGAAATAGGAACACCTGCAGCAACCTTAATCTGTTCTCTAATTAAATCAAAATCTATAACCTGCTCAGTGATTGGGTGTTCTACTTGAATACGCGTATTCATTTCCATAAAATAGAAATTACGATGCTTATCAACTAAGAACTCAACTGTTCCTGCACCTTCATATTTTATGTATTCTGCAGCCTTAACTGCTGCTTCCCCCATTTTTTTACGTAACGCATTAGTCATAAAAGGCGAAGGGACCTCTTCTGTTAGCTTCTGGTGACGTCTTTGAACAGAACAATCACGCTCTGATAAATGACAAGCTTTTCCTGTTGAGTCTCCAACGATTTGAATTTCTATATGGCGGGGCTCTTCAATAAGCTTTTCCATATACATATCGTCGTTTCCGAATGCAGCTTTAGATTCTTGTCTAGCAGAATCCCAAGCATCTTTTAACTCCTCTTTTTTCCAAACAGCTCGCATACCTTTTCCACCTCCACCAGCAGAGGCTTTTAGCATAACGGGATAACCTGTTTCTTTTGCAAGTTTTTCACATTCTTTATAATCTTCAATGATGCCCTCACTTCCTGGGACACATGGAACACCAGCAGCTTTCATAGTAGCTTTGGCGTTAGCCTTATCACCCATACGGTCAATCATCTCTGGAGAAGCACCAATAAATTTTATATCGTGCTCTTCACAGATTTTAGAAAATTTTGCGTTTTCAGATAAAAAGCCATAACCAGGATGTATAGCGTCTGCATTTGTAATTTCTGCAGCTGCAATGACATTAGCCATTTTTAAATAAGACTCATTACTTGGCGCTGGACCGATACAAACAGCTTCGTCAGCGAATTTAACTGGTAAACTATCTGCGTCTGCTGTTGAGTAAACAGCAACAGTTTTTATGCCCATTTCTTTACAAGTTCTGATAACACGTAGCGCTATCTCTCCTCGATTGGCAACTAATATTTTTTTAAACATAACTTTTTGGTTAAAAAATTCAATTTCCAAGCACCAAATTCCAAGAGCTGGATTTTTGAGATTTGTAGATTGGAACTTTTAATTGTTATGAAGGGTCAACTAAAAACAATGGTTGATCGAACTCTACAGGAGACGAATCGTCGACAAGAACTTTTACAATTTTACCAGAAATTTCAGATTCTATTTCGTTGAAAAGTTTCATAGCTTCAATAACACACAGCACATCACCTTCTTT
>CAJQQC010000047.1 GCA_905480385.1 uncultured Winogradskyella sp.
CCCAAAATTAAAAGCCTTTCATTTTTGAAAGGCTTTTTTTGTTTTAAAAAACTTGTTACAATCTAAGTTGTAAGATTCTATTATTCTGCTTAATCTACAACAACACGGTTATCTCTATTAGCTACTTCCCAAGCTGTATGAAATACCAATCGGGTTCTATTCTCTAATAAGTCATACTCAATTTTATCTGGTGTATCAGATGGTTTATGATAATCATCGTGTGTGCCGTTAAAATAGAAAATCACTGGAATGTTATTTTTCACAAAGTTGTAATGGTCTGATCGGTAGTAATAGCGATTAGGATCATTTTCATCGTTATAGGTATAGTCTAACTCCACATTAGTATATTTTTTATTTACCTCTTCAGACAATTCATGTAATTCTTTACTTAGTTTATCGCTACCTATTAAATACACATAGTTACGATCTCCTTCTTTACGTTTTGGATCTATTCTACCAATCATATCTATATTTAAATCAGCTACAGTATTTTCAAGCGGAAATATTGGGTCCATGTCAGTATAATACCTAGATCCTAAAAGTCCTTTTTCTTCACCTGTGACATGTAAAAATAGTATAGAACGTTTTGGTTGGTGTCCATCTTTTACTGCTTGTTGAAATGCTTCTGCAATTTCTAAAATTGCGACCGTACCAGAACCATCATCATCAGCACCATTATATACTTCACCGTTTTTAATACCTTCATGATCTAGATGTGCAGAGATGACTAATATTTCGTCAGGCTTTTCAGAGCCTTTGATAAATGCTACTACGTTTTCTGACATCACTTCCTCGGCTTTTCTTTCTGCTTTAATGGATAGGCTAGTCTTTAAATTCTTAACTGAACTATCTTCATTTACTGTAACATGTATTGCTTTTGCCATATCTTCATTAATCATCATAAAAGCAAAATCGCCTGAGTCACTTTTAAGTGATAACCTTCCAGAAAAACCTGATTCTGACTGTCTTTGATAAAATGGGGCATATCTTGAAAATAGTGCACTGTCAAAATATAGCATTGCTTTTGCACCATTCTCTTGTGCAGCATTCCTTTTACTTGATAAGGATTGACGTCCATTAGTCCATTTTGTATCTTCAGTATCACCTGAAGTTACGTAATTTCCATTAGTATCTTTAGGTTCTCCAGATTTTGCTAATACTACTTTTCCTTTGACATCAATATCCTTATAATCAGAATAATTTTCGTCATCAATACCATGACCAACATACACTACATCAGAAGTGTTAATATCTAGACTCTTGGAAAGTATTAAGATAATATGGTTTGTAAAAGCATCATATGTCTTACCATTTATTGATACTTCGGCTACTGCAACAGATGGCTTTTGTAAAGGAACTTCTTGAAAATAATCATCTCCTGAATATGGTGTACCTATTCCCATACTCTTATATTGACTTTTTAAATACTCTACTGCCATTTTTTGACCTTTTTCTCCTGTATTACGACCTTCAAATTCATCTGAAGCATATTTATACAATAAGGTTTTGAGTTCTTCTTGGGTTATTGTTTTCGCATAATCAGCAGGGTTTGCAGGTACAGAAGATTTAGTGTTATTTGTTTTTCCACCTTTACAAGTAGTTAAAATGACCATTAAGCATAAAATTGAAATAGATTTTTTCATCATAAAATATATTTTAAAAAGTATTGATGTTTTTATATGTTGTAAAAAAACAAATTTACAGATTATATATTGAACCAATTCAGAATAATAATATGTTAACAAATAAACACATTAAAGCAGCTCTTTATTTGGTGGATTATCAGAATTTGCAAGATACCAAGCTGTAGCAAATATGAGTTGTGTTCTTTTCTTAAGGACTTCAAAATTAATTTTATCTATAGTATCCGAAGCTTTGTGGTAATCAGAATGTTCTCCATTGAAGAAAAATATAACAGGGATATCTTTTAACGCAAAATTATAGTGATCAGAACGACTGTAATAGCGGTTTGAATCATTAAGCGCATTATAGGTATAATCAAGTTCGAGATTAGTGAATTCATCATTTGCATTTCGGACAATATAATCTAACTCTGTACTTATACGGTCTGATCCAATGAGATAAACATAGTTTGGATTATTAATATGTTTTTTGTCAATTCTACCAATCATATCAGTATTAAGATTGGCTATAGTTTTTTCTAAAGGAAAAGGTGGATTTTCGACATAGTAACTTGATCCATATAAGCCGTGTTCTTCTGCAGTTACATTAAGAAATACAATACTTCGCCTAGGCTTAATTCCATTTTCCTCTGCTAGTTTAAAAGCCTCAGCGATTTCCAAAATTGCAGACGTTCCAGAACCATTATCGTCCGCACCGTTATAAACTTGACCATCAACAACTCCCATATGATCAGAGTGTGCAGATATAATAAGATATTCTTTAGGGAATTCAGTACCTTCTATAAAAGCGATTACATTTTGTGACTTATTTAATTCTTGGGGTAAATAAGACTTAGGTACAGTTTGGTAATAATTTGGATAACTGGGTGTGCTTTTTATGTTTAATGAGTCATATTGTGTTCTTAAATAATTACAAACGTCATTATGTCCATCTTCGCCAGCCATTCTTCCAGCATATTTATCTGATGCGATTTCGTAAAGATGTTTTTTTAAATCTTTTTCGGTTATTGTTTTAACATAGGTATCTACCTGAGACGTATTATCATATACAATGGAAGCTTTTAAATCTCTTACTTTTTCACTATGTCTTTGATTAGAGCATGTACCAACTAGGAGTAGAATTGAAGCAACTATAAATCTCATGTACTATTATTTATGACTTCAAAAATAACAGAAAAAAGGAATTTGTATTCAAAATTAGAAATCAATTTCTAAATCCTCTAATTCTTTAATTGCGTCCTCTTCAGAAGATTCATCAAGTTGCTCAAGTCCTTCAGTATTTCCAATTTCAGTTTTCACAAAAATACTTTTGTAGATAGTAAACACTAGAGCAATAATACTTAAAAGGAATATATACTGAATTGCCTTTGTTTTTATCTGTTTTTTCTTAGTTAAAAAAATTAAACCTAATCCACACAAAAATGCAGCAATTATTGGAAAAACAGCAATTTTAAATAACGGTGTTACACAAAGAATTACAGCTAATATTGCCGAAATAAAACCAAGAATTATTAGTGCTTTTTTCATACTATTAATGTTTTAAACCAGTTGCAGATTTGATTTTAAGCTCACCATTTCCTACAGGTATTTTAAACTTTGCCAGTACAGGAACTTTATTAGCATCAGCAGTTAGCCATATGATATTAGAATTATTTCCCTTGAGAAGGTCAGAACCTCTGAGGCTAATGGCTATTTTATAGCATTCTTTTTTTCCTATTTTGGATGAAATGGTTTCTTTACCCATGTACTTAAACACAACAGTTGTTTCTTCATTATCAAATAAAACTTTAAAACTTGAAGCATCACCAACACCAGCTTTATCTATATCTAGATTACGAAGAGTATAAAGTGTAGCAACTAAATCTTTTGTAGAGCTGTTGATTGTAAGTTGTTTTTTTTCTTCCCAAATAGTACCATCACTTCGATATTTTTTCTTAATACTTTCTACTGTCTTTGTTTTACGACGATATTTGTACTGCATAAATTTATAATAGCCACCTTCATTAATATCACGTTTGTATAAGTATGGTGTTAGACTTGTAGGACTTACATAGCTTTCATACAAATCCCTAACCTTAAAAAAATTATCAAAATTACTAAAGGTTGCTGCTGTACATTTAAGTCGCATCAGAGTGCTAGAAGATGTTTTTATCTTGCTTGTTTCCATAGTAACTTGCGCAATGTCTGTTAACAATCCAGACATATTATAGGATGCTGTAAAAACTAGTTTTTCACCAAAGGGTATAGTTTTGTTTTGTCCATTGCTAAAAAAAGTCAAAAAAAGTACTGCAATTATTAAAACTTGTTTCATTTAATAAGTTTTTTGATTATAACGATGATATAAGCATTTATTGTGCCGAAATTACAATTGTTGATTGAAATGTATTTGTTTTTTATCATAAAAAATTACGAGAAATAAAAAACATGAAAAAGCTTTGGCTAAAGCAAAAAAGGATTTTATATTTGCATCCGCATTTAGGGAATACCTAATGAGACACACTGGAGAAATGGCAGAGTGGTCGAATGCACCAGTCTTGAAAACTGGCGAGGGTCACACCTCCGGGGGTTCGAATCCCTCTTTCTCCGCTTCCAAAAACCACAATTAGATTGTGGTTTTTTTTATTTATTTATTTTCAAATATTCCGAACAGCTCTTTGTTTTCTCTTTTCTGAATAGAATTATAACATTTTTCAAAGATTTTGGCATTAAAATAAA